>CAZYWX010000034.1:0-12910 GCA_964651285.1 uncultured Methanoculleus sp.
TCGCATCCGGGCTGAAGGCAAAGATCAAGAACGTTGCATAGTCCCCGCGTCCCTCATGGAGAAGATTGCGAACCGCCCGTGCTCCCTCTTCGCCCCTCGATCTCCTGAGAGACATTATTCACGATACTGGAGACAGTTCTGCGGTCAACTCACTGCCAGTCGATACTCTCCCCCATAGGGCGTGAGGATCGCATGCTCTCCTATGCCACTCATCCCTGCTTCCAGTAATCTTCCGGTCACCGCCATTCTTTGCTCAATCCGCCATCGATCTTCATAGTGCCGGCGGCAGGCGACCGTCACTCCGCGTCCTCCGGCCCGACCCCTCACTCATCAGAAGCCCTTTTTCGACCAGGCCGTGAAGAGCCACGGTAATGTCATGCGGGTGCTCTTTTGTCACCTCTTTGAGCCTGCCGTGGTCCAGCCTCTCTCAATCGCCGGATCTGCCACTCAATCCCCTTCGGCGTGATGCCGATCTGCTCTGCGAGTTCGTTCATGGTGATGGTTGGGTCGACTGCGATCAGAGCCAGGATTTTGTCCCTGGTGCAACGATTCCAAATAGGCAGAGCATATCTGGCCTTTGCCCCATCCCCCGCGGAGCACTTCTCTCCGTCCCTCCCCCAGGGCGCGATACCCGGGGCATAGGCAGCCGTTCCGATTTCTGGGCACTGGATGCGTCGAATCGCCGTTCCCCTGCGTGAAGGTGTGCTGACCCCCCGGGATCATCGATCGCCAGAGACTTTTGGGATGTGCTCGTTGACTCGGCACGAGAGCACTATCATAATCTGCGACAAACAGGCCTGGAAATTCCAGAACACTCGCAGGAAGCCCGCTCGCGCAAGCGGGGTAGTTCACGCTTAGAAGTTGAGTGGGATCGTGAAAGAGCGATCTCGAAGGAAAAGGTTTATTTTTTAAATTGGATACCAAATCTGGTAAAACGATGCTGCGGGTGGGATCCGAACCCACGATTTCCAGATGTCCCAGGATTGGACGCTCCGTTCTTCTCAAAACCCTATGAGTCTGGCGCCCTAACCAACTAGGCCACCGCAGCACACACAAAGTGCAGTATAACAATGATGTATTGACAAATAAACCTTATGACTTTCTGAAAAATTGGATGGGGGGTTACTTCATGTTTTTCTGGAGGTAGACCTCGACCACCGCAGCGATCGCTGCCGTCTCCTTCCCATGCCTGAGCGATGCGGCCAGCGTCTGTATACGTGTCTCCTCCTCACGGATGTAGTGACGCAGGTTCTTTGCGATATGCTCCTCCTGCAGGAAGTGGGTGTGGGTATTCCCAGCGATGAAGTGAGGGTTATGCATGATCGCAAACTGGAGCGGCAGGGTCGTCTTCACGCCCAGGATAACATACTCGTAGAGAGCCCGGCGCATCCGCCAGATCGCCTCTTCACGGGTAGCCCCCCAGGCACAGAGTTTGGATATCATCGAATCATAGTGCGGGGGGATGGTGTAGCCCATGTGGACGCCCGAATCCACCCGAATCCCCGGACCTCCCGGAGACCGGTAACGGACGATCTTGCCCGGATCCGCGGTAAAGTTGTTCAAGGGGTCCTCCGCGTTGACCCGGCACTCGATCGCGTGCCCCCGGATGCTGACATCCTCCTGGTCCATCGAGATATCCTCACCGGCGGCGAGGGCGATCTGCTGCTTCACGATATCGATGCCCGTGATGAACTCAGTGATGGTATGCTCCACCTGCAACCGGGTGTTTACCTCCATGAAGTAGTAGTCCCCGTTTGCGTAGAGAAACTCCACTGTGCCGGCGTTCGTGTAGTTCGCCGCCTTTGCGGCGGCGATGGCCGAAGCCGTCATCCGGTCCCGGAGATCGGGGGTCATGATCGGGCAGGGTGCCTCCTCGACCAGTTTCTGGTGTCGGCGCTGAATTGAGCACTCCCTGTCATAGAGGTGGATGGTATGGCCTTTTGCGTCAGCGAGGATCTGGATCTCGATGTGACGCGGCTTCGTGAGATATTTCTCCACGAAGACCGTCTGGTCTCCAAACGCAGACTCTGCGATCCGCATACCTTTCTCGATCGCCTCTCCGAGTTCGTCCTCGCTCCTGGCGATATGCATACCGATACCCCCGCCACCTGCACTCGCCTTCACGACCACCGGGTACCCGATCTCGGCAGCGACCTTTGCCGCATCATCAAGGCTGGTGACACCGTCAGTTGTCCCCGGAAGGACCGGGACCCCGGCCTCACGCATCATCTGTTTTGACCCGATCTTTGAGCCCAGTGCCTCGATCGTCTTCCATGATGGTCCGATGAATGTCAGCCCTTCTTCCTCAACCAGTTTTGCAAACTGACTGTTCTCAGCAAGGAAGCCATACCCCGGGTGGATCGCATCAGCCCCGGACTTCCTGGCGATGTCACAGATCCGCTCTTTATTCAGGTAACTCTTGGACGGGTGCGCCTCACCCACGCAGAACGCCTCGTTGGCGTACTTGACATGGAGCGCGTTCTTATCTGGCTCGGAGTAGATTGCGACTGTGTCGATATCCAGCTCCCGGCAGGCGCGCATAACCCGGATGGCGACCTCACCACGGTTTGCTATCAGGATCTTATCAAAGTACTTCATTCTGCAATCTCTCTGTCAGCCGGGTGATCAGGGGTCTCACTCGACGATCATCAGAACGTCGCCGTTCTGTACGACGTCCCCGGCATCTACGAAGATCTCCATCACCGTACCGTCACGCGGACTACGGATTGGATTCTCCATCTTCATTGCCTCAAGGACAATGAGGGTATCCCCTTTCTTGACCGTGTTCCCTTTCTGGGTCAGCACCTCAAGCACCATTCCCTGCATGTTGCTCTTGATGCCGCCAGGGACATCCCCGCGTGGGATCCTCTCCCTGGGCGAGGTGGGGGCCGCCGCCATCCCGACCGAACTCCCCTCAACGGTAACGATCCGAACCGAGAATATCTCACCGTCCACCTCCACCTCCATTGAATGGGGGACATCTGCAATCCCTGCCGTTCCGGTGGCCGGTTTCTGTGGGATCAACTCAGCCTGGCGCTCGCCCTTCAGGAACGACGGTGCGACGGCCGGGTAGAGGATGTAGGTGAGAACATCCTCTTCCTTCGTGACCAGCCCCTGTTCCATGGCCTCCTTCCGCATCTGTGCATAGCTGGGCTCGAGAAGGTCTGCAGGGCGGACTGTGACTGGTTTTTCATCACCGATGATCCGTTTCTGCACGTCAGGGCTGATCGGAGCTGGAGAACGGCCGTAGAGGCCAAGGACATAGTCCTTCACCTCCTGGGTCACGTTCCGATAGCGCTCTCCGCCCAGAAGGACATTGAGCACCGCCTGGGTGCCCACGATCTGGCTTGTCGGCGTCACAAGCGGGGGATAGCCAAGGTCCTTTCTGACCCGCGGGATCTCCTGGAGAACCTCTTCCAGGCGATCGAGAGCACCCTGCTCCTGCAACTGGGAGATGAGGTTTGAGATCATGCCGCCCGGGAGCTGGTAGATAAGGACGTCAGAGTCAACCCGGTCAGCAATAGCGTTGAAGAGCGGTTCATACTTCTCTCTGATATCCCGGCAGATGTCTCTGACGTTCCGGAGCTTGGCCAGATCGATGCCGGTGTCACGCGGCGTCCCGGCGACACTCGCGACGATGCTCTCGGTAGGCGGTTGAGAGGTCCCGAGTGCAAACGGCGACATCGCGGTATCGAGGATATCCACGCCTGCCTCGATCGCTGCCTGGTAACTCAGGGGCGCAACACCACTCGTACAGTGAGAGTGGAGACAGACCATGACGTCCACTCTCTTCTTGATCCCCGCGATCAGGTCACGGGCGTCATGGGGCATGATCAGCCCGGCCATGTCCTTGATACAGATCGAGTCACATCCAAGCGCGTAGAGGTCCTCAGCCATATCGATGAAGGTTGCAACAGAGTGGACCGGGCTTGTCGTGTACGATATCGCGCCCTGCAGGTGGGCGCCGACATTCCTGACCTCCTCCATTGCCTTCTTCATGTTCCGGAGATCGTTGAGCGCATCAAAGACCCGGAAGATGTCGACTCCGTTCTCTGCAGATGCGTCGACGAACTTCTCCACCACATCATCAGGGTAATGCCGGTAGCCTACGAGGTTCTGACCCCGCAGGAGCATCTGGATAGGGGTGTGTTTCAGTTCGGCCTTCAGGTTCCGAAGGCGGTCCCAGGGGTCATCGTTGAGAAACCTGATGCAGCTGTCAAAGGTTGCCCCGCCCCAGGCTTCAACAGAGAAGAAACCGACGTCATCGATGGCACGGGCGAGGGGAAGCATGTCTTCAGTTCGTAGCCGTGTGGCTATAAGCGACTGATGCGCGTCCCTGAGCGTGGTATCGGTGATATAGAGTGTATCAGATTTGGCAGCACACATCGAATTTTGCACCTCGAAGGGCAGAGGAGGTATCAATAAAGCCTCTAAAAAGTTCACTGTAATAATATAAAAATATCTCGAAGGGGTAGATAGGGTAAAATTCCAGGTATTCCCGCCAATAGTGATGCCAGAAGATCTCGTGGCCCCCTCGTAAATTGGGGGCAGATCCGCCCTCCAAGCGTGTATCCCCGGACCAGCAGCAATCTGGCCATTTCATCAGCTCTCCGTATCTGGGTAACGATGAGGGTGATGGCGATCGGCACAACCGAGCGGATGCCGATCCTGGTCCCTTTCAGTGCCAGTGCAACCCGCATCTGCTCGATATCCTGCCTGATCACACTGAGTCCAGCAAGCCCCATCTCTGCGATGAGTCCGATCTCGAACCCGATCCGGTTCCCGAGGGCCCAGACCGCTACAGCAAGCACCTCACCTTCCTCTGTCTCGGCATAGGCCCATGCAGCGATGAGCAGGACCACGATCATCCTGATCAGGTAGGAGATCCCGGGACCGCCCCCCCACCCGGAGACGAATGCTGTTACGGCGATCATGGCGATGAGGCCGAGGAGTACCCCCGGGCGCGGGAGAGCCTTGGTGCGCGGTGTGAAGAGGAGCCACCAGATCAACGCGGCGAGGGCTCCGGCTGTGCTCGCAAACGCAGCCGCCGAGAGGATCACGGTGGCAAAGAGCCTCAGCCGTGGATCCTGCATACCGCCTCCCGCGCATCAGAGAGCCTGATGTTCTCAGGGTGGGCGCCCAGTTTCAGAGCGTACGCAAGATATGGCGGAGCATGCCGCCACCGGTAAATAGCCTCAGGCACGCTCCCGCAGGTGCTCAGGGTTCCATCTTCCATCTCCCAGATCGTGTCTACCCGGGGAAGGATCGCACGCTCATGCGAGAAGATAATGGTGATCCCCTTGCTCCTCCCTTCGATCATCCTGCAGGTCTTCTGTTTGGCGGCGCAGTCCAGAGAACTGAAGGGTTCGTCCAGTATCAGGAGATCGGGGTTCCGCAGGATCATACAGGTCAGGATCAGTCGTTTCAGTTCGCCGCGGGAGAGGTGAAACGGGTCGTCGTCGGCGTGTCCGGCAAGATCCGCCCGCGCAAGCAGATCATCTGGTTCAAACCCCCAGGATCTGGCCTCTTCGGCGACGGTCGGGTAGGTGACATGGTATTCGGAGAACTGCAACGAGAGCAGGGTCGACGAGACCCCGCGCCGTCGGACCTCCCCATGCTCTGGACGGATGATTCCTGCGAGCAGGAGGCCCAGCGTTGATTTTCCGCTCCCCACCGGACCGCTGACCAGGTGTACCCCCTCCCTGAAGGTGCCTGAGCCCTGGAGGGTGAACGCTCCCCGGCAGAAGCGGATATCCTCGAGGTCCACTCTCATCGTTGGATCCTCCAGATCGTGGGGTAGAAACAGGTCTCCTCAAGCCTGGCAAAGACCTCATCAGGGGTGCCATGATGCTTGACTGCACCCCTCTCCATAAAGAGGACGTAATCAGCGCAGGCTGCGTTGTCCATCGATTGTGTGCACCAGAGAACGTGGACTGCCGTGCTCTCCTCTACAGCCTTCTGGACACGCGCAGCAGTCCTGGCGTCCAGGTGCGAGTCGGCCTCGTCCAGAATGAGCACCTCGGGGTCGTCAGCGCCGGCTGCTGCCAGCGCAACGAGGGCCTTCTCACCCCCGGAGAGATCTGAGACTTTCGCATCAAGGAGGTGCGCGATGCCGGCCCTCGCGGCGCTCCTCCGGACCCGTTCATCAGTCTCCTGGCAGGAACGGTTGCGGAACCGTGGGGTTGACGCGATCTCGTCATATACCCGGGAGAAGAGGAGTGTCCGGTCAGGGAACTCACCCACCCACCCGATCGTTACGGCAGATGGTGACTTTCCGAGGACCTGGACCGTCCCTGCACGGGGTTCCTCGATGCCAGAACAGACCTCGAGCAGTGTCGTCTTACCGCTTCCGTTTGGCCCGATTACGGCGATGTGGCGCGCATCCAGCCTGAGGTCCGGGATATCGACGATCTGGTGTCGAAGATTGGTGATCTGGATCATCTCAGTCCAGTCGTTTACCGATGGTGTATGCAGCTGCGACCTTTACGGCGTCACCGATGATGAACGGGACAACCCCGAGCATGACCGCCTGGATGAGCGGAAGCGATGCCGAGTAGGAGAGCCAGGCGACGCCGAAGAGGTAGATTATCCCGGTTGCCGCGATCAATCCGGCCACCCGCCATTTTGGCGACTCCTGCTCATAGGCAAGCCCGGTGATAAGGGCGGCGGGGATAAAGCCGAGCAGGAACCCCCCTGTGGGGCCGAGAAGCACCCCGAGGCCTGCTGTGCCGTTATGAAAGACCGGGAGGTTGGCCGCCCCGAGGAGTACAAAGAGGCTGACCGGGATTATGGCGTACCGTTTCATGACGACCCCGGCAAGGAGCACAAACAGGGTCTGGAGCGTGAGCGGGACCGGGGGTAGCGGGATGGATATCCAGCTGCCGGCGGCGATCAGTGCGACGAATGTAGCACTGTAAGCGATGATCTGGGTGCGATGTTTCATGTGAACCTAAATAAATTGGGAGGTTGACAAGAAAAATCCTGAGGTTATCCTGGTTCCCTGTGCGCGGAGATCAGCCAGAGGCTCGCCTTGTATCAGGGTATCCAGGCGTGGGAGAACCCTCCGCGCGGTGAGACCGGCTGGGTATCACCCGAGATCGAGTGTAGGGGCTGCTGGAAGCGGCATGATGTATGCCGCTGCTGGGGCGCCCGTCCCGCCCCTCCCCGCTCCCTCCTGGCAGAGGGATCCCGGGATAACTTCCTGGATCTCCCGGGGCAGGAGAGAAAAAACCTGGATGGGGGGATGGGGTCCTCTCCTCAGAGCAAATGGCCACTGATACTCACATTCTCACATTCCTGGATGCAACAGGGCCTGAAAGGCCAGCGTTCGGGCACCAGAGGTGCGGGTGAGGATTGCTCTCTCACGAAAGGGGCTCTCGAGAGAGCCGGGTAATCAGAGCTGGAAGCAGTCGCCAGCGATAACCCGCTCGATCTGCCCGTTATCCTTGCGGATGATCAGGGCGCCGCGGTCATCGATGTCGATGGCTTCTCCCTCAAATGCCTTGTTGATGGTTCTGATGGCCACCCGCTGGTCAAGCGTCAGAGAGAGGCTCTTCCATTCGCGGATGATGGAGTCATACTCGCCATCCTCAAGTTGCTGGTAGCGCAGCTCGAACTCCCTGAGAACACGGGCGAGGAGCGCCACGCGATCGACTTCATGCCCGACCTCTGCCGCAAGCGAGGTCACTGTCCCTTTGAGGTTTGGCGGGAGGTCGTCGAGTGATATGTTTGCGTCAATGCCGATCCCGAGAAGGGCATAATGGACCGTATCTGCCTCTGCGGCAAGTTCCAGGAGCAACCCTGCGACCTTCTTATCGCCGATGAAGATGTCGTTTGGCCACTTTATGAGTGCACTGAGGTTGTACTCCTTCCTGATCGCACGGGCGATCGCGATCGACCCGGCCATGGTGACCATGAAGAGGTGGTCGATCGGGATCTTTGGTTTCAGGATGATCGTTGTCCAGATGCCGCCAGCAGGCGAGACCCAGGCCCGGCCAAGTCGGCCCACCCCGCCGGTCTGCTCTTCGGCGATGATCACCATGCCATGCAGTTTTTCAGGGTCGTTCTCGCTGGCGAGCTGCTTTCCAATCCAACTCGTGGAGGCGGTCCGGTCAAAGTAGCGGATCTGCTTCCCGATAGTCTTGGTGCGGAGCTTTTTATGGATCTCATGCGGGAGGAGTCTGTCGGTCGTCGCCTCGAGACAGTAGCCCTCTGCCCTGGACGATGTGATATCGTATCCTAATCTCCGGAGTTCACGTATCTGTTTCCAGACTGCTGATCGGGTGACACCCAGTTGCTCTGCGATCCGCTCGCCCGATATCGGGCCGGGAGATTCTTCGAGAATTTTCAGTACATTGAATGCCGTATCTTTCATGTCCATTACCTTTTTGCTGCGGGCGACTCAGTCGGGAGCGGACACGGATCTCTGCCACATACCTGTTTTCTGATATCCGCGTTCTGCTCCATAAAACTCGCCAGATCAAAGATGCCGGTCACGTCGACGATGCCGATGGCGCCGATGGCTCTGCCCTGGCTATCTCGCACCGGCGCCACCACTACCGGAATGCCCTTGTATGGACCCCATGGGGGCCTGACCCTCTTGGTGACATTCTCTGCCAGGACTTCTTCGAGGATGGGGCCCGTGTAGGCCTCGTCAATAACCTCTCCCCCCTCGATCCTGACACCCGGGTTGTTGCGGGATCGTGCGGTAACAGGCAGACGCCTCAGCAGATCATGGAGACACATGATGATAGGGGCAAGATCACGCGCTCCTGACCATTCAGAGATGATGTATTGTTCCACGGCCATATCCATCTTTCCATCATGTTTTTATCTAGAATAAGATTTCCCTCTCACCGCAGGTGAACTCCTTCAGAAATTCACGTGATGGGTATTCATGGATGCTGGTGATCAGGATGGTACCTTCGCCGAGCGTCTTCTCGATCAGGAGCGCCTCTCCCTCGGCAGAGTCAGCAAGGGTCTCGCCGCCATGGGCCGGGAAGGATCCGTCACACTCAACGGCGGAGAGGTCGTATCCGGCGAAGAGGGAAGTGTAGCTGCTCTCGCGGGTGTAGTGGACAGCACGTGGCCCATACGCGAATGCATAGGTTACCGGGAACGGGAGCCAGTCGTAGGCGTCATCCAGGGAGCAGCCCGCGCCAAAGACCAGCAATCGTCCACCTTCCTCAATAAAACGCCGGATGCGGTTACTTGCAGCCCTGAGCGCCGGGAGGAGGTTTGAGTAGGCCGGGTTTGCAAACCCGGTTGGCACGATGAGCGAGACAAACCGCCCCCGCCAGAAGGGAGAGGCAAGCATGTAGGGGGTGACCAGCTCACAGGAGGCGCCGCAGTCCTCGATAAGCCGTGAAAACATAAGAGGGCTGTCCCAGAGCAGCCCGGTTCTGCAGGACACCCTCTCTCTCACCCCTTGATCACTCCCAGCGGGTCCAGCCTGGCGACAGTTCCAGAGAGGCCTGCCTCGTGCACGACACGCACCACTTCATGACTCGGTTTGTAGGCTTCAGGTGCCTCCTCTGCGAGCACAGAATCACGGTGAGCCCGCACCACGATCCCTTCCTCTGCGAGTTCTTCTCTGAGTTGTTTCCCGCGAATGTTCTTCTTTGCCTTCGACCGACTGAGCACCCTGCCCGCGCCGTGACAGGTGCTCCCCCAGGTCTTCTGCATCGCCGTCTCCGTGCCATGGAGGAGGTAGGAGGACGTGCCCATGCTTCCCGGGATGAGGACCGGTTGCCCGACTGCAGCATACTCGTGCGGGATACCCGGGGCTCCGGGACCGAACGCTCGTGTCGCGCCTTTTCGGTGGACACAGACCTCCTCTGTGCTGCCGTTGATCGCATGGCGCTCGAACTTGGCGACGTTGTGCGCGACGTCGTAGATAAGTCGCATCTCATCATACCCTATCCCGAACAGCCGCTCAAACACCTTCCTGGCCTCATGCATGATGATCTGCCGGTTTGCCCAGGCATAGTTTGCCGCACAGGCCATGCTGGCATAGTAGGCACGACCTTCCGGTGAATCTATGGGAGCACAGGCAAGTTGCCGGTCGGGGAGGGATATCCCGTACTTCTGGAGTGCGTTCTCAAGTATCCGGAGATGGTCGGTAGCAACCTGGTGACCAAGACCCCGTGAGCCGCAATGGACCATGAAACAGACCTGTCCCTCGGTGATCCCGAACTCCCTGGCCACTTCTGGGTCGATGATCTCCCGTGCCACCTGGATCTCCAGGAAGTGGTTTCCTGAACCGAGCGTCCCGAGCTGCGGCATACCCCGCTGGCGCGCTTTGGCGCTGACCGCTTCCGGATCCGCACCTGGCATTGCTCCCCCGTCTTCACACCTGACGAGGTCATCCTGGATGCCGAGTCCGCGTTCAACCGCCCACTGCGCACCCTCAACCATGATCTCAGTTAGTTCCCTGTTCGAGACCCGGATATTGCTCCTCGCTCCTACCCCGGTCGGTACAACGGAAAAAAGCCCCTCGATCAGTTCCCGCATTTTGCCGGCAAGGTCTGCCTCTGTCAGGGGCGTGGTAATCAGCCTGACACCGCAGTTAATGTCAAACCCAACACCGCCGGGGGAAATGATCCCTTCAGTCATGTCAAACGCGGCGACGCCACCGATAGGGAACCCATACCCCCAGTGGATATCGGGCATGGCAAGCGAGTGCTTCACAATCCCGCGCAGGGTTGCGACGTTTGCAAGTTGTCTGATGGCCCCCTCTTCAAGAGTCTCTGCCAGTTCCGGGGAGAGGAAGAAACGTCCCGGTACATGCATATTTGGTACATATCCTATGGGGACCTCCCATTCGAGATCGCTAATTTTATTGATTCCTTTTAACATATTGGCCCCTCATTATATATCGAAGAGGATATCTACTATATAGATATCTCCTTCTTTAACAATTTTGAGCCCGGAGTAGGATATGCCCTTAATCTGGGTCCCGTCTGAGTGGCGTGCGGGGTCAAAGGGCTCACCACTCACGACCGCAGAGAGGTGAGTGTCCTGGATATCAACGTCGAATTTGCAGAAGACAATGTTCTCGGCGTCGGTGATGAAGAGCAGTTCTGAGAGGTAGTCGACGAGGAGGGATTCAAGGTCTTTTGCCTCCAGCGAGATCTGCCGCATGACGCCCCGGTCTTCGCAGGGGCCGTGGCCGTACATCACGTGGAACATGGCCCGGCCTGCGTCGGCAAAGACCTCGTTCAGGGTTGTCCCCTGCACCCGCACGAGGGCGTCGGCGGTATGCTCCAGCTCTTCGAAACTCATGGCCTAGAAGTCATCAAAGAATATCGGGATCATCCCCTTGTGGATAACCCCTTTGTGCATGGTATCGATGTAGCGGACCTGATATTTTGAGATGTAGAGGGTATAATCGCCGACCTGGACCTGGAGGTCAGTTGGCTTTGGCGGTTTCAGGGATGTCGGCAGGAGAATTGGTCCGTTGCAGGCTGTGCTCACCCGGAAGTCGCGTTTCCTCTTGAGGATATAGGAACGGACGTCGTCTGAGATGTGGATGGTTTGTGATGGCGTGGGTTCCTTCGTGTCGGTCTGCATGTTAACCTCTCATATTGGTGTTGGGTGTAAAAAAGTGATATGGTCGTTGCATCATGTTGCTCCCAGGCAACCCGCAACCATATCGACGTACTGATCTTTCAGTTCATAGACCGTGTTCGTCCCCTCTGCGTTCCGTCTCACGTGCAGGATACCTATCCTGGACGCTATGGTGCCTACCATGGAAGCGACGGAGTGGTAACTGATGCTGAACTGCTTCCGCAGTTCCTCGTAGACCTGAGGTACCGTCAGGGATTTTACCTTCACAAAGAGGCTGAGCAGTTCATGCCTGATGCCGTTCTGGTCCCGTGAGAGATATCCTTTGAGTCGAGTTTCTATCTCTTTTTTGAGCTCAGAGGGTGATCTCATATGTGTGAGTAATGTGGTATTTTATATATATCTTTTTGTTTGGCTTGTTTAATTGGAGATTATGCCAGAAGGATGACACTCGTCTGACAAAATGGGATATTGGCCTGTATTCGGCCCTTGTTACTCACAAACGAATTTATGAGCAATCTGATGCATTTGGCGGGAGTATCAGCCCTGTCAGAGACCTGTTCTGGCTGTGGGGATCGTCTTCCCTGCCACTCTCTTCTCCCACCTTCGGCGACCTGGCCTGGTTGCCAGACCTGCATCTTTCAGGGATCCCAGCATGCTAGACTGCAGAAAGTCGTCCTGAAATCATCCAGCGGTTGAAGGGTCTCACTGTTCTGGAAATCCTCACGTGGTTTCTTCGTGGATAGCCGGGCGATATCCTGCGTCAAATTGTTGACACGGCTTCCTGGATTCTTTGCCCCGGGGAACCCCGGGAGCCCTGTTCACGCCATCTGCCGGTGTGTGGGGGGTTGTCATTCTCGTGCGTGCGTATGCCCCAACCCGCCCGGGATCTATCGCCAGGCACGATTGAGGATCTGAACAGCACGACCACGCAGAATACCTGCCATCTGGCAAAAAGCAGTGTTGATCCAGCAGGACAACCCGGGGAAAAGCGGAAGGGACTGGCTCCCGGCCGTACTTCTCTCCGCGTTGTGGTCTGGTGTGCTGGCGCCGCGACCAGAACGTGGTGGTTCAATGTTCTGTGAGATTGGGTTGCGATCTTGAGGGATGATACCCCGATCCCGGGATGCCCCCTGAAGGGGAGCGGTCTCTGGCACCCGGGGATCCCGGGTGTATTCTTCCGGGGAAGGGGACCGAGAGGTCCCTCCTGAAGGGGCGTCCTGCCGGCATGTACGAGGACGGGTCGTCTGGATCCCTCCCACCACCAGGATCGGCGAGGCCAGGTGACGTTTTTCCGGGGCGATGGCTGGTCTGACACCAGGGATCATCATTTGGCATCTAGTGC
>CAZYWX010000035.1:0-5348 GCA_964651285.1 uncultured Methanoculleus sp.
TCCTCTTCCTCATCAGGGATACCAGGTATGTATCGCTCTCGATCATCGTGCTTGCCGCGCTCTACGGGCTTGGCTGGCTCTCGACGTTTGTCTTCACCTGCACGCTTGGTATCGTCGTGTTCGGCGAGGTGGCGTTCCGTCTCACCGAGGGCGAACTGGCATCCTACCTCAGTCACATGGTCGCTGCCATCGTTGTATCGTTCGCGGTGATGGTCTACCTCCGCTACACCGCACCGCTCGTCGTCCTGATGGGCGTGATCGTCGCGGTGCTGCTCAGGGCGGTTCTCCAGAGCCGGGATGATGCCCTGATGATCGAGGCGCTGGGCGTGGCGATGACCATGTTCCTCTTTGAGGAGATCAACTTTGAGGTCGACCTGACCCTTCTCATCGCGGCGGTGCTCATCGCGTTCGGGTTTGGCTATACCTCCTACCGTCTCAAGGTGGCTGATATCAGCGGTCTCTTCTCGGGGGCGATGATCGGGGTCATCCTCATCGTCTTTGCAGACGTCCGCTGGTTCCTGATCATGCTCGCCTTCTTCATCATCGGTGCCGCGACGACCCGCTACCGCTACGGGGATAAGGAGCGGTTCGGGGTTGCCCAGGAACATGGGGGTGTGCGCGGCTACTTCAACGTCTTCGCAAACGGGATCGTGGCGACCGGGGCCGCGATCCTCTACGGGGTGACCGGGCATCCGGGCTCTGTCGCGCTCTTCATGGGGAGCGTCGCCTCTGCAGCCGCCGATACGACCGCAAGCGAGATCGGGGTCACCGGGAAGACGCCCTACCTGATCACGACGCTCCAGCCGGTGCCGCGGGGGACGAACGGCGGGGTGACCCTCAGGGGTGAGGGGGCAGCGATCATCGCCGCAGCTCTCGTTGCCGGGCTCGCCTGGTTGATGGGCGTCGCCGACCTCAGGATGGTCGTTGCCACGGTCGTCGCCGGGTTCGTAGGGACCAACGTCGATAGCCTGGTGGGCGCGACCCTCGAGAACAGCGGCAGGGTCGGGAACGCAGGGACCAACCTGATCGCCACGTTCATCGGCGGGGTCTCAGGGATGGTCCTCTATCTCCTGCTGTGATGGGGTTTTTGCCCCGCAACCCTTTTTTTTGGATCCCCCGTCGGTCAATCGGTGCGGGGGCTTACGCCACTGCCACGTTTGCCAGGGAAGGAATTGCACGGCGGCAGTCTTCCTTCTGGTCTCTCCTCCCGGGAGGGGTAATCATATCAGATCACCCTGCTGCCCTGGGTATCGCCAGCCATTGCGGGAACGGACTCTGGATATCGCCCCCCTTCCGCCGGAGGGGGCAGTCCCGGCACGGTCAACGTATCCCGCCGGCAGGCCTGCTTGCCTGCTACCTGGCCTGGTCCCCACCCTCCCGCTCCTCACCTCCCGGGGAATCGTCCGGTACCGCTAAAACGCGGGATTCAATTAGGAGCGAAAACAACATGAGTTGCATGGGATTTGTAACTAAAAAGACGTACTATTTCGACCGTCCCGGCGCGGAGAACACCCTCGACGCCGCCCGGTTTGCCGTCGAGAGGGCGCTGGAGCTGGGTATCAAGAAGATCGTGGTCGCAAGCACCAGCGGCCAGACGGCGCTCGCCTTCAGGGACGCCATGAACGGGACCGACCTCGACCTGGTCGTCGTCACCCACGTGGTCGGCTTCTCCCAACCTGGCGAGTGGGAGTTTTCGGACGATGTGGCAGCGACCCTCCGGGAAGCGGGAGCGACGATCGTCACCGGCACGCACGCGCTCTCCGGGCTTGAACGCGCGATCTCCAGGTCGCCAAAACTCGGAGGGTCGTCCCGCACCGAGGCGATCGCCGAGGCGTTGCGGCGCATCGTTGCGGTCGGCCTGAAGGTCGCGGTGGAGTGCGTCCTCATCGCGGCGGACCAGGGTGCGGTCGGTATCGATGAAGAGGTTGTTGCGGTCGGGGGGACCGCAAGCGGCGCCGATACCGTCTGTGTCATCCGTCCGGCGCATACTGCAACGTTCTTTGACCTCCAGGTGCGCGAGATCGTCGCCATGCCACGAGACCGGTGATCATGCCGTTCAAATCACTCAAAGGGGCTGTCGGGCTCCTCCGACACCCGATCATCTGGTCGATCGGCCTTGTCATGGGGGTCTTCCTCCTGGCGGCCGCCGTCATCGGCATCCACGGCGAGGTCTTCTATGTCGAGCCGCTGACCCTCCTCTTCTTCCTTGTGGTACCGTTCCTGGCCGCCGGGATCTACGGCGCGATCAAGAAAGAGACCTTCTCGTTCGGGGAGTTCCTGCGGTCAGGCAAGACCCACTACTTCAGGGTCCTCCTCCCCGGGCTGGTCATCTTCTTTGCGGTCATCCTGACGTTCTTCCTGCTGATGATCCCGCTCACGCTCATGGGCGCCGGGGCCGCCGCGATCGGGGCGCCGCTCATCTTCGGGGTGCTCATATCGATCGTCTTCTTCACGTACTTCTATGACACCGTGGCGGTCTTCGAAGAGACGGGCGTCTTTGAGTCGATCCGGCGGAGCGTCGAGTTCGTCATGAACAACCTCGGAAGGACCATCCTCTTCTACCTGGTAAACGTCGTTGTCTTCCTGGTGCTCTGGTTCGTCGGTTCTTTCGTCTGGACCGCGCTTCTCATCGACAAACTCGAACCACTCGTTGGCATGAGCCCGGCCGAGCTCCAGACCGTGGATCTCCTCGCCATCATCGGAACAGATGGGGTATGGGCCATCTCGGTCGTCACCGCGGTGGTGTTCGTGCTCTTTGGGACGTTCATGTATGCCTACAAGGTGAGTTTCTTCCGCAACCACGCTATCGGCGTGTATATGCAGCAGGGGGTCTACGACGAGAAGGGCCGGTGGTTCAAGTACTGAAGGACCAGTGGACCAGTGGTTGCCGGGAAGAGATCGGCACCACTTCTTCTTCTTGAGCGAGCAGCGGCCAGAACCTGCCCCGGGACCAAAGAACCCGGGGGTTGGCTGAAAAGCAGACCCCTCCTCATCCGGGTCTCCCACCCACCATGCGGGGGGGACCGGCACCAGCAGAGAGGGAGGTTCTGGTTCAGGGCCAACCCTCCTCTCCTTCTTGAGCCTGGAAGGGGTTCCTCAAGGGTCCTCATGGTCAGGGGGGTCCGGGTCGGTCAGGGCCGGGGAGCAGATCAGGACCAGGATGCCTGTCCGTGCCCACGCAGTCCATCGGTCGGCCAGGACCGCAGGGCTCCAGGAGAAGGTAGCTTACTAAGGGATGGATGTCCAAAACACTACCCTCAAGCCAAACCCGGCAGAGATACTAGGTGTTGCTCATGATCACACTGGCCATAGCAGGAAAACCCAACTCAGGGAAGTCGACGCTCTTCAGGGCGGCGACCCTGGCGCAGGTAGAGATTGCTGATTACCCGTTTACGACCATCGATGCCAACCACGGTGTTGCCTATATCAGGGCCGCCTGCCCCTGTCAGGAGATGCAGGTTCCGTGCGAGAACTGCCAGGATGGGGTCAGGTTCATCCCGATCGGGCTGATCGACGTGGCAGGTCTGGTTCCTGAAGCGCATAAGGGAAGGGGGCTTGGGAACCAGTTCCTCGACAATCTCAGGCAGGCTGACGCGATCCTGCATATCGTCGATGCCAGCGGCGGGACAGACGCCGAAGGCAACCCGGTCGGTATCGGGTCGCGCGATCCCCGGAAGGATATCGAGTTCCTCCAGTACGAGTTCTCGATGTGGATGTACGGCATCCTCGCGCGCCACTGGCCAAAACTCCAGCGGCAGGCCCAGACAAAGAACTTCTTGATCCTGGAGGCGATCGCTGATGTCTTTGCCGGTCTTGGGGTAACGATCGAGAACGTCCGCGACGCCAACGAGGCAGCAGCGGTCGATCTCAGGACCGCCAGGGAAGAGGACCTGATCCGGTTCTGCCAGGAACTGATGAGGATCAGCAAGCCAATGCTGATCGTCGGGAACAAGGCTGATCAGGCGCCGAAAGAGTGTCTTGACCGGCTCAAGAACGATGCTGTCATCTTTGCAAGCGCTGCAGGGGAACTTGCGCTCAGGATGGCTGCCGAGGGGCGTTTCATCCACTACCTTCCCGGCGACCCGACGTTTACGATCAACCCCGAGGCAAACCTCAACGCCGCGCAGCGTGCCGGGCTGGAGAAGGTGGCCGAGTTCATGCGGGCGTTCAACGGCACCGGTGTCCAGCAGGCGCTTAATGCTGCGATCTTCGATCTCCTTGACCTGATCGTCGTCTACCCGGTCGAGGATGAGAACAAACTCACCGACAGCAAGGGCCGGGTGCTCCCTGACGCGTTCCTCATGAAACGCGGGTCGACCTCCCGCGACCTTGCCTACCAGGTCCATACCGATATCGGCGAGGGCTTCCTCTATGCCGTCGATGCAAAGACGGGTATGCGGATCAAGGAGACCCAGGTCCTGAAGAACGGCGATATCATCAAGATCGTCAGCGTCCGGAAGTAGCGGAGAGGGGACCGGGGCACCCCTTCCCCCCCGGCTGCGAGCCCGCGGAGAAGCAGGATAAACCGACAGGCATTTATCTACAACCGGAAGATATCCGATCAGTATGAGCGGCGAGGTCTACCAGGCGCAGGTCCTCCGGAACTTTTTTGATACCATCACCGGAACCGACCGGAACCTGACCAGGATCTATATGTGCGTGATCACCCTCGCCAAGCTCCGCATGGAGTCTCCTGAGCGGATGACTTTTCTCGTGGACCAGCTCCGTAAATCCAGGAAGCGGCGGGAACTCTCGATCGATATCCTGGATTATATGTGCGACGTGGCGCGCGACCTGGATCTTGCTACGGTCCAGACAGCGTTTGGCGTAAAGGACGTCAACGCGTTTGCTGATGAGTTCACCGGGATCAGCATCGATTCGCTCTGACCGGCATCGCCGATCCCGAACCACCTCGTGAGGATGCTCCCGAGGGCGCCTGATGGTAGTCGGGGGTCTCTGCGGCCGATCTCAATCGCGCACCCGCGCCCAGGCGTCAGAACGATGGTTCGGCAGACACCAGGTGCTGTGACCTGGTTCTCCCGGGGTCTGTTGCTCTCCGGGGGCGGGGTTCACCACCTCTCAGAAGAGGGACCCCGGCGCTATCAAATCCCGGTTCAGATCGTGGTTGTGGTCAATCCCCGGCCCTGCAAAGAAGTGATGGAGATCAAAACCGGGCATCTCCTCCGGCTCGTCGCAGGCACCAGAACCGACCCTGAACTGAACCGGGGCGCCATCACCCCAAGGTCCTCCCTGCCCCCGTCGGAGGCGTGAGCATGAGGGTCACGGCCCGGGGGGTGCCTCCTCCTGGAAACGAACCGCTCAGCCCTCTCTCCTGTTGTCTGTTTCCC
>CAZYWX010000035.1:5448-12790 GCA_964651285.1 uncultured Methanoculleus sp.
GGTCCGGTGGTATAAGGGCCCGAAGGGGCCAATCCCCCGGGCGGTTCGTTCAGTTCAGGCGGCCAGGGCATCCTTGTATGATTCCAGGATCCTGATGATACTGTCCTGGTGTTCTGCCAGCGCCTCTTCATCCTCAGGAGACGTCTCGATCCCGACAGCGTAGATCAGGATCAGCGCGTTATCAAAGTCTAGTTTCGCAGGGTCCTCGACCTCGTCCGGGCTGAGCGGAATGGCAAGGAGATCCCGGTCTTCCTCAGAGAAGGCGTATTCAGGTTTTCGTGTCGTCCTTGACTCAGCAAGGTCGGTGGCACGTTCCTGAAAGATCAATAGCGCGGTTTTCAGCGCGCCAGAATGCGGGGTTTCTGAATCGATCCGGGCAAGAGCTTCCTTGCTTTTGTGCGCTGCGTTCAGATGGAGACCAAACTGGTACATCAGCAGCGCTTGCGCGACCAGATGCCCGGTCTCTTCATCGATCTCAGCGATGATCGGTTCGATCCTGGCGATATAATCATTCAACGTCTGCTTCATGGTTCTCTTCTCTTGTTTTGGTACATTAAACAATTTCTCTACCCTGACCGAGAGGAGGGTGATCGTTGCGGCATAGAACGTCTGCACAATCACCCCAGAACTGATCTCGTTGGGCACGATGAAGATGAAGAACGCGTAGACCGGCACAAAGAGCGAGACGATGTCGCGTCGCGGTTTGGTGTATGCCTGGTAGAAGAGGATGCAGGAGGCGATCACGCATCCTGCGACCCCTCCCCAGACCGCGTGGGGGAAGCCGAGAGAGGCGAGCAGCATCTCGATCCCGATCCCGCCGAACGCGACCCCCGGGACTGCTATCCAGAGACGTGATTCAGACCCGGATGTGGTGGTTGTGGTTATGGTTGTGCTCATCGACCCTTCCTGTGAAGGATCTTTTGTGCGCAGGGCATAAAACAGGATTCCTTCTCCTGCGGTGGTCAGGGGGAGGGGGGTAAAGGTGGGGGGGTGAGGTCGGGCACATCGACCTCCACGCCCTGCCCGGCAAGCGCCGTCCGGTGGGCGATCAGCCGCTCGCGTTCTGCGGCGTAGGAGGCCTGCAACCCCCCCTGCTGGTCCTGCGCCCGTTCTCGCGCGGTATCTTCGGTCTCACGTTCCCTCTGGAGGTCAGAGAGCCGGGCGGTGAGGCGTTCCTCCTCGATGACGACCGGGAGCGCGGCATAGGTCGCCTGGAGCGCCGCGTGCCGCTCAGGGATCTCTTTCTGCCGGCGGAGGACCGTCCGCACCTCGTCAGGAAGGGTATCCTGGTCTGAGAAGAGATGGATCTCCTCCTGGTTCTTGAGGGGCAGGTCCCCGCGCCTGACCATGGCCAGGATCGCTGGCATCACCGACCTGGTCAGGTCGGCCAGGGCATCGGCATCGTCTGGAGAGGGATCGCTGTAATCGTCAAGGACCAGGGCAAGTTCCGCGGCGGTTATATCATCGCCTGCTTTCTCGGCCGCTTTCCCGGCTTTCCTGAAGATCCTGGTGGCGGTGGTCTGCAGGGCGGCGGCCAGGTTCCTGGTCTCCCTGGCCATGGCCTCGATCTCCCGGATCTCCGCCTCGATCTGCTCCTTCTGGGCGTAGTCTGGACGGCGTTTGAGGGCAGCGAGGTCTTCCCTGGTCGCCAGGATCTCCTGTTCGATCCTCTCGATCGCCGTCGTGTGATCCTGGATCCGGGCAGATACGGCGGCATACTCCTCCCGCGTCCTGGAGAGAGACTCGCAGATCTCCCTGATATCGGCCATCTGCTCCCGGTCTCGCAGTGCCGTGCCCACCTCCCCGGTCATTGCGTTGATCGCGCGTCCAAGGTCCCTGATGGCACCCCGCACCTCCTTCATCTCCTCCGGGTAGAGCGAGGCGAGGTACCTGCCCTGCCCTTTCATCGTCTTGAGCGCGCTCTTCAGGATATCAGCAGCGGTTGCGTAGAACTCCTCAGGCTCGTCAGGGAGGTCGCGGGAGAGGATCTGGGTCATGGACTTCGTGAACTGCGGGAGCGCCTTTCTGGAGATATCCTGGAGCCGGGGGTGGACCCCCTCCTCACCCTCCGCGGTCTCCATCCGGCCGATCACCTCCCTGAGGTGATCGAGGGCGCTGCTGACCGCCTCACGAGAGGGTGCCGTCGCGTCAGCGAGATCGCGTCTGATCTCCTCCTCACGGGTGTCCAGCCATCCAGGAAGGTCGTCGAGAGAGACTACCTGGTTTTCTTCGGGCGGTTCGGTTCGTCGGAAAAAGTCGCGCAGTTTCTTGAACATAGTCCACCAGGAAGTTGGTTATACCCTCTTGCCCCCTCTCCCTATTCAAGGGTTCCCCCGGCTGCCCCGGCTGATCAGTCGCTCCTCGCGATCTGCTGCAACCGTTCCACACCCCGGATCTCCTGGATGACGTTCACCACGGCTTCGGGGACCAGATGCTCCCAGGGCTCATCGTTGAGCATCCGCCTCCTGATCTCGGTGCCCGAGTGCGTCATCCGCTCATGCATATCAGGCGAGAGGACCTCCATCCCGGCCTCGTTGAAGAGCTGCACCACAAGGGGGTTGCTTGAGTAGACCTTGCTGAACGGTGGGGTCATCGCCCTGACCTGGGCAACCCAGAGAGCGTTTCTCTGGACGTCCTCGATCGGGATGACGTAGAAGGGGCAGTCGAGGTCATTGAGCGACCTGGTGATCATCAATACCCGTTCTCCTGCGGTGAAGGGGTTTGCCAGGGTATGCGAGAACTGGGCGCTCCCCACCCCGATGATGATCTCGTCGACCCAGTGGCTGATCTGCTCCAGCACCAGCTGGTGGCCGTTGTGGAACGGCTGGAACCGTCCGATATAGAACCCTCTCACTCCCGCCCGCCTCCGTGCGCGATCTGCGCGGCAAACGCGCCTGCCGTGAATCCGGCATCGATGTTTACGACCGCAAGCACCGAGCATGCCTGGAGCATGCTCGCAAGCGCCGCCTCCCCGCCCCCCATGTAACCATAGCCGGTGCTCACCGGAACGCCGATCACGGGTCGGTCGACGAGCCCGGCGACGATCGCAGGGAGGGTCCCCTCCCGCCCGGCGACCACGACGAAGACGTCTGCCGGCACCAGGTCTTTCAGCGCCGAAAAGAGACGGTGGATCCCGGCCACCCCGACGTCGTAGGCGGTCCTGACGACGCATCCCATCTCCTCGGCGATCAGTTTTGCCTCCTCGGCAACCGGGATGTCAGATGTCCCCGCGGTAAGGATGGCGACGGTCCCGCCCTGGCAGTCGCGGGCAGGCGCATCGCCGGTCGAGAGAACTACCGCTCGCGCCGCTTCCCGGTGCTCCATCCGGACACCTGGCGGCAACCTGGCCTGCAGGGCCTCGATATGCGCCGGCGCGACCCTCGTTGCGATGCACCGACCCGCTGTCTTCACCTGCGCGAGCATGATCTCGGCAAACCCCCCCGGGTCTTTCCCCTCGGCGAGCACTACCTCGGGCACGCCGCACCGCACGCTCCGCCCGGCATCGATCCTGGCCATGCCCTCGATCATCTCGATCCGGAGCCCTTCGATGGCTGTGGCCGCCTCGTCCTCAGATATCTCACCGTTACAATACATCCGGAGGATTTCCCTGATGGTAGCATTCGGCAGCATAATTCGATAACAAAAATAGGGGGAGGAAGTATAAGAGTACTTCATCGTATGTCATATCTTGCCCCCATCGCAGGGTTCGGCGTTGCCGTTACCGCATTTCTGTGGCTCCGTGACCTCCGGATCTTCTCCCGGACCGCTCTTCCCGGGTACCGGCGTGCGGCCTACCGGGGCGTCCTGTATACGGCGCTCGCCCTGCTCGGCTACTTTATCACCAGCCTGACCGAAGACTGGGTCTTCCTCGGTCTCGGCCTGGTCCTTGCGGCGCTCTACCTCCAGGGCCGGCTTGAGCGGGAGCGCGTGTGGCGCGACGAAGACGCGATTCAGCGGTTCTTTGGCAGGGTTGAGCGGACAAAAGATATGAGTTCTCGCAAGAGACCATAATTGAGGAGAATACCTGATGCTTCAGAAACCACGGGGAACAAGGGATTTTTTACCTGATGAGATGGAACGGCGACGGCTGATCGAGCGGCGGATGCGCGAGGTTGCCCGCCGGTGGGGATACCGGGAGGTCTGCACGCCAGACTTTGAACACCTTGAGCTCTTCACGATGAAATCGGGCGAAGGGATCATCCAGGAGATGTACACCTTCAAGGACAAGAGCGGCAGAGAACTGACGCTCAGGCCTGAAGTGACGGCCGCGGTGCTCCGGATGTACGTCAACGAAGGGCGGGTCCTCCCAAAACCGATCCGCTGGTGTTACTTCGCCGACTGTTTCCGGTATGAGCGCCCACAGAAAGGTCGCTACCGGCAGTTCTGGCAGTTTGGTGTCGAGGTGATCGGCGCGGATACGGCAAGCGCCGACGCCGAGGTGATCATGCTCGCCGACGAGACCCTCCGATCGAGCGGCGTCACGTTTGACCTCCATGTCGGGCATCTTGCGCCGATGAAGCATCTCCTCGCTGACCTCCCCCCCGAGAACCAGCAGGTGGTCATGGGTTGTCTTGACCGGCGTGACCAGGACGGGCTTGAAACGGTGCTCGAGGAATACGGTGCCTCGCGCCTGATCGATCCCCTTGCGGCGCTCTCAGAGTGCCGCACCGTCCCGGAGGTCTTTGAGATCACGGGTGATCTGCCGGATCGCGCCCGGATCGAGGAGACCTTCGCGCTCCTTGACTCCCAGGGGATCGACTACCAGCCAGACTTTGGTATCGCCCGGGGTCTTGACTACTACACAGGGATGGTCTTTGAAGGGTTTGCCAGCAACCTCGGCGCCGAGAACCAGATCCTCGGCGGCGGGACCTACCGGCTTGCCCACCTCTTCGGCGGCGACGATACCCCCTCTTCGGGGTTCGCCATCGGGTTTGACCGGGTCATGGTCTCGCTCGGCGACTTCCCGTTCGAGCCAGAGACCGTCGTCGGGGTCGTCTGCACGCCCGACGTGCGGGAGCGGGCGCTCGAGGTTGCCCGGGCTTTCCGGAACGCAGGGATCAGGACCGAGGTTGATCTCATGGAGCGGGGGATGGGCGCCCAGATCGCCCACGCCGCAAAGACCGCTGACTTTGTGGTGATCCTCGGGAAACGCGAGGTCGAGGCAGGCGCGGTGACCCTCAAGAACCTGCACACCGGCGAGCAGCAGGAGCAACGCCTTGAGGAAGCCATCGCTGAGGTGGCACGGCATGGCGATCGCTGAGGACCTTGCCAAAGAGCAGCGGAGCATCAGCGTCGCTGAGTTTTTTGAGAAGAACAAACACCTGCTCGGTTTTGATTCCCCGACACGGGGGATCATCACCACGATCAAGGAGGCAGTGGACAACGCCCTTGATGCCTGTGAGGAGGCGGCGGTCCTCCCTGATATCTATGTCAGCATACGAAAGGTCGGGACCGAGGTCTACCGGATAACCGTCGAGGATAACGGTCCCGGGATCGTGCCCGAGAACATTCCTTTCGTCTTTGGAAAACTCCTCTACGGTTCCAGGTTCCACCAGATCCGGCAGAGCCGGGGGCAGCAGGGTATCGGGATATCGGCGGCGGTGCTCTATGCCCAGCTCACCACCGGCACCCCGGCGCTGGTCGTCTCAAGGACAGGTGCGACCGAGCCAGCTCACCGGTTTGAACTGATGATCAGAACCGAGACCAACGAGCCTGAGGTCGTCAGCCACGACGTGATCGAGTGGGACCGGATCCACGGGACGAGGATCGAGATCGAGTTCAAGAGCACCCTCGCCGCAAAGAAACGGTTGCTTGACTACCTCCGTCTTACCGCGATCGTCAACCCCCATGCCCGGGTCACGGCCGATATCGACGGCGAGGTGACGACGTTTGAGCGGGTTTCCGGCGAGGTCCCGCCATGTCCGCAACCTATCCTCCCCCACCCGCATGGGATCGAGTTCGGGGCGTTGAAGCGGCTTGCTGATGCGAGCGACGGGACGGTGAAGGAGTTCCTCATCGAGAACTTCTCCAGGGTCGGGGAGAAGACCGCCGATGAGATGATCGGGGTTGCCGGGCTCAGACCGACCCGGAAGGTAAAGAGGCTTGATGCCGATGCGTTGAAGGTCCTCCTTGACGCCATGCAGAGCGTGAAGGTCCCGGCCCCGCCAGCGCAGCAGTGCCTCTCCCCCATCGGGGAGGACCTGATCTGCCGGGGTCTTGAGAAGGAGATCCCGCTTGACTTTGTCAGGGCCAGGACCCGCCCGAGCGCGGTCCATGGCGGGCACCCGTTCATCATCGAGGCGGCGATCGGGTATGGGGGGAAACTCCCGGCTGAGGGGAACGCCCGGATCTTTCGGTTTGCAAACCGGGTTCCGCTCCTCTACCAGCAGGGCGCGTGCGCGATAACGAACGCTGTCTCTGAGGTGAACTGGAGGAACTACGGGCTCTCGCAGCAGGGGCTTCCGGTGGGCCCGGTGCTGATCATGGTCCACGTGGCATCCACGAACGTCCCCTTCACAAGCGAGAGCAAGGACGCGGTCGCGTCGATCCCTGAGATCGAACGTGAGATCGTGCTTGTTCTCCAGGAACTGGGGCGGGAACTGAAGACCTACCTCTCCCGCCGGCAGCGGCGGAAACAGCAGGCTGACCGTGCCCGGGCGGTCTGCTCGATCATCCCCGAGATCGCCGCCAAGGTGAGCGAGATCGTGGAACGCCCCCTGGTGGATACCTCCCAGATCGAGGGAAGGATCATGCGGAAGGTGGTTGCCAAGAAATGGACGAACGACGGGAAGGTCTGTATCGAGGTGAACAACTACACGAGCAGGGAGGCGAGCCTCACCCTCTACAACCTCTCCCGCGATGCAGCGGAGGATGCGGAACCCCGGCCTGACTTTGTGGATGATCTCGGCGGAGGTGAGTACACCAGGGTCTGGCGGTGCACGCTCGGCCCTGGCGAGGCCTGGCGGGTTGTCTACACGGGGACGGGCGAGGGGACGCTCGACCTCCGCGGTGTGGAGGAGAGCAGGAAAGTGGTGGTGGATCTCGATGTCTAGGGAAGAGATGGATGCAGTTGCAAAGGAACGGCTGGTGGATATCGCCTGCGAATGGTATGACCAGCTGCAGAACGGCGTCGTGCCGTATGTCAGGTTGCCGACGCGGACGAAACAGAATATTGCGTACGATGATGAGAGCGAGGTCTGGAAGTACGGCGATAAGGAGAGTACCCGGGCGGCGACGAACGAGAAGGGCGCGATCCATCTCCTGAAGATGGCCTACGTCATCGGGTTTTTGAAGCAGCAGCTCGTGGAGAACCGGTCGTCGACCTTGAGAGAACTCTATTACA
>CAZYWX010000036.1:0-12785 GCA_964651285.1 uncultured Methanoculleus sp.
CCCTGTTTCTTCTCTCCTGCGGCAAGAATGCAAGAAGACCCCGATCTTCAGAACCTCTGGAAACAGGGATACATGCCATACGCCCCGCCCCATGCAAGCGGACCCGGGACAAGGAATCACCCCCTCCCGGTGAGGGGCCGGGAGTTGTATTCAGGAAAGTCTCTCGATCAGCTTCTTCTCACCGCCGACGAAGGAGATGTCACCACCCCGCTTCTCGGGGGTGGGGAGGAGAGGGTGCGGATGACGACGAGAAGCCCACAACGAATACTCGATTGCGGGGATCCCCCTCTTCTCTCCTGGCCCCCTCCCTGCATTGGGTGGGTGCCCCACCAGGAGGCCTCCCTGCTACCTTCAAGGAATGCCTCCCGGTGTCTCCCTGGAGCGCGACCCTGAATTTTCCAGGTCGTATTCAGAAGAGAATCACCATATTTCGGCTCATATTTGGATCAAGAGTGTTTTTAAACGTAAAATATTTATCTGGGCTGGCCAATATCAGGATTATCCCACCTCGGGAAGGAGGTGTGTCATTTATGGCAAAGGACAAAAAGTCTCAGGATAAGAAGCAGGGTAAGAAGCAGGATAAGGCTAAGAAGGACTAGCCTTCTCTCACCCACCCCCCATTTTTTTCCTCCTGCTCTCCGAAGCGCCTCACTCCTCCGGTCTGCAGCGGAAGAGCGAGGTGACCTCTGCGCTCTTCTGCCCGGCGTCGATGAGGATGCAGAGGTCGCCGGTCTTGAGCACCATCTTTCCATCCGGCCCGACGAGCGTCTTCTCCCCTCTCCTGATCGCAAGCACCGTCACCCCATACTTCTGGCGCAGGTCAGTCTCGGCCAGAGTCTTCCCGGCAATCGGGGCGCCCTCCTCCACCCTGACGATCGACAACTCGGCGTTCTCCAGGTGCAGCCCGATATCACGGAGCGACGGGGCCTGCCCCGACGCCTCTCTGAGCATCTCGTAACGCTCGGTCCGCATCGAGGTGACGATCCTCTCGATCTCGTTCCCCGGCACCGGGTACTTGATCAGGACCCTCCTCAGCACCTCGGCAGCGGTCTCAAACTCCTCGCAGACCACCTCATCCCCCCCGACCGCGTAGATGGAGAAGGAGTCCTCCAGGTACCGGGTCCGGGTGATGATCGCACACTCAGGGTTCAGCTTCCTTGCTATCGCCGTCACCTGACGTGCTGTGGCGGCGTTCGGGATGGTGATAACCACCACGCGTGCATGCTCAACCCCGGCATGGGTCAGAACCCCTTCATGGATAGCATCACCAAAGAAGATCGGTTCTCCCTTCTTCCGCTCCTCCCGCACCGTCGTCGGGTTCAGTTCGATCGCCACATAGGGGATCTCCAGGCTCCGCGCCGCCTCAGCGACGTGCCGCCCCATCGGTCCGAACCCGACGATAACGATATGCCCTTCCATCGGGCAGTCGGTGAGGGCCGTATCATCCTGAACCGCGTCCCGCGCCCTGAGCCAGCCTGGCAGGGGGAGGCGGCGGATGACAGCGGTCACGCTCGGTGCCGATCCGATGACGAACGGGGCAACAGCCATTGTTCCGACCGACACAGCGAGGAAGATCTGTTCCAGGTCCGGACTGAGCAGCCCATACTCGATCCCTGACCGTGAGAGAATGAAAGCAAACTCACCGATCTGGCCGATGGCAAGCCCGGTGAGGACGGCGTTCTGGAGGGAGATCCCTGCCGGAAGGACGGCGATCGCACCGATGATCGCCTTGAGGATGATGGCGCCGATGATGAGCGCGATGATGGGGAGGGCATGGGCCGCGAAGAAACTGGTGTTGAGAAGCATCCCCATCGAGACAAAGAAGAAACTGGTGAAGATATCACGGAAGGGAATGACCGTGGAGAGGGCCGCGTTGCTGTACTCAGACTCTGAGATGATCAGGCCGGCGAGGAAGGCCCCGAGGGCGAGGGAGAGCCCGGCGCGGGAAGTAAGCCATGCGGTCCCGAGACAGAGGGTGATGATGGTGATCATGAAGAGTTCCCGGCTCCGGAGGCTTGCGACCCGGTAGAGGAAACGGGGGACGATCCAGAGAGCGCTCACCGTCACCACTCCGAGGAGGAGGAGCCCAAGCCCGAAGTTGATAAGCGATGGCACGAGCCCGGCCGACCCCATCCCGCCGAGCATGGGGACGAGGAGGATCATCGGCACGGTGCTCAAGTCCTGGAGGACCGAGACCCCGAGGGCAAGCCGCACCGGCGGTGTGTCCACTTCTCCCCGGTGCTGGAAGACGGTCAGCATCACGGTGGTACTTGTGTGAGCAAGGAGCATCCCGAAGAAGATCGCTTCAGGGGCGGCGAGGCCGAGGGCTGACGCTATGACGGCGACTGCGCCGATCGTCAGGCCGATCTGGAGCACTCCGCCGGTGAGCATCCCTTTCTTCATCTCAAGGAGGCTTTTGAGCGAGAGCTCCATGCCGATGGTGAAGAGGAGGAAGATGATACCGAGTTCTGCGAGGACCTCAACATCAGCCCGGTTCGTGATGAGCCCGAGACCGTGGGGCCCGGCGATGATGCCGGTGAGGAAGAACGCCACGATCCCTGGCATCTTCAACCGGTGACAGAGGGCGAGCGCTCCTATGGAGAGGACGAATATGATCAGGATCTGTTCGAGAAAGATTGCATCCATGCTATTGTTCCCTGGTATCTTCTGTGCCGGGCTATTGCGCGGCCAGATGAAATGTAGGATATTATTTTGCGTCTCTCTTTAGATAATAATTCTCTATCTGGTTCTGAATGACCGCGACCATGAGGTAGACGGCTGGTTCTCGATCCCACAGCCTGGCGCGGGCGGCACCAGAGAAGTCGTGGATATCCCTGCTATCCTCTGGATCTGGCAGCCTCACAGAAGACCTGGTGGTAGACCGCGGCGCTCTTCTCCCAGGTAAAGAGATCCCGGACCCTCCGTGGTCCGTTCCGCGCCATCTGTTGGTAGAGGTCAGGGTCGTCGAGCACCCGCACGATGGCATCGGCCAGTCCCCGCACGTCCCGCGGCGGGACGACCAGTCCGGTCACGCCGTCATCGATGGCAAACGGTATCCCGCCGACGTCTGTCCCGATAACCGGTGTGCCGCACGCCTGTGCTTCTATCAGCACCATCCCAAACCCTTCTGCCCGATCGCAGCTCGGCAGGACGAGGAGGTCGGCGCTGCTGAAGTACGCGGGCACCTCGTCCTCGGGGATGAAGCCGGCAAAGATCACATCTGAGGAAACCCCCTCATCGGCGGCAAGCCTCTGGTAGTGGTCGATATAGTTCCCCCGCCCGGCGACGATGAGTTTTGCGTCCATAGACTCGAGGATGAGGTTCATGGCAGAGATCAGGTACTGGACGCCCTTATGCTGGCTCTCTCTGTCCAGGTGACCGACATAGAGCAGGATCTTCTCATCCCCCAGGTGATACTTCTGGCGCAGGAAGTCTGAACGCCCCCCAGAAAATCGTTTCAGATCCACACCCGGCGCCGCATACCGTACTTTTGGGAGGTGCCCCCGCAGGTGGGGAGACCTGCTTGCGTAGTAGTCTGACGTGGCGATGATCCCGTCTGAGAGGCGGAGTGTCCGGGAACCGAGGAGCGTATGGTAGCATTGCCCGAATGTCCGTGTCAAGAGGTTATGGCCGGTCAGGTCGTTGTGATAGGTCAGGATGTAGGGGATCTGCATCCTGGACGAGACCAGAGCAGCCACGTCAGCGATGAAGGGAACCGGCATATGCCCGTTTATGACGTCAGGGCTCTCTGACCTGATGACCTCGCTGAGCATCCTTTTCCAGGCGAGGCTGACCGGGGTGCTTGAGACCTTGAACTGGTAGGGTAGCCTGATCACCTCCAGACCGTCGATGGAGTCGGTCGTTATGGCGGTATCCTCCTGGTGCCAGTTGGAGCAGACGATGGTCAGATCATGCCCGAATTGCCGCTGAAGCCTGGTAGTGATCTCATAGACATATTTCTGCACACCCCCCATGTGCGGGTAGAAGTACGGGGTCACCACCATGGTCTTCATGCTCTATCACCCTGATAACGAGGTGAAGATGCGCAAGAACCCCTATAAATCTATCTCGTGACCCCTTCCCTCTCTGACGATACGCGACTGGCTGGAGAGCAGGATTCCACGAGAAGAACCAGATCCTGGTCATCGTCGGCATCCTGATCTCCGTCGGTCTGGCCCTTTGCTGCATCCAGGTACGTGGTATGACAGGCCTGCCCTCTCCCTCTGGTTGTTGCCAGAGAGGGTTCTCCTGCTTTTATTTATGATGCCGCCCCGGCCCGGGTCCACTTGCATGGGGTTCTGGTCTCTTCGCTTCCACAGGTCTGGAAGCTGGCTGGGTCTGAAGTAGGATGCAGTCCAGTTACCCATCCATCCGGTCGCAAAATCGAGGTTTATCAGATTGGGGATCGCCCGGTCCCCGGGTTCATAGACCTCGGTGTCATCTGTGGAAGAAACAGGTTCCAAAGAGTACCTGACGACTGAAAGATCCAGGATTGGGTCTGAGCAGACGTATGACCCATCGACGATATTGACAGATAACCAGATGCAGATATCGTGGAGGGGGCCCCAATGGACCCGGTCACCATGCAGGGAAGGCGCTCTTCCGGGAATGAACCCGGCCCTTGGGAGGGGGAAGGGAGTGCTTGAGTACTACCTTGTGCGGGAGATGCACACCCCCTCTTACTCCAGGTGCGATCACCCACCCCCGGTTCTGGATCAGGCCGGAACAGAACAACATGGTTCCTTACTTCTCCAGCAGGTCGCCAATTCCAATATCGTCTCCTGTTCCCGGGGTATCCTGGTTGTTGCCCTGCACGGTCCCTGAGCGGGGAGAGGAGCCGCACTCACGCGCGGGTGTGGGGTTGTGGAGGGGGGAGGGGTTTGCACAGAATAGTCTCTCCCGGGGGAGAGGAGACACCCCGGCATCGTCCCCACCGTCCGTTCACCGCTGCCCCCTCTGGCCCGCCCCCATTGCAACCCTGATGAGACCAGCCACCACAACCAGGCAGACCGCAAGAGTGAGCGACGCCGTGTTCGCGACACCGAACCAGTCCCGTTCACCTGAAAATACCGGGAGCATGAATCGCTCCTGGGAGAGGGGGCAGAGGTAGGGATAGCCGGGCGGGGCAGAAACCAGTGCGTCTTCCAGGAGGTGTGATCCAACTCCGATCCCCGCAAAACCAGCAGCGGTCACAAACCGGATCCCCGTCCTCGAGAGGATGAGCCCGGTCCCCACAGCAACGAGGAGAAGAAACCCGATCGTGTGGAGCGACCCGTGGAACGGCACAGGCAACGAGAGGAAGCCGGAAGAAAAGAGTCCGGGGAGCCTCAGGCGCAGGAGGTCGACGGTTATATCGATATCCGGGGCCATCGCGCCGACCACGATGATCCAGGAATAGTCACCCTCCCCCTTCCTCCGCGTCAGCGTACCGGCCAGAATGGCGATACTGATTCCAAAGACGACGTGCTCGATGAACATACCCGGGCCGGCTCCAGGATGTATTCCCGGACGTGGCGGTATTTATAGATTTTTCTATCCAGCGCCACGCGCCGGAAACTGCACAAAACCCCGCTCCTTCTGCGCAGACTCCGCCTGCAGATAATCTTCTGTAAACCAGGTCTCCAGGGTCTGGGCATCAGGAGATCTAAAACAGATCCCCCGCTGATCCATTCGTCCTCTCCCATGGACCAGATCCCGGGTCCTGATCCCGGGATCCCCGAGTTATATTTATATAGCGGGAGAGCGATCTCTCGCCGTCACATTTTACGTTCACACGAGACGTCAGGGGGGAAAAGGTTGAGTCGGGGAGCGGTCTTTGTAACCGACGCGCAGATGCGGAGCTCTCTTGCGGTCATCAGGTCGCTTGGAAAACAGGGCCTGAAAGTAACCGCGGGTGAGGAGACGAGATATGCCACAGGTGCTTTTTCACGATACTGTAACCGGAGGCTGGTCTATCCCTCACCAAAGAGAGAGGAAGAGAGGTTTGTAGGGTTTCTCCTCGAAACCCTGCGATCAGAAAAGATTGATGTTCTCTTTCCGGTCGCCGATGCTTGTTTAAAACCCATCGTCGACCATGAAGAAGAGATCTCGCGGTATACCCGGATCGCCCTGCCGCCCCGTGACGTCTTCATGACGGGCTACGACAAAGGAACAACCCTCCGTATCGCGCTTGACAACGGGATCCCCTGCCCGAAAACCTATTTCCCGGAGAACCAGGATGACGTGGTCGGGATCGCCAGGGAGATCGACTACCCAACCATCGTCAAACCCCGGGTGAGTTCTGGGAGACGGGGGGTCAGGGTCTGCAAGGACCCAGAAGACCTGGTCCGGGCATATGCGGCCACAACATCGGCGTTTGGCCCGGCGGTGATCCAGGAGTTCATCCCCCATGGCGGGGAGCTCGGGGTCTACACCCTCCTCAACGAGAAGTCTGAACCCCGGGCGATGACCGTCCAGAGGAGGATCCGCTCCTACCCCATCTCCGGGGGGACAAGCACCCTCAGGGAGACCATCAAGGATGAGTCGTCCCGGGAGGCCGCAGAGATCGCCCTCCGCCTCCTCAAGGCGATGCGGTGGTCCGGGGTTGCGATGGTGGAGTTCAGGGTCGATGCCCGTGACGGGAGCCTCACCCTCATGGAGGTGAACCCCCGCTTCTGGGGCTCGTTGCACCTCTCGATCCTCAGCGGTGTGGACTTCCCCTACCTCCTCTACCGGATGCTCATGGATGGGGACGTTGAGCCGGTTCCTGACTACCAGGAGGGGGTGCGGTGCCGCTGGCTCCTTCCCGGGGACATCCTCTGGTACCTGAGCGCCCCGAAGACCTGGAAGAACCTCAAAGAGTTTCTCAGGTTTGATACGCCTGACGATATCCTCTCTCTGCACGATCCAGGGCCCACGCTGGGTTTTGCGCTTGCCACAGCGCGCTACGCGCTCGACCCTGAGATGTGGAGGTTTGTCCTGAGGCGATAATGTGACGGTCAACGCGCTCAGCATCGACCTTGAGTTCTGGTGGTGCAACGAGTTCCTGACAGAGTATCTCCCCGCCGACCGGGAGGATATGCTCAAGGAATCGTTGCAACCGGTCTTTGCGCTCCTCAGCGCATTCGACATTAAGGCAACCTTCTTCGTCCTTGGTGCCGTCGCAGAGAGGTATCCAGAGCTCATCCACGAGATCTACCAGGGTGGCCACGAGATCGCATGCCATGCCTACTCCCATAGGCCCCTCCACTCGATGAGCCGAAAGGAGTTTGAGGACGAACTGAGGAGGTCTCTCGAACTCCTCGACGACTACAATCCGATCGGGTTCCGGGCGCCATCCTTCTCCCTGAACAACAGGACACGGTGGGCGCTCGAGGTGCTCGAGAAGTACGGGTTTCAGTATGATTCAAGCATCTTCCCGGTGAAGACATGCCTCTACGGTGTGCCGGACGCACCTGTCGGGATTTATCGACCCTCCAGGGATGATATCACCATCCATGACCCTGATGGCCCGATCATCGAGTTTCCCCTCTCCATAGTCAAACTCGGCATAAATATCCCGGTATCTGGAGGTTTTTACCTCCGTGCCCTTCCAAAAGAGTTCCTCTCCTGGGGCGTCGGCAGGGTGGCCTCGAAGAGGCCGGCAAACATCTATTTTCACCCCCATGACCTCTATCCTGGCCCTCCCCGGATGGAGGTACCCTTTGTATCGCGTTTCATCACCTACCACGGCGTCCAGACCTCGCTTGAGAAGCTGATCATGCTCATGATGAAGTTCCCGTTCATGCCCATCGGGACGCTCCTTAACGGGATGTCACTCCTGCCCTCTGATGTTGGTCTGCCCGCGACACCCAGTCGCCCCCTGCAGGTGCCGGGGGGGAGAGACGACCTGCCTGTCCCGCCGCCCCCCGCATCCTCGCTGCGGCTGCAGCCCTTTGACGAGGTCGTGCATCAGTATCAGGCCCGCATACGGAAGCAGATCTCAGAAACAGGTGATTCTGATGAGGTACTGTAAGTACAAGATGCAGGTTTCCCGGCGGCTACCTGAGCGGAGGTCCCGGGGTCAGGACGATTGTGACACCGGCCAGAACCCGGGATGGTCAGAGCAGAGAGGAACCGGGGTCATGACCTATCTTTATATACACGGTTGTGCACCCAGAATCTACCCACAGCCCTACGCGCGTCAAGGGAGGTGTCATGTATGATAGATTGGACTGAAAAGAGAGTGCTGGTGACCGGAGCCGGGGGGTTTATCGGCAGCCACCTGACAGAGCATCTGGTCGACCGTGGAGCAGATGTGCGGGCGTTTGTCCGCTACAACTCGAGAAACGACCCCGGCCTTCTGCGGTTGATCCCCGAAGAGAGACTGGACCGGGTGCATATCCTCATGGGCGACCTGCGGGATGCAGATGCCCTTCGCACCGCCGTCAGGGACGTCGATGTCATCTTTCACCTGGGCTCGCTCATCGCTATCCCCTACTCCTACATCCACCCGCGGGAGACGGTGGAGACGAACATGCTCGGCGCACTCAACGTCTTTGAGGCAGCCCGGGACTCTGGTGTTGAGAAGGTCGTCCATACCTCGACAAGCGAGGTCTACGGGACTGCACGCTACGTTCCGATCGACGAAGACCATCCGCTCCAGGGGCAGTCCCCCTATTCTGCGAGCAAGATCGGGGCCGATAAGGTTGCTGAGAGTTTCTACCGATCTTTCGATGTCCCCATTGCCACGATACGACCGTTCAACACCTACGGCCCACGGCAGTCTGCCCGGGCGGTGATCCCGACCATCATCACCCAGGCGCTGGTGCAGGAGAAGGTAGCGCTCGGAGCGACGCATCCCACACGGGATTACACCTATGTCGACGATCAGGTGCAGGCGTTTCTCCTCGTTGCCGAGTCTCCGAAGACAGTCGGGGAGACGATCAACGTCGGGTCAAACCACGAGATCTCGATCGGGGCCATCGCAGAGATGGTCGCATCGCTCATAGGAAAGGAGATCGAGATCGTCACTGAGAATGCTCGTCTGAGGCCTGAGAAGAGTGAAGTGGAGAGACTCTGGTGCGACAATACCAGGGCACGGGACCTCCTGGGCTGGTCTCCTGCCGTGACCCTGGAGGAAGGCCTTCTGCGAACAATTGCCTGGTTCCGGGAACACCTGGACCTCTATCGACCTAACCACTACGTGACCTGACATGAGAGCTGTTATCCTTGCCGGCGGGAAGGGACGGAGGCTTGAGCCCTACACGACCATCATCCCCAAGCCGCTCATGCCGATCGGGGACAAGCCGATCCTCGAGATCATCCTCCGCCAGATTCAGGGGCATGGCGTCCGGGACGTGACGATAGCGGTGGGGCACCTCGCCGAGCTGATCATGGCGTTCTTCGGTGACGGGAACAGGTTTGGGCTCTCGATCACCTACTCCCGGGAAGAGAAGCCACTCGGGACCGCTGGGTGCCTCGGACTCATAAAAGATGACCTCACCGAACCGTTCCTGATGATGAACGGCGACGTCCTGACAACCCTGCCGTTCTCAGGATTGATGGCCTTCCACCAGCAGAGTGGGGCCGTTGCGACGGTGGCTCTCAACAAGAGAAACTACTTTGTTGATTTCGGGATCGTGGATACCGATGAGGACGAAAACATCGTCGGCTACACCGAGAAGCCAGGGTTTGAACACTTTGTGAGCATGGGGGTCTACGCGTTTGACCCGAAAGTCCTCGACTACATCACGCCGCACGATTACATCGATTTCCCGGACCTGATCGGGATCCTGCTGGAAGCAGGTGAGCGTGTCAAGGCCTACAAGTACGACGGCTACTGGCTGGATATCGGGAGGGTTGATGACTACAAGAAAGCAAACAACGAGATCACCACGCTCTACGGAGAACTGGGTGTTGGGGGGGAGTGAGATGGTATGGAAGATCCCGCTCTCTGACATCATGATGGATGACGACGAGATCGATGCGGTCAGGGATGTCCTGCGGTCAGGCTGGCTCTCCATGGGGCCAGTGACTGAGGAGTTCGAGACGGCGTTTGCCCGCTATCTCGGTGTAAAGCATGCGTTTGCGGTGTCGAACGGGACGGCAGCGCTGCATATCGCGCACGCGGTGCTCGGTATCGGGCGCGGTGATGAGGTCATCACCCCGTCGCTCACGTTCGTCGCAACAGCAAACTCGGTCCTCTACTGTGGCGCACGACCGGTCTTTGCCGATATTGTCGGTGTGGATGATCTGAACATCTCATGGGAAGAGATCGCGGCGAAGGTCTCCCCCCGGACACGGGCGATCACCGTCGTCCACTACGGGGGGTACCCCTGTGATATGCAGCCGATCCTGGAGATCGCCCGCGATCACGACCTCCAGGTCATTGAGGATGCGGCGCATGCGGTCGGCGCGACCTACCGGGGGCAGATGTGCGGGACCATCGGGGATGTCGGTTGTTTCAGTTTCTTCGCGAACAAGAACCTCTCTACCGGCGAGGGGGGTATGGTCGTGACCAACGACGACGGGCTTGCCGAAAAGATCAGGGTCATGCGCTCGCATGGCATGACCACGCTGACCTGGGATAGGCACCGGGGGCATGGGTATAGCTACGACGTCACCGGCCTCGGGTATAACTATCGCATCAACGAGATCGCCTCTGCGCTCGGCATCGTCCAGCTCCGGCGGCTGGAGCAGAACAACGCACGGCGGAAGCGTATCGCCGACCGATACCGGAAAGCGCTTGAGGGGGTTTTCGGCGTAGCGTGCCCGTTCAGTGGGAAGGTCGACGGGGAATCCTCTCACCACATCTTCCCGGTCGTTCTCGCCAGTGACCTCCCGAGGACCGGATTCCAGGCTGAGTTGAGGGAACGAGGGATCCAGACAAGCATCCACTATCCCCCGATACATCTCTTTACCTACTATCGGGGGCTGCTCGGAGATATGCGGGGGTCGCTCCCGAAGACCGAGTATATCGGGGATCACGAGATGACGCTGCCGCTCTACCCCGGCATGACCGGGGAGGAGGTGGACTCTATCTGCACCGCTCTCAAGGAGGTCGCGGCAGGGAGTGAGGCGGGGGAAGAGGGTGACAGGACCGCTCAGCAGATCCCTCGGGATCATAACCTTCCGGGAGAAGGGAGAGGTTAACCGGGGATCCCTCTGTTCTGGGGGAGATCACCCCCCTCTCCTCTCCTCCGGTCCGTTGTAGCGAAGCGGTCCGGGAGGTATCCGGTCCGGAATACCTGCAAGCGTTTCTGCAGGCCAGCACCCGGTCCCGGGCAGATCTCTGTCTGTGGCCGACGCTGATTCCTGGGAGTGATGGGGAAAAACTCCACAGGAAACCCAAACACTGGCAAGCAACCAGTGAAGTGACACGGCAAAGAGTTGAGAATTCTTGTATCTGGAGGTGGAGGGCAGCAGAATGACCGCACGAAGGGTTGCTGGAACAGGAGACGGCATGATCGCCGACCTGCATATCCACACCCGCTGCTCCCGGGACTCTCTCATGGACCCAGCCAGGGTCGTGAAGATTGCCCGGAGGCGGGGACTTGCCGCAATCGCGATAACAGACCACAACACCATCCGCGGGAGCCTCCTTGCCCGGGAGGCAAACCTGGATGAGGATTTTGTGGTGGTCGTCGGTGCAGAGATATCAACAGAGTATGGCGACGTCCTGGGCCTCTTCCTCGAGAGCGAGATCGCGGCACGAAAGTTTAGCAATGTGGTTGAGGAGATCCACGCCCAGGGAGGTCTTGCCGTGCTGGCCCACCCCTGCCGGCACTCACCCTCACCCGGGCGCCTGGTGAAGCAGGTCGACCTCATTGAAGGGTTTAACAGCAGGTCCCGGCGGCACGCCAACACGATCGCGGGGATGCTCGGGCAGGCCTCCGGAAAACCGGTGACCGGCGGGAGTGATGCACATGTCTACGCAGAGATCGGAAGGGGCGTGACGGTCTGCGCCGGTAACGACATCGAGGAGGCGCTCAGGAGCGGGAAGACCTGCGGGAGGGGGCGGGAGTCAAACTATTACATCGCGCACGGGCTGAGTTGCATCATCGAGAACGCAAAAGGTCTGATCAGGGCCAGGAAGGAGAAGGACGGCCAGGTTTCTGGTTAGGGCAGGAGGGCACAGGGAGCTGGCTCACGTGTGATCCTGGTGAACCCCGAAAACACGTCTCAGCAATTGTTCCAGGTGTGGTCTGATCGTTTGCCAGGATGCTCTCTGATCGCATCCACACCTGCCTGTGTTGTGTGAGCTCGCGATGGACCGCGACCAGAACCCGGGCGATCAACATTGTGAGATTAGGGCTGCAATCTCAGGGATACCATCCCGGGATGCCCCGACGAGAGGAGGGCAGTCACGACGAGATCGCCACCCTCACACCCTATCCCTATCCATCCTCGTGAAGGAGAAGTGAATGGGAACGCGGTCTCGGGCGGGCATACCAGAACGTCGAAGATCATCAATACGCTCGCTATCCAGCGAAGATCCTGAGGATGAGAGGCGCATGGGTGTTTTTTGAGGGGCGATTTTGTGATTCTACCGGGGAAGAGCGATGCTATGGACAACAAACCAGGCCATCATGGCCTTGCTGAAGGCGCTACAGACCCTGATAGTCCTGTCGGGTGACAAAGTGCTTGTTCCAGACTTTGCCCCCATACGAAGGGGTCGTCGATGCCATTTCTGGATCTGGGGAGCGCCTGATCGCTCGTCGAACCGGTGCTTGACAACTACAACGATCTCTCAAAGGTACTTTGCGGAGAAGATACCGCGACAGACAGAAGCGATCATCACCACACCTTCAGAACCTCGTGTGCTC
>CAZYWX010000037.1:0-12649 GCA_964651285.1 uncultured Methanoculleus sp.
GATATCATCGCCACCGGGGGCACCCTGACCATCAACGACGACGTCGGCGGAAAGGTGATCGCCGCCGGGGGCGAGATCGAGGTGAACGGAAACGCGACGAACCTTCTCATCACCGGTGGCACGGTCAGGATCGGGGAGAACGCTGTTATCCAGCGTGCCGCATTCATCTCCGCAGGAAAAGTCACCCACGCGGGATCGGTTCAGCGCAACCTGACGGTCTCAGCCGGAAACCGGATCGTTGAAAAAGAACCACAATCGCCGCTATCTGCCATCCTCCCGGTTCTCGCCGCAGTCGGATTCCTTGATCCTCGGGCTCATCCTCGTCAGGGTCTTTCCCCGTCCGCTCAAACGCGGTGGCCAGCGAGATCGAGCGAAGCCCGGTCATCCTCACGGTCGCCGGGTTCATCGCGATCATCGTATCAGTGATCGTCCTCCTGATCGCCGGCATCACCATCGTCGGTCTCCCTCTTGCCTTCGTCGGGGGGTTGCTCTTCATCGTCGCCCTGATGCTCTCGTCGCTCTTTGTCGCGTACTCCCTCGGGGACGTCATCGCCTCCCGGGCAGGGTGGAAACCCGGGTCGATGGGGATCTTCCTCCCCGGGTTTGTGATCCTGCAGGTCCTCGTCTTCATCCCGCTGCTCGGGACGCTGGTCCAGGTCATCGCGATCAGCCTCGGCTACGGTGGGCTGCTCTCCGCACTCAGGGGTTTCTGGCCGTCTGGCACGGGCGGGGGAGGGTGAGACCTGACTGCTCCCCTCATGCTTGCCCGCCGGGGGGGCATCCCTGCGATTGCCGCCGTGGAGTACTCATCCACCCGGGCACCGTGAACCACCCCGCTCATGCCCTGCCGCCGCACCGCGAGAACCCGGCCCCCGGCCCCTGCGGCAAAGACCGGTGGACCGACGAGGGAAGCCGGGTTCAGGCCTCCCCATCCTGCCCTGCCGCCGTGGACCCGGCCGGCTCGATCCTGGTCTCAGGCAGGATCACCAGGTTATGTGCGTCGTGGTCCTTGTTGAACCTGACAAGAACCTGGTAGATCTCCACGATATCACCGTAGTTGAGGCCGCTGAAGAGAGCGCGGTTCGGGCCCCGGAGGGTCGCCGGGATCACGGCATAGACCGGGTTTGCCGGCGTCCCGTCGCAGACCTTGTAGACCTTTGTCCGGGCGTCGCCAAGGTTCCCTGACATCAGCGATCCGACGACATTGATCTTCCGGTCCCGGTGCCGGTGGAGGTGCGAGAACCGGGCAAACTTCGCCCCGGGCGGCACCTGGTAGGTGTGCCGCGTCACCCCATCGCTCCGCAGGAGCGCCGAGGAGTACTTGATCTCGGTGTTGATGAACCGGTAGGGGACATGCGCCCCCTCGGCGAGGCGCTCCATCAGCCGGGTCGGCCTGATACCCGGTTTCTGCTCAAAACTCCAGCACCGCGAAGGGTCGCACCGGGTATTCCAGATAAACGAACAGGGGCTGTAGAGCGTGAGCCCCCGGTCGACAACCGCCCGCACGGTCTTGCGCAGGGACGTCGCGTTCTCGAGGTCTGCCGGTTCCACGATGACGATGGTCCCGTCAGGCGCAAGACGGTCAGCGAGATCGATGACGAGGTCAGCACGCTGGTCAGCCCCCAGCTCGCGGAGTTCGTTTAAGACGTTTGAGAAGACCATCAGGTCGATCTGGTCAGGCAGGTCTTCTACCACGACCGCCCTGAGATCTTCACGGAGCGGCTGTTCCACCCGCACAGCACCCCCCCGCGCCGCGGCAGCTGCCGGGACGATGGCGTTGTAGGCCTCAAAATGTTCCTCAGAACGCTCGATCGCGAAGACCTCGGCCGACCCGGTCCCGACCCTCCCGAGGAGGTCGATGATGGCAAGAGGCACAACCCCCGGCCCGGTGCCCAGATCCAGGACCCGCATGTGGGGTTTTGCGAGCCCCTGCTCGATGATCTCCCAGAAGATGTGCTCAAACTGCACCAGGTAGACCGGTGCCTGGTAGGCAAGGTAGCCGAGGACCGAGTAAGCCTTCTGGTAACGCACCTGTTCGCCCCGCCAGTACTTGCGTTTCTGGACAAGGATGGCGTTTCGCATCCGGTCGAGGACGACCGGATCGTCCCACCGTTTGGTGGTCTTCCTCTCGATGTAGGCTTCAACCAGCCGCTGGATAGAATCAGGGACTGCCGGGTCCTTAAAGAACGCGATCTGCCGTTCGCGCCCGGCGTCGCTGATGGTGAGCGGGGTTGCTGCTGCTGGACGGCGACAGATCACGTAATCGTCACCCGCTGGCCTGATGCTGAGACCGAGGGCGCTGAGGTGCGGGCGGACGTCGTCGGCGAGGCTCTCAAGTGACTGTCCCTCACCCAGGTCATCCAGGAGTTCTGAGAGCCTGAACTCAGGTTTTGCACCTGCAAGACGCTTTAATAACTGCATTCTGTTCCGCTCGCTCATGGTGGATCCGTGTACCAGGTCGTGGGGAATGGTTAATACAGGTTACGGGGGGCATCATCCCCCCTGCGCGAAAAAAAAGGTTGCTCTCAGTTCCGGTGCGCCCGCTTCCCGGCTTCCCGGCCAAGACGGAACGCCTCTACGTTGACCGCGACCGTCTTTGGCGGGACATGCCGCCGCACCGCTTCCTCGAGCGTCTCCGGCCTGAGCGGAATATCGCCTGACGCGGCCCCGAGCATCACGATGTTCTGCGAGAGGCTGCTCCCTGCCTCCTCAGCAAGCCCTGCAGCATCGATGCAGGTGACATCGAGGTCAGCGAGTGCGGCGAGGATGCTCTCCTCGTCAGGCACCGCAAGGTCCTGCTGGTAGACCGATGTCGGGACGACCAGGTGCCGGTTCACCACGAGCCTCCCCCCCTCCGGGAGGTAGTGGCGGTAACGGAGAGCCTCAAGGAGGTCGAAGGCGATGAGGAGGTCGGCGGTCCCGGGCGTGATGAGAGAGCCGAACTTCCCGTCGACCCTGATATGACTCTCCACCGACCCCCCGCGCTGCGCCATGCCATGGGTCTCGGCGCTCCTGACGCTCCGGTTCTCGATGATGCAGGCCTCGCCGATGACGTTTGAGGCGAGCACCGTACCCTGACCGCCGATCCCGACGATCAGGATATCAAACGAGGGTTTCATGGCCGTCCCTCCTTGCCGATCGCGCCCGAAGGACAGATATCAGCACAGACCCCGCACCCGGCGCAGAGATCGGTGATCGTTGCATTCTTCCCGGTAAACGCGATCGCCGGACAGCCAAACGACCGGCAGGCGCCGCAGCCCGTGCAGCGTTCGGTATCAACCGCATAGGGCTTGCGCCGGATCCCGGAACGCCGTGCGGTGATGACACAGGGCTGTTTTGCGATGATGACCCGGACACCAGATCGTTCCTTTGCCTCGCGGAAGGTCTCGAGGAGAAGAGGCAGGTCGTAGGGATCGACCGTCTCGACCCAGGCAACCCCGCACGACCTGCAGATCGTCTCCAGGGATATCGGAACGCTCTCGACGCCCGTGGCCGTCACACCGGTGTTGGGGTTTGGCTGATGCCCGGTCATCGCGGTGATCCGGTTGTCCAGGATGACGACAACCATATCAGCACCGTTGTAGACAGCGTTTACGAGCCCGGGGATCCCGGTATGCAGGAACGTCGAGTCGCCGATGGTGCAGACCACCGGGCGTTCTTCCCCGGACCGGGCGATCCCGCTCCCGATGGTGATCGAGGCGCCCATGCAGATGGTGGTATCCACCGCCCCGAGCTGGAGCCCGAGGGTGTAGCACCCGATGTCGCTTGGGAAGATGCCGTCGCGGAAGACCTTCCGCATCGCGTAGAAGGTCGACCGGTGCATGCACCCGGCGCAGAGGATCGGCGGGCGGGGCGGCACCCCCGGGACCGGGGTGGCTTCAGGGAAGACCACCGAGGGGGGGATACCGGCACCCTGCATGGCGGCGACGACCGTTGCCGGGGTGAACTCCCCCTCATACGGCACCGTGCCGGTCATCTTGCCAAAGACCTCTGTCGTCGTCGCTACCTGGCGGACCGCCTCCTCGACGACCGGGGCAAGCTCTTCGATGACGAGGACCTTCTCATGCTGGTCGACGAAGGATTTGAGCCACGCCTCATCGATCGGGTAGGCCCCGATGACCGCGAGCGAGACATCATCGGGGAGAACCTCCTGGACGTAGGCGGCGGCGACGCCGCTCGCGACGACGGCGGTCCTGCCCCGGACGGTGTGGCGGTTGTAGCCGAGTTCGACCAACCGCTTCCGGATCGCCGGTTGCTTTGCGTTTAAGGCTTTATGGAGCCGGCGGGTGTGTGCGGGGATGACCACATACTGGTTCGGGTCGCCGTGGAAGACAGCGGTCCGGTGGTCGGTGCCGATCGGACCGATCGCGACGTCGCCTTTTGAGTGGCAGATCCGGGTCGTGGGCCGGAAGAGCACCGGCAGACCAAACTCCTCGGAGAGGGCGAAGGCATCCCGCATCATATCATGCGCCTCCTGGACTGATGCCGGGTCCAGGCAGGGGAGACGGGCGAAATGCGCGTAGCGTCTGGTGTCCTGCTCGTTCTGGGAACTGTGCGCAAAGGGGTCGTCTGCCGAGAGGACGACGAACCCGCCGGTCACCCCCGTGTATGCGCTCGTCATCAAGGGGTCGGCTGCCACGTTCAACCCGACATGCTTCATGGTGCAGAGTGTGCGCAGACCGCACCAGGCTGCGGCAAGCGCGTTCTCAAAAGCGACCTTCTCGTTCGTTGACCACTCCACCGTGAGAGGGCGATCCTTCTGCATCCTGAGAACGTCCACCACTTCTGAGGAGGGCGTCCCGGGATAACCGCTGGCAAAATCGAGATTTGCCTCCAGGCATGCATGCGCAATGCCCTCGTTCCCGAGTAGGTATCGTACTGCCATTGTTCCACTCAACTGTACTTCTCTTGTCGGGTTTCAAGATAGCGCTTTGGATGCTAATCCAAACAATTAAGTGTTCGAGTGTCTGATATTGTAGGGTAGTCCCTACGGGGCCCGTAGCATAGCAGGTGGTGCACTCGGCTGATAACCGAGAGGTCATGCGTTCGAATCGCATCGGGCCCATCATTACTTTTCTGGTAGTTTTCTGGAATTCTCCGGTCAGGTCGCCGGGGTTGATCGCTCACGCTCTTTTGCAGGACGCCGGGTTCCGTCTGGTCACAAAGAATAAAAAAGAGGCCGGGTGCGTGAAAGCGCACCCGTTCAATCGGTAGGCTGCTGCCGGCGGTAGACGAGATGCTCAAGCACCAGGACCGCGATGATCCCCACCACGAAACCGTTTGCGATCAGGGGACGGAGGGTTGCCGGGAACCCTGCAGCGATCGCATCAGGCAGGAACGCAACGACGGTCCCGAGGAGGAGGGGGATCCCGATGATCAGCCCCTCGTCAAACGTCTTGACCGCGCTGCTCTCCTGCCCAACCATGAGCCCGGCCGCGATCTGGGCGGTCATGACATAGGCAAGCACGACGCCGATGACCGGCCCCGGGATGCTGCTCAGGTAGCCGATGGCGAGGGGGGAAGCAGCCATGAGCGCGAGTGCGATGCCGGCCGGGACCAGGGCGAACCTGGACGCGCATCCGGTGGCGGCGATGACCCCCGGGCTCAGGGAGAAGTTCACCGGACCGATCACCCCGGTGAGACCGGCGAGGGCGTTGCCAAGGCCGGTGACGGTCACGCCACGGTTTGTGCGTTCCCCCATCTCGTCGGCATCAAGAAGGCCGCCCACCGACTGGATGGACCCGAGGTCGTTGATGGCAAGCGCGAGGAAGCAGATCAGGAACGCCGCAAAGACCCCGATGTCAGGTATGGCGAGCGGTGCCAGCAGGTCACCCGGGAACGCGAGGAGCGCGGTGCCTGTCGGCGGCGGGGAGACCATCCCGAAGATGAGGATATAGGCCAGGGTGCCGAAGATGATCGCCCAGAGCGCCAGGGTCGATTTCCATAACCCCTTCAGGAACCCGTTCGCGATGAAGAGGACGAGAGCAAACAGAAGGGAGAAGAGGAACGCGTGGGTTGCCGGGACCGTGCCGCCGCCATCGGTGAACAGGTTGAGGATGACGGGGGCGAGGGTGAATGCGATGAGCATCAGGACGACCGCGATCACCCGCGGGGTAAAGAGGCGTTTCAGGTGCTTAAAGAGGCCGGTTGCCGCAAGCCCTGCAAGGAGGAGCCCGCCGACCAGGATCGATGCGTTGATCGCTCCAAACCCCGCATCAAGGCTCGCGAGGATACCGATCAGGAGCACCGTCGCCGGACCGATCACCAGCGGGAGCTTGTGGCCCAGGTAGATCTGTGCCAGCAGCACCAGAGCGGTGAGGAGGAAGAGTTTCTGGAGGTAGGGGATGGCGGACCCCCCCTGGAGGTCGGCCACCACCTTGCCGATGATAAGGATGGCAGGCACGCTCACCGCCAGCCACTGCAGGCCGAAGATCAGGAGGGATGCGGTTTCCGGCCGGTCATTGATACCGTAGGTAAATTTCATTGAATCATCACCAGAGAGCAGCTCAAGGGCCCGGGAGCAGGGTCCGGGAGGCTTCCCGGGGTGTGTAATGAGTGTATTCACGTCCCCCCGATGATAGATGTTTCTATTTGATGATGCCTCATCCAGGAACCACTCTTTTGAAAAAAAGCGATCTCCGGCCTCGTTTGCCCGTGATGCGGAGCCTGCCCGGGTTCACTGCTCCATCCGGGGAACCCCCGGGCCCGGGGCCGTCTCCCGGAACCCTGCGGTTCCTGGCCCGGGTTCCCCCTGCCAGAAAGAATCGGTGGCTTGATACCCCGTTACCGAAAACAGAGATCCATGACACCACCAGGTCATGCGCCCGGACCGGCCCGGAGACCCCCCGGCACCACGCGATACCAGCGGAGGCGGCGGCCATGAACGCCGTCGAGGTCAGGGGTCTCTCCCGGTCCTTCGAGGGGCGCGCGGTCCTCAGCGAGGTCTCGTTTTCTGTCAGGCACGGAGAGGTCTTCGGCTATCTCGGCCCGAACGGCGCCGGGAAGACCACGACCATCAGGATCCTGCTCGGGCTTCTTGCCCCTGATGCCGGTGAGGTCCGGGTCCTCGGCCGGGACCTCGCCGTCGACGACGCTGCGCGTGCGAGGGTCGGGGTGCTCTTCGAGAACAACGGGCTCTCTGACCGGATGAGCGCCGCCGCAAACCTCGCCTACTATGCCGGGCTCTACGGGGTCCCTGACCCGGCAGAGCGGATCGATGACCTCCTCACGCTTGTTGGCCTCACCGACCGGCGGGATGACCTGGTCGGGACGTTCTCGACCGGCATGAAACGAAGACTCGGGATCGCCCGGGCCATCCTCCATCGACCAGAGGTCGTCTTCCTCGACGAACCCACCTCAGGCCTCGACCCTGGCGCGCAGCGGATGGTCCGCGACCTCATCCTTGACCTCTCCAGGCGGGAGGAGATGACCGTCTTCTTAAACTCCCATCACCTCGACGAGGTTCAGCGGATCTCCACCTCGGTCGCGATCCTTGCCGGAGGCAGGATCCGGGCGTTTGATACGGTCGCAAACCTCACAAACGCCTCAGACCGGCCGACCGTGACGGTCAGTCTTACGGATCCAGACGACCGCGTCCGGGCATGCGAAACGATCGCGGGGCTCGCGTTCGTCGCCGGGTGTGACCCGGGTGGGAGCACCCTCCTCCACTGCACCCTCGCAGACCCGGGGGCGACACCTGACCTCATCGCGGCGCTCGTCGGCGCCGGGATCCGTATCGAGGAGGTCAGGCGATCTTCGCGGTCGCTTGAGGAGATCTACCTTGAAGCCCTCAGGTCGGCGGAGGTCGGCGGGGCATGAAGACCTTTGGCGTCATCGCAGGCCGCGAGATCTGGCTTGCCCTGCGGAACAGGGGGGTTGTCATCACCGCGCTCATCTTTGCCCTGTGGTTCCCGGTCATGTCAGCCGTCGGAATCGCCACGGGCACCGATGGCGATGCTGCGGCTGTTGCAGGCGGGATTGCCGCGATCGCCCTCCTGGTCGGGGTCTTCATGGGCTACATCTTCTGCTCTGACGCCTTCCTCCGCGAGAAGCGGGACGGCACCATCGAGACGCTCCTCTGCACCCCGGTCTCCCTCCGCCGTCTCTGGGAGGGGAAGGCTGCCGGGGTCGCCGTGCCGGCATACCTGATGACCCTCGTCTCGGCCGCAGTGACCATCGCGGTCGTCTCCACTCTCACCGGCGCCCCGGTTGCCGCCGAACCCCTGCTCCTCCTCCACCTCGCGGTCATCGTCCCGGTCTGGGTTGTCGCCTCGGCCGGGCTCATCGGCGCGGCCCAGCTCGCGCTCGGGATGCGGGAGAACCAGATCCTCGGGTTTGTCTTCATCTTCGGGTTTATCTTTCTCATCGTCGCGCTCCAGGAGGTCTCACCCGGTGGTCCCGGGATCTCGCTGGCGACTGAAGCGATCCTCGCGGCCGCCGGGGTGACGCTCGTCGCTCTTGCCCGGTTCATCGCCGGGAAGGTGACAAAAGAGCGGATCATCAGGACGATTCCGTGAGGGGCAGGTCTCTTTTTTTGTGTCCAGTATGCTGACACCTGCAAGCCCGGCACGTTCTACCTGCGCCCATGAGGTCTCATGGGAAGGGCTTTGGTGATCGGTTCGGGGCGCGGTGGGGGTTTGGGAGAAGGGTTATTGGGTAGTGCTTCTGCGGGGGGGCAGGCCCCTCGATCCGGATACTCCCCCCGGTCCACGGCCAGCCTCATCCGGGGCAGGAACGACCGCCGTGAGTGACCAGAACCCGGCATTGATCAGTCCGGTACAGCCCGGCGCCCACGCTCCGCTCCCAGCACGCCCGGACCAGGAATACAACGATCCAAAAAAGGAGGAGGAGTGGCTACCCCGCCGCGACCGGGGGAGCCTACAGCACCTCGTCACCGTAGAGGTAGGGTCTGAGAGGCTCGGGGATCGTGACCGAACCATCCTCGTTCTGATAGTTCTCAAGGATCGCCCTGATCGCGCGCGAGGTCGCGATCGCGGTGCTGTTGAGGGTATGCACGTAACGCTTCTCGGTGAACTCGACAGGGTCGCGCACCTTGATGTTCAGCCTGACCGCCTGGTAGGCCGTGCAGTTCGAGCAGGATACCGCCTCACGGTAGCGCTCCTCGCGCGGCATCCAGACCTCAAGGTCATACTTCTTCGCAGCGACGGTCCCGATATCGCCGGTGCAGTTCACGACAACCCGGTAGGGGAGACCAAGACGCTGGAAGACCGTCTCGGCGTTTGCCAGCAGTTCCTCGTGGAGGTCCCAGGACTGCTCAGGCGTGGCATAGATGAACTGTTCGATCTTATGGAACTGGTGGACCCGGAAGAGTCCCCGGGTATCGATCCCGTGCGCCCCGATCTCGCGGCGGAAGCACGGGCTCACCCCCGCAAGCCGGATCGGCAGATCCTCCTCCTCAAAGATCTCGTCGCTGTACATCGCGGCCATCGGGTGCTCGCTCGTCGCGATGAGGTAGGCATCCTCGTCATCGATCTTGTACATGACGTTCTCAAAGTCGGCAAGGTCGGTCACGCCCTCGTAAGCGGCCCGGTTCATCATGTAGGGCGGGGTTATCGGGGTGTAACCGCGCGCAACAAGCAGGTCCATCGCGAACCGCTGGAGCGCCATATCGAGCAGGACGAGCCTGCCTTTCAGGAAATAAAATCCTGACCCCGATATCTTCACCGCGCGTTCGAAATCAGCCCAGTCGTGCTCGACGGCGAGCGCGCCATGGTTCTCGAGGTCAAACGCAGGAACCTTCGGCTCGCCCCACCGCTTGATCTCGACGTTCTCGGAGTCGTCCTTGCCGACCGGCACGCTCTCATGCAGGATGTTCGGGAGGCGCATCAGACGGTACCTGATCGCTTCGATGAGCGTATCACGCTCGGTCTCCATCTCCTTGATCGTTGCCGGAAGCGACTTCGCCTCATCGATGAGCGCCGTGATAGCTTCTCCCTTCTTCCTTGCCTGGCTGATCTCGCGGGATATGACGTTCCTCCGGTTGCGCAGGTCTCCTATCGCCACGGTGAGTCTCCGTGCCTTCCGGTCCATCTCCAGCACCTCGTCGACCCAGGACAGTTTCTCGGTATCGCCCCTCTTGGTGAGGTCTGCCCTGACGATCTCGGGGTGTGCACGAACAAACTTCAACTCAAGCATGCTTGCTCGTAGGTACTTCAGCACGACGGTATATGGTCATATTGTCCGCCCCGGGTGGTTGAGCCTCCCGGCCCCCTCCTCCAGAGAGAAGCCCTGGACCGCACCCTGCCGCATCTCAGGAACTAACTGTTTATAATCACCGGCGAACCAATACATCACGTATGGAGAGAAACCAGAAGATCGTCCTGGTAGCAGGGGGTATCATCACGCTGATGTTGTTCTTTATCGACATCTATCTCGCCCTCATCGCGCTGGTCCTCGTGCTCGTGCTCCTGATGTCGTTTCATATCATGAACGACACCCGGGATTACCCCCTCGTCGCCGTCGAACTCTCGGAGAATGCCAGGGAGATCATCGTCACCAACTCAGGCACCGCGGAGGCGCGGAATATCCATGTTGACCTCGTTCCGCTCGACGTTGAATTTGATATCGTGTCGCTTGGCCCTGATGAGAAGTCAGGGTTCAGTCTTGCTTCCATGATCAGGGAGGCAAAAGCGTTCGTCACCTACGAGACCCCTACCGGCCAGAAACAGGCGCGCACCTATCCGCTCACTGCTCTCGGCAGCGGCCACGATCCCCTGGAACCGATGTTTCCGCTCTTCAAGCACCGGTGAAACGGAACGGAGAGGACCCCGGGCGGGTGCACGAGTCTCAGGTGAACCCCTATTCTTCTCTTCTGCCCATCCTCTGGAGGGGGTGGCGGCAAACCCGGTTCCCTTTCTTCTCCTGAGACGCGTCACCGACCCTGGCAATTCTTCACGGCAGGGAAGACCTGGACGTCGAAGGAGAAGCTAGCAGGAATCGGTCAGAACAGGTTCCGGGGAAGACCGGGGCCGGGCACCCGCCTTCAACCCCGAAGAAAACGTTGATCAGGAGGAGAAGGTGATGTACTCAAGCACCCGCGCAAGCGCGTTCACCAGGTCTTCTTCCATCGCCGCATACTCAAACAGCGCCCGGTAGAGCATGAAGACAAGATCGTAGCCGTAGATAGCAAACGCCTCCTCGGGCGTGAGAGGGTTTGCGTAGGAGTCAACCCGGATCTCGGTGGTGGTGTACATCACCTCATAGAAGTTCCCATCTTCACTCAGAACACAGATCTGGGTATCGACGGGCTTGCCCGGGTCGTCAGGACGGTATGGGAGCGGGCTGGCCTTCCCGAGGACGATCATCTTCTTCTCATAGAACTCCTGGTCATAGAGTTCCCCGGACGCTTCCCTCTTTGCACGCCAGAGCATCTCAAGCCCGATCTCGTTAACAAGCGGCGCCGTATCGGCGGCCATCCGCGCAACAAGCGTCCCGGCGTTCTCCTGGAGGTCGGTAGCAGACTCTTCCTTCTTCGCCTGCAGATCCCCGATGGTCTCAAGGAGCCGGGTATATCCCTCTTCGATGATCGGATCCATAGTTCACCTAATTCTTGCGTATGCCGGCATAAGCGCACCGGTTTGTCCTCTCAATCGGTCTGCTGGAGACGGCGCCCGACCCCCAGGGCGCACGCATACACAAACGTGCTCACGAGGATGATCGTCGCTCCCGACGGGACATCAAGGAGATAGGAGAGCCCGATCCCGGCCAGGGTGAAGACGATGCCGAGGACGACGGCGCCAAGCATCATGCTCCTGAGACTGCTGGTGAAGAGCCGGCTGATCGCTGCCGGGAGCGTGAGGAGCGCGATAACAAGGATGATCCCCACCACCCGGATCAGCATCACCACCGTCAACGCTATCAGGACGAGCAGGAGGAGCGAGAGCCCGTCCACCGGCAGGTTCATGATCCTCGCATAATCAGGGTCAAAGGTTATGGCCATGAGCTCGTGGTAGAGGAACGCCACGACGGCAACGATGATGACAACCAGGATCCCCATCACCAGGATATCCTGCCTGGGCACGAGGAGGATGTTGCCGAAGAGGTAGGAGAAGAGGTCAGGAGCAAATCCAGGTGTCAGGTAGACAAAGAGGATACCGAGCGCCATCCCGGCCGCCCAGACCGCGCCGATGAGGGTATCCATCTGCTGTTTTGCCCGGAGCTGGAGCGTGCCCATACCAAGCGCCGTGGCGACGGTGAACCCGGTAGCCCCGATGAGCGGGTCGATCCCCAGGAAGTAACCAAGACCGATGCCGCCGAAGGCCGCGTGCGACATCCCGCCGCTGATCGCGACCATCCGCCGCACCACGACATAGGTCCCGATGACACCGCAGGCGATGCTCGCGAGCACCCCGGCGATGAGCGCGTTCCTGAAGAACTCAAACCCGAGCACCTCAAACATCGCAGGTATCCTCCGGCGGATGCTCAGGGAAGACCCGGTGCGGAACCCCGTGGGCGATCAGGTCCACCGGGCAGTGGTAGGCGGCCTCGAGCATATCTGGCGTGATCTCGGCTGTGCCGTGCGTGTAGAGCCGCCGGTTCAGGCAGGCGACCGTGGTCACGTGCCCGGGGAGCACACCGATGTCGTGGGTCACGAGGACGATCGCCATCCGGTCGCGGAGCCGGTCCAGGA
>CAZYWX010000038.1:0-12578 GCA_964651285.1 uncultured Methanoculleus sp.
GGCCCCCTCCCGGGCGCCGTTCACCAGGCTTCCGGAAACGCCATGTTTGTGTAGATATCCTCGAGGCGTGCCTTGTGGCCCCGCTCCATCGCGGCAAGGCTCTCAAAGAGTTTCCGCTGCTCTGGGTCATCACTCAGGGCGGCAAGCTGGGTATACATCTGCATCGCGTCAAGCTCTTTCCTGATGGCGATGACCAGACCATCGAGCGGTTTTAGGTCAGCCGAGAGCGGTGGGGTCTCCAGCGTCTCGGCGACCTTGTAGTCCCGCTTCGTGTTGAACCCGAGTTCCCCGGGCTCCTTCGTAAGGAAGGCCTCGAGGGTCCTCCGATGGTTTCTCTCATCCTCGGCAAGTTCGTTGAGGAGGGTTTTCAGGTTCTCGTCCTTGACCTTCTCCCCGACCATGCGGTAAAAGGTATAGGCCTCAATCTCCCTCTCGATGGCGTTTGATATGATGGATCGGTAGTCTTCTACATCCATGATTTCATGCACCGGCGGGCACGTAGCATCCAGGAGGTCTTAAACCTTGTTGGGCCGTCCCCTGTACCGCGCCAGATCGATGGGGTAGGGAGAGATGGAGGTGATCATCGGCCTTACTCCCGGCATCCACCCAGGCACCAGACCACTCCCCAAAACCCCATCGTCCTGCAACAACGGTCCCGCTGCCCTGCCCGGCGGATCAGGGAGAGGTGGCCTTGACAGGCGACAGACCACAGGAGTTCCGGGAGATTCTCAAATCCTGGCTCCCCTGACTCCCGGGGTCGTGCAGCAGATCGGAATTCTTTCGGAAAAAATAAGGAATCGATGTGTTCTCCCAGAACCTCTTTGCCAGGAGAGGGCGGGCTCCCGCATGGCAAAGAGCCCATCACGGGAGCCCCGTTCACGACATCCCCATCCGGTATGCGCCGAATGTCGGTATCGTGCGGGTTTCTTCCCGATGTCAGGGACTTTTAGGATCTGCTCGGTCAGATGAACCTGGGTTTCAGAGAGAGGTTCCTCGGTGTGTAGAGCGGGCGGAAGGGTTTTCCGGAGGTCTCCATCGTCACCATCCGGATAAGTTCGTCCTCGCTCATCGTCTCGTTGCAGGGCTTCTTCTTCTCAGAGAGCTTCCTGATGGTGACCGTGAGCCGGTCGGTCTCGACCTCCTGGTCGCCGATCACCGCGACATAGGGCACCCAGTCCATCCCGGCCGCGCGGACTTTCTTACCCACGCTCTCGTCCCGGTCATCAACATCTGTCCGGATACTGGCAGCATTCAGGCGGCTGCAGATCTCCTCTGCAAAGCAGACATGCCGTTCTGCGACCGGAATCAGCCTGACCTGGGTCGGGGCGAGCCAGGTCGGGAACGAAGGGACATCCTGGGTCGCTGCGTTCTCGAGCAGCGCGCAGATCACCCGTTCGATCGAACCTGTCGGTGAACAGTGGAGGATCGGCGGGTGAACCTCTGCCCCTTCGGGGGTGTAGTACTTGATATCAAACCGGTCTGCGCTCTCCACATCGATCTGGACCGTCGGGTTCTCGATCGGCCTGCCCTGGGCATCGATCGCCGCGAGGTCGGCCTTCGCGATCCAGTAGTGTGTCCGTTCTGAGAGAACCTCGATCAGCATCGGCACGCCCGACTTTGCGACGAGGTTCTTTATCCAGGGTTCGTACTGCTCAAAGAAGTCCCTGGTGCACCGGAAGATCCCGACCAGCGGGGTCTCGATATCCTCGCCAGTCTTCCACCCGATCGCAACCTGCTCCTCGAATGCCGCGAGCGCATCGTCCATGTCGCGACAGAGGGTGTGCATATCAGGCATCGTAAAGGCGCGAAGACGTTTCAGCCCGATCACCTCGCCCTTCTGCTCGTGGCGGAACGAGTAGGTCGAGAGCTCGTAGAGTTTCATCGGGAGGGTATTTGGCGAGATGTGCATATCATGCATGATCGAGAACATCCCGAAACACGCCGCAAACCGAAGCATCATGTCACGGTTGCCGCTCTTGAACCGATACTGCCGTTCCCCGAACTTGGCGGCGTGCTCTGCGATCGCCCGGTCGCCAAGGTCGTACATCACCGGGGTCTCCACTGGCATCCCGCCGTACTCGAGCACCCGGGCAAGGACATAATCAGCAAGGAGATCGCGGATCAGTTTGCCCCGGGGCATCCAGCGGTGGTGTCCGACATCTGAGCGCGGCTCGTACTCCACGAGCTCTTTGGCCCGCATCAGGTCCACATGGGCAGGCTCGACCCCTTCCCCTTCTGGTCCTGACTGACCGATCTCCTTCCTGATCAGGGAGGCAAAGGGGGTCTTCTCGTTCAGGTAATCGGTTACCTCCCGGCGCTCCCCTTCGGGGGTGAAGACGAAGAACTCGTGCTCGATCTCGGTCTTTTCGGCGCTCGCCGCCTCTCTGCCGGGCACGATCGTCCGGGAGAGTTCAGAGAGCGGGTGGCCCTTGCAGGAGAGCGAGAAGGCCTTGTACCAGCCAAACGGTGCCCGCTTCACGACGAAATCATCACTGTTCTCGCAGAGCGCTTCTTCGAGGCTCCGGAGAGCGTTCACCGCCACCCCTGGCGATGCCAGGTCAGCAGAGAGATGGGCGTAGGGGTAGATCATGATGTTGGTCGTGCCGAGCTGCCGGGCGGTGGTAACGACCTCGTCTGTCGCCTGTCGGACGACATCCTCGATATTCTCCTCGTCGAGGGACTCAACCGCGCAGAAGACGGCGAGTGCCTCGTCAAGGGCGTCTTTCGGAACGACGTCCTCTTCGGCGACCCTCGTCTTCTTCCGGGTCTCGTATTCGATATGGTCAGAGTGGATTAGAAGAAGTCGCATTGTTTATCCCCAGTTGAACCGTTTAGTATCTGTTTTCCTGCTATATAGTGCATAACGCTGGTAGGGCAAAAACGGACGGTATCCCCCGGGTGGGGATGAACCGGTCTCCGGTTTAGCCCGGAATCCACCGGCGTCACGCATCATGCATCATGCCCGGCGCGCGTTCTCGTGGTAGCGGGAGAGGGTTGCCTGCCGCTGGTCCATGTACTTCGCGTCCTGCTTCATGTTGTATGGGCGCGCGGCGCGGTCGGTGCGGTAGAAGACCAGCTGCCCGATCGGCATCCCCGCATAGACCCTGACCGGGCGGGAGTTCACGTTGCACATCTCAAGTGTGATCGTCCCGCGGAACCCGGCATCGATCCAGCCACCGGTCTGATGGAGTTCGATCCCGAGACGCGCGATGCTGCTCTTCCCCTCGATGCTCGCCACGACGTCGTCGGGGAGCCCGATCGCTTCCAGGGTCTCGGCGAGGAGGAACTGTCCCGGGGCAAGGACGACCGAGTCGGCCACCATCTCCTCCACACCCGAGCAGACGCTCTCCTTCTCGTAGGGGTCGATCACCGCTTCCCCCGGGACGTACCAGACAAAGTGAGACCCGAGCCTGATATCCAGGGAGTTTGGCTGGATCAGATCGGGGTCATAGGGATCCACCTTGATAAACCCGCGCTGGATACGGTCTTCTATCTGCCAGTCGACAAGAATCATTCCTCTAGATCTCTCCTCGATGCCGGTTTATTCTTTGTTCTTCATGTGCCACTCGGCGCGGCGCATGATCCCATGGAGTGTGCTCACCTCGCGGGTGGTCAGTCTGGTCCGGCCAAAGACCCGGCGGAGGAGGTTCATCGTGTTCTCCCGCTTGAAACCAGGGTGGTCGATCCGGTCCAGGAAAGCGTCCAGGTGGCGGTAGAGTGACTCCATCTCGATCGATCCGGCCAGGGAGTAGGTCCCGCGGGGGAGGTGCGCAAGCTCGTAACAGACGATCCCCACCGCGTGGGAGAGGTTCAGAATAGGATAGACCGGTGATGTCGGGATGGTGCAGATCAGGTTCGCCCGGTTCAGTTCTCTGTTTGCGAGCCCCCAGTTCTCCCGCCCGAAGAGGATCGCAACCTCCCCATCGATATCCTTGATATAGTTCCTGACCTCTGCCGGTGTATAGTAGGGCATCCGCATCGCAGTGGAGACCGATTTGCTCACCTCACCGGTCGTTGCGACCACAAAGTCAAACTCCTGGTAGACCTCGTCGACCGTCATCAGGCGGGCGTTCTCCAGAACATCACGGGCATGGGAGGCGCGCATGATGGCGTCGTCGCCGAGCGGGCAGGGGTTGACCACTACCAACCGGGTAAACCCAAAATTCTTCATGACCCGGGCGGTGAACCCGACGTTCCCCTCATAGAGGGGTTGGACCAGGACGATCGAGACCTCTGGCATACCCTCAGATCACTGCCCGGACCGTCGCCCGGAGCACGTCGACCCCCTCCTCGTAGACAGCGTTGCCAACAACGATCGTATCAGCAATGCTTCCCATCTCGGCCGCCTGCTCGGCCGAGCGGATCCCGCCGCCGTAGTAGAGGGCCGCATCTTCGATCGCCTCAGCCGCAGCCTGCACGATCGCAGGATCCCCGTAGGTTCCGCTGTACTCGATGTAGACGATCGGGAAACGGAAATAGCGGTCCGCCACTCCCGCGAACGCAGCCACGTCCTCCCTCGAGAGGGTGCAATCTGCTCCTGTCACCCGTCCGACGGCCGAGTCCGGGTTGAGGACAATATAAGCCTCAGGCACCACGATGTTCCAGTTGATGTCCTCGTAGTTCCGGATCCAGGCCTGGTGTTTCCCGACGATCCAGCGGGCATCGCTCGTGTTCAGAACGCTCGGGACAAAGAGGAGATCGATCTCACCGTCGAAGATGGCACAGTCAGGGCTCGCCGGTTCCACCACCAGCGGCAGTCCATAGGCAGAGACCATATCCAGGAGTTCACGGAGGTTTTCCTGCGTCACGTTCTGGGTGCCCGAGAGCATCAGAGCGTCGGTTCCACTTGTTACGATATCCTCGATGGCGCCAGGCGGGAGGGTCTTGTCTGGGTCCAGTTTTGTTACGTGTGCCCAGGTCTTCCAGTTCGTATGCATTGTGTCACTTCAGATGGCTGATGTACTCGTGGAGTCTGGCCTTTCCGATACCGGTGACAGAAGATACCTTCTCTAGGTCGGCTTCACGAAGCGTCGCGGCGTCATAGATGCCTGCAAGATAGAGCTTCTTCACGGTCGCCTCTCCGATTCCGGGGATCGCCAGGAGTTCTTTTTGTCCTCGTTCTAGCGTTCTCTTGGTGATCTTTTCTGGAGTGGGGCGGCCGAGGTGCCTGCAGACCATATCCACATGATTATGTACGGTCTCTGGATTTATGCCGGTTTTGATTGAGAGGTAGGGGATGGGAAGGTAACTGAGGTCGTCGGGGCTTGCGATACCAGCGGCCTGGTACTTCTTCAGGCTGACCGTGGGGACCCCTGCTTCCTTGAGTACCCGCTCGTTACAGAGATCCCGGGCAGCCTCCAGGAGTTCTTTTGCCCCGTCCTCGTTGATGCCGGCCTTCTTCAGGGCTTTCGGGTCTGCCCTGGAGAGAGCGTCGATATCCTCAATCCCCTGCTCGATAAGACTCTTAACAATCTTTGCGTGGCTTCTTCCCCTGCGGGGCGGGATGATCTTCCGGACAAACTTCTTGAGTTCAGATCGGCGCCGGAGGACGTTGAGCGCATCTTCTGCCTCATCAATCACCTTCTCTGCCACCCCCGCGTCGACGCCGATGGTCTCTCCAAGGTCCCCTGGCTGCATACCCGCGATCTCGGAGACCGTGTAGATATGGTTTGCATGCAGGCGGTGCATGAGGTCGTCGGTCATCGAGGGCATCATCTTGAGTGCTTCGATGTTTGACTGGATATGGTTGCAGAGCGGGCAGCCTATCGTCCAGGGCCGGGAGCCTTTCTTGATCAGGCGGACGTGGGAGAGACCATGTTCCGGGCAGGTCTCGTCGATCCTGATCGCCCGGCCCCATGCGCTGCCAGGCAGGCTGATATTGAACCGGCACTCCGGATAGCCGGTGCATCCGATGAACTGGGAGACGCCGATATGCCGGATCCGGAGGTTGTGACCGCAGACCGGGCAGGGACCGACGGTGTGTTCCTCAGCGGTCTGCTCCATGATCTCCTCGCCGATCTCGGTCTCGTGCTCTTCGAGCCTGTCAAAGACCTGATGGAGCATCTCGCGGGATTCGTTGATGACATCGTCACGGGAACGTTCGCGCTGCTTGATGAGTTCCATATGCTCTTCAAGCGTCTGCGTCATCTCAGGGTCCGTGATCGTCTCGGCATGGTTGTCGAGCGCTTCCGTAACAGCCCGTCCGACGAGGGTTGGGCGAAGAGGGTTCCCCTCCACGTAACGGCGAGAGATGAGTTTCCCGATCACCTCATGCCGGGTACTCTTTGTGCCGAGGCCGAGTTCCTCCATCGCCTGGATCAGTTTACTCTGGGAGTAGCGTGGCGGTGGTTGTGTCTGTTTCTCTTCGAGGGTAACTTCCCGGATCGGCAGGTGTTCTCCCGGGGTAAAGACCGGGAGGATCCTCTCTTTCGCCTCAGAGTAGGGATAGACCTGGCGCCATCCTGCCGAGATGAGTCGGCTGCCTGTGGCGGTGTAGGGTTCGCCGGACGCGTCAAAGACGCATTTGATGGTTGCCCATGTCGCGTCAGGAGAGAGGGTCGCAAGGAACCTCCGGACGATGAGTTCGTAGACCTTCCACCGGTCCTTCCCGAGTGCCTCCGGGGTCGCTGCCCCCGTCGGGTGGATCGGCGGGTGGTCGGTGCTCATCTTCTTGCCTCTCGTCGGGACCGCGCGCCGGTGCTCCTGCACCCAGGCAACATCTGCGTCAAACACCCCACCCCTGAGCGTTTCCAGGATCGCGTTCAGGTTCAGGGACTTCGGGTAGACTGTGTTGTCGGTCCTCGGGTAGGAGATGTAACCGTTCATGTAGAGATCTTCGGCAAGTCGCATTGCGTTTGCCGCCGAGAAACCCAGACGGCTCGCTGCAACGATGAAAGATGTGGTATTGAAGGGGGTTGGCGCCCGGTCGGTCCTCTGCCCCTCTTTCACGTCCACGACCACAAGCGGCTCCTTCGTCCCTGCCTCTGCGGCAAGGGCTGCAGCATGGTCATTGAACCGTCCGGTGGTATGCCGTGCCTCCACCGGTTGCCCATCCTTCTCGGTCATGAGCGAGAGCATCCAGTAGGTCTGGGGGACAAAGTTCTCGATCTCGCGTTCCCGGTCCACGATCATGGCGAGGGTCGGGCTCTGGACCCGGCCTACCGAGAGGATGTTCCTGCCACCGCGTTTGGCTGCAAGACTGATGAACCTGGTCAGCGACGCCCCCCACATCAGGTCAACCACCTGACGGGCCTCACCGGCAGCCGCGACCGCGAAGTCGAGGTCGGTCGGGTTCTCGAAGGCAGCCCGTATCTCTGTCGGGGTGATCGCCGAGAACCTGGCCCGGTTGATCCTGACGGTTGGGTTCACGGCGCGGACAAGCTCATACGCCTCCTTCCCGATCAGCTCGCCCTCAGTATCGTAGTCGGTGGCGATGGTGACGAGATCTGCTTTCTTTGCCAGTTTCTGGATAAGGTTGACGATCTTCTTCTCGGTCGGTTTCTTGACGGTGCCTGCGTCGATGAGGCTTCTTGGCGGGTGGGTCTTACTTCTCCAGTTCGTGTAGCCTGGCTCAAAGTCCACCTCCACCACGTGTCCCCTGAGGCCCACCACCGTCTTGTCACCAAAGGTGTAGGTGGAGACCTTTCCCTGTTTTACCGCTTTCACCTTCTCGTTCCCGGCGAGGATCTGTGCGATTCGGCGTGCAGAGATATTCTTTTCTGCGATGATCAGGTGCATGCCAGATTACACCCCGCCCCCGCCGGCTTCATCGATACATTCGGCAACCATCTGCCTGATTCTCCGGGGGTCAGCCCGGCCACGGGTCTCCTTCATCACCTGGCCAACAAGGTAGTTTAAAGCCCCTTCTTTCCCGCTCTTATAATCCTCTACCGCCTGCGGGTTTTCGGCGACCACCGCCTGCACGATCGGGGCGAACTCGCCAGATGCGGCCTTGCCGAGGTTCTGGCGTTCCACGATCGTGCCCGGTTTCTCGCAGGGTCTGCCCTCGGCGCAGGCATCCAGCATCTCCCGGAGGACCTGGACGCCAGCCTTGTCGGTGATCCTGTCTCCCCTGAGGAGCGCGAGGAGTTCTGCGATGCGCTCCGGCGGGACGGCGGTGATGCCCATGTCGCGGTAGTTGAGTTCCCCAAGGAGGATATCGGCTACCCAGGTGGCGGCGAGGCCCGGGTCGATGGGAGCAACCTCCTCGTAGAAGTCAGCGAGGATCGGGTCGCCGGTCAGGGTCCGGGCGTGGTCGAGCGATAGGCCGTACTGCTCCATGAACCGGTTCTTCCGCGCGGTGGGGAGTTCCGGGAGGTCGATCCCTGCAACCCACCCGGCAACGCGGAGCGGTCGCAGGTCAGGGTCAGGGAAGTAGCGGTAGTCGTGTTCCTCCTCCTTGCCGCGGGCAGACGTGGTGATCCCGCGCCCCTCCATGAAGTGGCGGGTCTCTCTGGTCACCGCAAGTCCGCGCCGGAGCAGGTTCTTCTGCCTGGTCACCTCGAAGGTGAGGGCCTTCTCGACGCCTTTGTAGGAGGAGATGTTCTTGACCTCGACCCGTTCCGAACCCGCAAGAGAGATGTTTGCGTCCACACGGAGGCCTCCCTCCCGGTCGCCATCAAAGACCCCGAGGTACTCGAGGACCGTCCGGAGTTTGTTGAGGAATCGACGGGCCTCCTGCGGGGAGCGCAGGTCAGGCTCGGTGACGATCTCAAGGAGCGGGATACCGGATCTGTTATAGTCGACGAGGGAGTAGTTCGCCCCGCCGGTGACGTGGACCAGCCTCCCCGGGTCTTCCTCGAGGTGTACCCGGGTGATCCTGACGATCTTTTCGTGTCCCTCGTCGTCCTCGATCTCGAGGGTTCCCTCTACCGCGAGCGGTCTGTCATGCTGGGTAATCTGGTAACCTTTTGCAAGGTCAGGATAGAAGTAGTTCTTCCTGGCGAACTCTGACTCCTCAAGCACGGTCATGTCGAGGGCTTTTGCCACCCGGAGACCATACTCCACTGCCTTTTTGTTCAGGAGCGGGAGCGCTCCCGGAAGCCCGAGACAGACCGGGCAGCAGTGGGTGTTGGGCCCGTCGTCCTGGTAGTCGGTCGAGCACCCGCAGAAGAGTTTCGTCGCGGTCGAGAGCTGGACATGGATCTCAAGCCCGATGATCGTCTTCATGCCCTCACCTCCTGCTCATAGGCATAGGCAGCGTCGATGACGCGCTCGTCCTCAAACCGCCTGCCCATCACCTGCAGGCCCACGGGTAGCCCCTCAACCCTGCCGCACGGGACCGATATCGCCGGGATCCCGGCGAGGTTTGCCGGTGCTGTGAGGATGTCGGCAAGGTAGAGCGAGAGGGGGTCGTTCTTCTCACCGAAGCGGAAGGCGACGGTCGGCATCGTCGGGCCGGCGATGACGTCGACATCGCGGAACGCCCGTTCGAAGTCCTGCCTGATATTCCCGCGGGCTACCTGGGCCTTCGTGTAGTACCTGCCAGCATAACCGGCCGAGAGCGCGAAGGTCCCGAGCATGATCCGGCGCCTGACCTCGGCCCCGAAGTTTGCCTGCCGCAGTTCCCTGTAGGCCTCATGCCAGGTCTTCCTGGTATCGACCGCTGGGCCGTAGCGGACGCCGTCAAACCGCGCGAGGTTCGAGGAGGCCTCACTCGTGCAGATGACGTAGTAGGCCGCAAGCGCATACCGCATCCCCGGGATGCTCACCTGGACCGGGGATGCCCCGAGGTCCTCGAGGACGCCGATGGCGTCCCTGACGGTCTTGGCGACGCGCTCATCCACGCCCTCGCCGAAGTACTCTTCCGGTATCCCGACCCGCAGGCCGGTGATATCTGCCGAAGGCTGGTGTTCGTATGGCCGGTCAAGCATCGTCGAGTCGCGGGGGTCATACCTCGCGATCACCGACATAAGCCTGGATACATCCTCTACCGTCCGTGCCATCGGCCCGATCTGCTCAAGGGAGGTTGCGTAGGCGATGAGGCCGTAGCGGGAGACCCTGCCGTAGGTGGGTTTGAGTCCTACGATCCCGCAGAACGCCGCGGGACACCGGATCGAGCCGCCGGTATCGGTGCCGAGCGCCATCGGGACGAGGCCTGCAGCGACCGCGGCAGCGCTCCCGCCTGATGACCCGCCGGGCACCCGTTCCCTATCCACCGGGTTTCGGGTAGGGCCAAACGCGCTCGTCTCGGTGGTTGAGCCCATGCCAAACTCGTCCATGTTGGTCTTGCCGACGATCGCGGCCCCCGCGCCCCGGAGGAGTTCCACGACGTGGGCATCGTACGGCGGGATGTATCCCTCAAGGATCCGTGATCCACAGGTGGTCTGGATGCCTGCCGTGGAGATGTTATCCTTGACCGCGACGGCGACGCCGGCGAGCGCCCCATCGCCGAACGGTGCCTCGCGGCAGGTGGTGATGAAGGCGTTGTAGCGGTCGTCGGGCGCGAAGTTCAGGGTTCCTGCCACTCACATCACCCTCGGCGCCTTGATAAATCCGTCCTCGGTCGACCCGGCGTTGGCAAGAACCGCCTCCTGCGGGAGGCCGGGCCGGGGCTCGTCATCCCTGAAGATGTTGGTCGGCCCGGCATCCGGGACGCTTTCGCCTTCCACGGTATCGAGAACCGCAAAGTATTCCAGGAGTGCGTTGAACTGGATGGTGAATTCCGGCACCTCGTCTTTTGATATGCCGATATCTGCTAGTTCTGCTATATGCTCAATATCGTTCTCTGTTATCATATTCCGCCCTACTGATCTCGGTTAAGTACCCTTGTACCGACTTTTTATAACCATTTTGATGCAGCCAACAGAGTGATTTGGTGTTTGTAACTGGAAAAACAATCCTGTTGCTGCCGGTGTTTTTGTCCACCTTGAATGTTGAATCTCGCATTGTAATAAAAGTGCCCGCATGCAGAACCTCCCCGAACATCAGCCAGGATGAAAAGGGAAGATGATCCGCGCATCGCCTCCCGGGATCGGATCTCTGCTCTGACGACTGGAGGCGAAGAGCCGATGACGACACCGTTCCACGCGATATCCACGCTGGTGCGCTGGTTGTCGCGGGTTCATCGAAGGGTGGCCGGACAAAACCCATGAGAGGTAGTCTTCAGGCTGAATGGTAGGCCGGAAATCGGTTTCTCCCGTGGCTTGCCGCCGGACCCGGGGGCATCTCCTTGTGCGGTGAGGAGGTTGACTCCTGCCCGCGCAGATCATGCTCTCCTCACCCTGAGGAGGACAATCATGGCGATAGCCAGGATATGCACTGGGCACAGGAAGGGTATCAGTTTTTTTGGCTCTGTTGAAATCTAGTTCTGGTCGCGGTGGTTGTCCCGGCCCCTGATGAGGCTGGCACCGGCCCTGGCTTGTTCCACGAGAGCGCCGACACAGGAGTGGTCCTGGCAGGTCCCCCCCGGAAGGAGCTATCTGGAGACTCCGTTCTGTTGGTCCCCACCTCGGCCCCTGGGGGGCGGGGCAGTGCGGTGCGATACCCGGTGGAAATCGGTTGATGGGGGGAGGCTGCGATCGGGTCAACCGGGTTTTCGAGCGCTTGAGCTCCCGGACGCGAGGACGAGTCCTCATGCAGTGGCTCTTCACGAGGGGACGGGGACAGGAGAGGGTTTTGGAGATGCCCTCCTGATCTCATATCAGCGTTCTCAGGTAGTCAGCAACCTGACGATAGCCATTCTGCCGCGCGATCCCTCGTATCGTCCGCCAGATCCCGCTCCCATACTGCATCGCTTTCTTCTCGGCCCGGGCAACCTCGATCGGGATGTGGCGTTCTGCGACCTCCCGGAGAGGGCGTTTTCGCACCCCGCCATGCACCTTCTCCCCGGCCGGGATCGCCTGCGCGGCTCGAACAACCCTGACATCAAGGTAGGGCATCGAGAAGTATGTCCCGTGGAGCGCCGCCACCGCCTGGTCTCGCGTCCTCTGGCGCTCGTGATCAGCGAAGTCACGCTTGAGTTCTGCCGCGAGGTCAGGGGATCTGAGATAGCGGGCGTAGCCGCCGAAGAGTTCGTCCGCCCCCTGTCCAGCGAGGATCCGGGTATGCCCGAGTTCCCGCGCCCGGGCTGCGACGAAGTAGAGGGTCGTCGCGATCGAGGCCTCGACCGGGTTTACCGGGTCAGGGATCACCCCAACCACCCGGCAAAGAGCTTCTGCAACCTCCTCTTCGGTCGGGGTGACGACCTCGAGGTCGAGGTCCATCATCCGGGCGGTCTTTGTCGCCCATATGATGTCGTGCGACCCCGCAATCCCCACCGCCACGCAGGGGAGGCGGGCGAGTCCGGCGATGAGGCCCGAGTCCACGCCGCCAGAGAACGCTACCATCCCTTCGTCGCTCCGGAGACTGACTGCGGTGATGATCGCCTCCTCGAGCGTGCAGGGCAGGGGGTCCGGGGCTATCCTGGCCACCGTCCGGCTGCCGCAGCAGACGGTTCCTGGCGGGACCGGGCCGGGCATGATCCCGAAGGTGTCGCGGGCGGTGCAGCCATCCCATGCAAGCAGGAACTCGCCGCCACACCGGGCGAGCGCCTCTGGCCCTTCTCTGAGCATCTGCTCAACGTCGGCAGGGGAGAGCCG
>CAZYWX010000039.1:0-12251 GCA_964651285.1 uncultured Methanoculleus sp.
TCAACCTCTGGCGGTCACGCCCGCACCAGAACCGGTCTCCGGCTCGTGGTGCCCGTGTCCAAGCAACCGCGCCAGCTTCATGAGCCCTTCCCTGAACTCGTCGATGTAGCCCTGCATCGAGAGGCTGCCCTCGGGAAAGGGACAGTCGATATCGTAGAGCCGCTCGATCATCGGGTCAGAGGGGAGCAGGTCGACGACGATCCCGGTCTCCTCTGATGCTGCCACCATCGCCTTTCGAAACGGTCCGATACAGTAGGCGAGCCGGTAGCGGTAGGTCTCCCTGGTCTTCTCGAGGTAGCCTTTCAGCCGGTAGACCTCGATCCGGTGGAAGTCCCGCCGGATCCGCCCGTCTTTTGTCTTGCCGAGCATGTAGTGGTAGTTCTGGTAGGGGTACATACCCTCAAGCTCGGCAGGGACGGTTCCGCAGGTGCCGAATATGACAATATGGTAATCTTCGGGGTCAAGGACGGTATCGATGACCCCCCGGAAGAGTTTATGGCTCGGGCTCTGGCTATAGGGTTTCCGCACAGCACAGGGCAGGAAGAGCGCGATCTCCTTTGGCGCCACCGGGTAATCGTCGATGATGAACCGGTAAGCGTCCTCAAACTCCTTCCGGTAGAAGGGAGGATCATAGATCTCGATCCGGTTTCCATATCTGTCCTGCACAACATCGATGACCCGCCTGGGCGCAGTCCTGTTCCTTTTCTGCCGCATACCATCCGATCCTTCATACCTCGTTTGCCCGGGAAAAACAAAAAACCTGACCCCGGGGATCGTGCTGTGCGGTCTGACGTCACGGCGAGCATGCAAACGGGTTTTGGGGGCCGGGGTTTGAGGAACCGTCAGTGATACCAGGCTGTGACCTGCGATGCTCCTCCTCTCGATCGTCCCGACGCCTGGAGGGGGGGCCTGCCAGCCTGATCGTCGGGGCAGCCTCGCCCGGGTTCCTGCTCGCCTGCTTCGCCATCGCGCTTACGATCTCGACGGTGGCCTCGGGGAGCGGGAACGCGCTGTTCTACACGCCCGTCACCACGCTCCTCCGATGTTCTTCGGGCAGATAGCCGCAGATATATTTGCAGGCGACCCCCGAGCCCCCGGAGACGGTGGCCCTGATGCCGATCCCGGCGCGAGGATCTGGTGGGGCCATGTTACCGCGGTCTCCGTCGACGATTCCTGTGAGACCGACCCCGGTCCCGGTGTTGGAGAGATGACGAGGAGGCGAGAAAGGCCTCCACCGCGAACCGAGGCCCATCACTCTCACCGCAGATAAACGACTCCAGGGTCGCAATGGTGGTGACGAACCCCGGGTCCTCGACGATTCGACACAGCCTACGGCGCGGTGCAGACGGAAATCCCGGCGGGCTTGCCGACGCTCTCGGCCGGGTCAGGATGAACATCGCCACGACCTACGTCGGGTTCATGCAAATGGCTATCAGGTGAAGATCGGCACCTTGCGCTGCAACCTACCCGATCACCTTGATAAGCCCGTGCCTTGGCTCGAGCAGCTCCCCGCCCCGCTTCAGGTGCTCGATGACCTCCTCAACCCTGTCGCGGGAGAAGCCCTGCTGCACCAGGATATCGATGACCTCATCGATCTTTGCCTGGCCGCCTGAGTCATCAGAGAGGTTCCTGATGGTCTCCTTGACCGACCTGATGATGTCACGCCTGGACTTCGGGACCCCGGTCACGAGTTTATCGATATCAAAACTCCCGCTCTCGGCATCGTAGGCAACCTGCCTGAGACAGGCATCAACGATCCGGAGGACCCGGTCGGTATCCTCGGTATCGACGGTGTCTGAGAGTCGCATCCGGGCGCTCGCCTCTGAAAGTCTGACCAGCGCCTCGAGCTGCCGGGCGGTCACCGGGACCGGTTTGTTCCCGCTGGCGAGGTTCCGGAGGCGCATGTAGTAGGAGATCAACGCCTCCTTCGCCCCCTCAGAGAGGATGGGAAAACAGGTCCGCTTCGCGTAGGCGATGTACTTCCGCAGGAGTCCGGGTTCGATATCAGGGGTGACCGGTGCAAGCGCACGCTGGATATACTCCTCGTCAACGTCAGGCAGGGGCGAGTACTCGTGTTGCTTGATCAGCTCGCCAACCCGGTGTGTCTTGATGATGTGGTTCGCGATCGCCCCATCCCGTTCTGCCTCAGGCTGGTCGGTCATCACGAAGATGAGGTCAAACCGCGAGAGGAGCGAGGGGGGCATGTTGATCTGCTCGGCGATCGGGACGAACTGATCGAACCGACCCAGTTTTGGGTTCGCCGCACCGAGGAGCGCACACCTGGACTTCAGGGTCGCGGTGATGCCAGCTTTGGCGACCGAGATCGATTGCTGCTCCATCGCCTCGTGCAGCGCGCTCCGGTCCTCTTTCGCCATCTTATCCATCTCATCGACGGCAGCAATCCCCATATCAGCAAGGACCAGCGCCCCGGCCTCAAGCGTCCAGCGGCCGTCGCCGAACTCGTCCTTGACGGCCGTCGCCGTCAACCCTGCCGAGGTCGAGGACTTCCCGCTCGTGTAGATCCCACGGGGCGAGAGTTTCACGACGTAGCGGAGGATCTGACTCTTCGCGATACCCGGGTCACCGACCAGGAGGACGTGGATATCGCCGCGGAGCCGGGATCCGTCAGGCATCTCCTTGGGGATCCCGCCAAAGAGCTGGAGCGCGATCGCCTCCTTCACGTCATCGGTGCCGTAGATCGTCGGCGCGATCGACCGGGTGATCTTTTTGTAGATCATCGGATCGCGGGAGAGGGCCTTGATCTCGGCCTCGTCCTCCTCGGTTATCGATATCTCCTCAAACTCCTTCTCCGCGATCTCGACCGAGTTGCACTCGAGGTAGATATCAAAGAGCGTGCTCTTCTGGCCGTAGTTGACCCGCTGCACAGACCGCAGGATCCCGTTCACCACCACCCGGTCACCCGGCGCAACCAGCCCGGTGAGGTCGTCGGTGGCATCGACATCGAGCGTCTGGGGCTGCTCGCCGCCCCTGAGCCCCTCTGGCGACTCCTGGACCCTGAGTTTCTGGGTATCGATGAACTGGCACCGGTTCATGACCAGGTCAAGACGGGTCTTGCGCTCGCAGTTCGGGCAGAAATCCGGCTCGTCAAACTGACCGTAGCCCTGGGAGACAGGATCGGTGAGTTTCCCGCAGGACCGGCACCGAAAGACCGCACTGACGATCCGGGGGCGCACCTCGGTCGTCTTCCTGATGATCCCTTCGACGGCGACAAAGGTGTTGATCTGTTCAGCCCTGATGTCCCGGACAGCGGTCTTCTGCGGCAGATTCGTGAACCTGATGTTCAGCCGTTCAGGCTCTTTGCCGTCCTTGAGCTTGATGAGTTTGTTCTGAGAGATCGCGTCCTTGATATCCCCGATGACCTTCCCCGGGCTGCGCAGAAGCTCAAACGCCAGCTGGTTATTCAGGATCGTCCGGTAATCGATGACGAGCGAACGGGTATGCGGATACTCCCGGGAGAGCTCGGCCAGTTCCCGCCGGTACTGCAGCTTTAAGAACTTCGTCCATTCACCGACGACATCGGTGATCTCGACAGTAACCTCTTCAGGCACGGCCTCTCACCGATGCTGATCTGCCGCAAGGACGAACCGGGCGAGCAACGCCTCCATCTGGATCTCGCTGTTTGCCCCTTCTGAGAGACGGAAATCGGTCTCGCCGAGGGCATCGATCAGCTTCACCTTGAGCGTCCGATCAAGATCGCGCCTGACCACTGCCCGGTAACACTGGTTGATGAGCTCGTTCGGGGCGATACCCCGGTCGCGGGTCAGTACAGAGAGCAACCGTTCGGCATCGTCAAACCGACCCTCCATCGAGAGGTCAAGGAGTTCCTCGATCTCCTCAGGCCGGGCCGTCGCGGTGATCTCGTAGATCCTGTCCGCATCGATCGTGGGGTTGAGGATAGCGGCGCCCTGCAGGGCGTTGATCGCTTTTCGCATATCCCCGGAGGCGACGTAGACGATGGCATCCTGCGCCTCTCTGGTGATGGTGAGGCCTTCAGCCGCAGCGATCCGCTGGAGCGCCTCGACGACCGCTTCATCATCGAGCGGCCTGAACCGGTAGATCGCGCACCTGCTCTGGATGGGGTCGATGATCTTTGAGGAGTAGTTGCAGGAGAGGATGAACCGGCAGGTCCGGGCGTAGGTCTCCATCGTCCTCCGCAGGGCTGCCTGGGCATCGGTGGTGAGCGCGTCCGCCTCGTCCAGAAAGAGGATCTTGAACGTGGCGCCGGCAAGCGGCGCTGTCCGGGCGAACTCCTTGATCTGGTTCCTGACGACGTCGATCCCGCGTTCGTCAGAGGCGTTCATCTCCCTGAAGTTCATCTGCCAGGACTCGCCGAAGAACTCCCGCGCGAGCGCCACCGCGGCGGTTGTCTTCCCGATCCCTGCGCTCCCGGTGAAGAGGAGGTGGGGCAGGTTGCCGGTCTTCACGTAGGATTGAAGGCGCACCACGATATCCTTCTGTCCGACCATCTCGTCAAGTCTCCGGGGCCGATACTTCTCTATCCAGATGGTGTGGTTACCTTCCATTCAGTTAGAGATAGGTGCTCGTTCATGTAAAAGGATCGTCTTTTCTTCCCCGGGATCTTTTTAGAGGTCGGGGGAGAAACTCTAGAGTAGAGAGTCTGTGGAACCACCGGTGTTTCGGGTGGAGATTGTCTGGACCTGACCCGGACACCGTCTATCCACCCTCGTTGTCGATATGATGGTTATGGAACCTGCAGAACGGGTATTTGCGCGGGATTTCGCCGCCGCGCAACATACCGTAGACGCAAAGGAGAACCTCGCCGTGGTGACGCCAGGGGGCGCCTGGTGTCGCCGCCTCTTCATCGTCGGGGCACTCACCGCGCGGCGGGGGAGCGAGGATCTCATACAGGCGCGGGTCGCCGACCCCACGGGCACGTTCCAGGTCTCGGTCGATTGGCAGAACCCTGCCGCGCTCGAGACGCTCGGCTACATCGAGCCGCCGGCGTTCGTCGCGATCACCGGCCAGGCGGCGCTCGTCGGGTCAGGCTCCCGCGCCGCCACAGCGGTGGAGCTTGAGGCCGTCAACGTGGTGGACCGCACCGTCCGCGACGTCTGGGTGCTCACGACCGCAGAGGTAACGCTTGACCGTCTCGAAAGGATGCGGGCGGCCCTCAAGGAAGATCCGGGGGACGGGGGGGCGGTAGCCACCGCCATCCGGCTCTACGGGACCGGGGAGAGAGAGATCCAGGAGATGGCCAGAATGGTGCGGGTGGCGCTTGCAAGCGTCCTCCCTGATACTGCCCTCGAGGATATCGCGCCCATCGCCGGGCGTGACCGTCTCCTTACCGCCCTCAGGGAGGGGAGAGGCGAACAGGGCGTTCCCCTCGAGGACGCCGTCGCCCTCGGTGTGCGCGCCGGCCTCGCGGCGCCCGACGCCAGGGCAGCGATCGAGGAACTCCTCGCTGAAGGAGAATGCTACCAGCCCACACCAGGTATGCTGAGACTGATCTGACCCACCATGCGACTGCAGTTTATTGAGAGGGGGCCGGCCCTCCTGGTCGAGCAGGACCGGCGCGTGCTGGTCGTCGCCGACCTCCATATGGGGATCGAGTCAGGCCTTGAACGTCACGGCGTCCATGTCGCAAGCAGGAGCGCCGCCCGGGCCGACCGGGTGCTCGCCTGCATCGAGGAGGCAGACCCCGACCTCCTGCTCCTCCTCGGGGACGTCAAGCATAACGTCCCGGTCACGAGCAGGCAGGAGTACCGGGAACTCCCCCGCATCCTTGCGGCGTTCCGGGACCGTGTGCCGATCCGGGTCGTGCCCGGGAACCATGACGGCGGGATCGGACGGTTCCTCGAACCCGGAGAACTCCTGCCCCCTGACGGTGCGCTCATCGACGGCGTCGGTTACCTCCACGGCCATACCCACCCCGCCCCTGACCTCCCCGGCCACCTCATCGTCCTCGGCCACCTCCACCCGGTCGTCTCGCTCATCGATTCGGTGGGGTGTGCCGCCCGCGCCAGGCCGGCCTACGTCTACTCAACGACTGCTGACCTCGCCGGACCGGACGGGACGCCGTCCCCGAACCCGACCAGGCTCCTCGTTGTCCCGGCGTTCAACGAGTTTGCGGGGGGCGTCGATGTCGGGCGGCTGCGGAAGAGCGGGCTTGGCCCCCTCTCCCGGTGTATCGACGAGAAGAATGCAGAGGTGTTCCTGGCAGATGGCACCTACGTCGGCTCCCCGGCGACGCTCCGCCCCCCGGACGATGACCGCGGCTGATCTCCTCGATCCCCGGGTGCGGGAGGTCGCCCGGCGACGCGGGTTTACTGAACTCTCGGAGGCCCAGGAGCAGGCCATCCCGCTCCTGCTTGCGGGGAAGAACCTGGTCCTGGTGGCACCGACCGGCACCGGAAAGACCGAGAGCGCGGTCTTCCCGGTCTTTGACCGGCTCATCGAGAGCACGGGACCGGGATTCAAGGCGCTCTACATAACCCCTCTCCGGTCGCTGAACCGGGATATCCTTGACCGGATGGCGTGGTGGTGCCGTGAACTCGGGCTCTCGGTCGGGGTCAGGCACGGGGATACCCCGCAGAACGAGCGAAGGAAACAGTCGCTGAATCCTCCTGACCTGCTCATCACCACCCCCGAGACCCTGCAGGCGCTCTTCATGGGCAGGCGCCTCCGCACCCATCTCAAGAACGTCAGGTACGTCATCGTCGACGAGATCCACAAACTGGCCGACACCAGGCGGGGAGCCCAGCTCGCGGTAGCGCTCGAACGATTGAGCGTCTACGCCGGGGAGTTCCAGCGGATCGGGCTCTCGGCGACCGTGGGGAACCCGGACGAGATCGGGCGGTTCCTCTGCGGGGCCCGGCCGTTTGCGCTTGCCGAGGTCCCGGTAACCGATCACCTCGAGATCAGTGTCAGGTTTGCCGGGGAAGATTTTGCCGCCCAGGCGCGGGCGGTCGACAGGTGCCTGGACGCCCCTGGTTCCACCCTGGTCTTTGTCAACACCCGGGTGACCGCCGAGGCGCTCGGGCACCAGGTCTACCCCCGGGGTGACGTCGAGGTCCACCACGGATCGCTCTCCCGGGACGTCAGGATCGATGCTGAGGAGCGGTTCAAACGGGGCGAGATCAGGACGCTCATCGCCACGTCGTCGATGGAACTCGGGATCGATATCGGGCATATCGAGCATGTCATCCAGTTTGGTTCCCCCCGACAGGTCTCGCGCCTGGTGCAGCGGGTCGGCCGGGCCGGCCACCGCCTCGACGCGGTCTCGCGGGGCACGGTCCTTGCCACCGGGTTTGACGACCTCCTGGAGTCGCTTGTGATCGCACGCCGGGCAAAGGCGAACGAGTGCGAGCTGGTCGTCCCGCCGGCCGGTGCCGCCGACGTGCTCGCCAACCAGGTGGCGGCGATGGCGGTCGAGTACGGGGAGATCGCAGTCTCTCGTGTCCGCGAGATCATCGAGAGAACGAGCGTCTTTGCCGGGTGCGGGGCGCTCCTCGAGACCGTCTGCAGACAGATGGCAGAACACCGGTTGATCAGGCTCGAGGGGTCTCTGATCATCAGGACCGGCCGGGCCCGGCGTTACCTCATCCAGAACCTCTCGATGATCCACGATGAACGGAAGATGGCGGTCTTTGATATCGTCTCGCGCCGGACGGTCGGGACCCTGGACGAGTCGTTCGTCGTCGGGTGGATGCATACCGGTGCGGCCTTCATCACCAAGGGCCAGGTCTGGCGGGTGCTCGAGATCGAGGATGGCCAGGTCACGGTCGAGCCGGCGACCAGGGCGAAGGGCGAGATCCCGTCGTGGGAGGGAGAGCAGATCCCGGTACCCTACGCCATCGCCCGGGAGGTCGGAGCGCTCCGGCGGACCAGGGCGTTTGACCGCTACTCAAGCGACCCTGACGCGATCTGCTACGCCGAACGGTCGCTTGCCCTGATGGACCAGGGCAACTTCCCGGTCGCTTCAGACCGGCTCATCACCCTCGAGAACACCGATGAAGGAGTGGTCTGCAACGTCTGCGGCGGGCATAAGGCGAACGAGGCGCTCGCCCGGGCGCTCTCGGCCCTCCTCTCTGCCCGCTACGGGACGACCGTCGGGATCGAGGTCGGGGCCTACCGGTTCTTCCTCCGCCTGCCCGAGAACGTCAGGGCGCTTGAGGTCCAGGAGACCCTCGCCGGGCTGGACCCGGCCCACCTCCCCGGGATCCTGAGGCTCGCGCTGAAACGGACGGCGCTCTTCAAGTGGAAGCTGGTGCAGGTGGCCAAGAAGTTTGGTGCCATCGATGCTGACGCCGATTACGAACGGTTCAGCATCCACCGGCTCATCGGTCTCTTCGACGAGACCGTCATCGCAGACGAGGCCTACCGGGAACTCTTCAGCAACTACATGGATGCGGAGGCAGCTCAGGAGATCCTCTCGGCGGTCCATGACGGCCAGATCGGCGTCAGTATCGGCGGGTTGAGCCCGCTCGGGAGCGAGGGGCTCTCGTCGTCGCGGGACATGATCCCGCCATCAACGATCGACCAGGCGGTGATCGCGACGCTGACGCGCCGTCTCGAGAAGGAAACTGTCGTCCTCTTCTGCATGCACTGCCGGAGGTGGAAGAGCAGGACTGTCGTGGAGCGGGTCCCTGACCGGCCGCAGTGCCCGCTCTGCAACGCCCGCCTCATCGCGGCGCTGAAACCCTGGGACGAGCAGTTCATCCCGGCGATGCGGAAGAAACAGAAATCTGAGGAGGAGCGGGAGATTGAGGTCAGGTTTCTGCGGAACGCGAACATCGTCCTCTCGAGCGGCAAGAAGGCGGTGACCGCCCTTGCCGCGAAGGGTGTCGGCCCGGAGACGGCATCCCGGATCCTGGCCACCTTGACCGAGGGGGACGCCTTCTACCGGGAGATCCTGAAGGCCGAACGGAACTACGTCAGGACGCACCGGTTCTGGTAGGTCCTGATCGTCTTCCCCCGGCAGGAAGGCGCTAAGAACCGCCCTCGACGCCGGGCGTCGTCCAGGACAGGGAAGAGGTGCGTTTTGGGATACCGGGAACAATTCCAGGACACGACCAGCCCGGCCTGGCTCCCGGGCCTGAAGAGAGCAGGATCCCGGAAGAGGCAGCAGGAGAATCAGGTCAGACCAAAAAAAAGAGCGGCACTCAGGCCGGCATCGCCCACCAAAAAAAAGGGGCCGGAACCGATCGCTCCTAGAGAATGCTTTCGAGTCGCTGTTCCAGGAAATCGAGCCCTTTCTTGACATCCTCGACATTCTTGCCCCCCGTCAGGATGATCTTGCCTGAACTGAAGAGGAGGGCAACGATCTTTGGGTCCTCAATACGGTAGACGAGTCCCGGGAACTGTTCGGGTTCGTACTCGATGTTCTCGAGGTTGAGGGTGATGACCACCTTGTTCAGGTTGATGTACTTCCCCATGTCGTAGGAACAGACGATGTTGGTGACCGCAACCTGCGGCACATCGTAGGTATCGACACCGGCATCCCGGAGCGACTTCATGATGATCTCCAGGCCGACAGGGAGATCCTCTTTCCTCCGGATACCTGTGAGCACCACCTTCCCTGAAGAAAATATCAGCGATGCGATCTTGGGTTTTTCGATGCGGTAGACTGCGCCCGGGAACCTCTTCGAGTTCAGTTCACAATTTTTTATTTTATTTGAAACTTGTTCGAGGTCGATCGAGTCTGCAATCGCCCCGGAGGCAACAATGTTCTCGATTTTCAGTGACTCGTATCCCTTCTCTTCCATCGATATGAGTATCATTTTTTGAACCATAATACTAATGGGAAATCTTTATGGACGCCCGAGGGTGGATACTATTCATCTCCAGGTTCGTGAATGCTTTAAACCATGGGCGCGCAACATTTATGGATCACGGTATGGATGACGATGAACAGGTACCGGTCTCCTACGAAGACCTCTGCGCCAACTTCACGATAGACGTCCCTGAATACTACAATTTTGGCTTCGACGTGATCGACGCATGGGCAAAGAAAGACCGGAACAAGCTTGCCATGATCTGGACCGACCAGAAGGGAAACGAGAAGAAATATACCTTCTTTGACCTCATGCGTCTCTCCAACCAGGCAGTCAATATCTGCATAAAGTACGGCATCAAGAAGGGCGACCGGGTCATGCTGATGCTCCCCCGGATTCCGGAATGGTGGATCTTTGTCATCGCGCTCATCAAGATCGGCGCCGTGTATTGCCCGGTAACAACGATGCTGACCCCAAAAGACCTGGAGTACCGTATCCAGGCAGCCAGGTTCAAGATGATCATCACGACCTCTGAGCATGCGGACAAGATCGAGGAGATCGAGGATCGGTGCCCCTCGCTGATGGTCAAACTCCTGGTCGATGGCACGAGGAACGGCTGGGTCAGCTACCCGGTCGAGCTCGACTATCCTGCGCCCTGCTCGCACCGGCTGGTGAATCTCCCCGGGATGCACCGGACCAGATCGAGAGACCCGATGCTGATCTTCTTCACCTCGGGCACCACCGGCGAGCCGAAGATGGTGCTCCATGACCATTCCTACCCCCTCGGCCACCTTGTCACCGGGAAACTCTGGCACGACCTGCATCCCAACGATCTCCACCTGACAATCTCCGATACCGGCTGGGGGAAGGCCGCGTGGGGGAAACTCTTCGGGCAGTGGATCGTCGGCGCGTGTATCTTTGTCTACGATATCAGAGGACGGTTCCATGCCACCGAGATCCTGCCGCTGCTGGAGAAGTACGGGGTTACGACGTTCTGTTGCCCCCCGACCATCTACCGGATGCTGATCCTCGCCGATCTCGGCAAATTTGATCTCACCGAGCTCCGCCACTGCTGCAGCGCCGGCGAAGCGCTCAACCCTGAGGTGATCCGGGCGTGGAAGGAGGGAACCGACAAGATGATCTACGAGGGATATGGTCAGACCGAAGCGGTGCTCTGTATCGGGACGTTCCCGGGGATGAAATGCAAACCAGGATCCATGGGGAGACCTGCCCCTGGCTGGCATATCGAGCTCCACGACGATGACGGGAACCCGGTCGGCGTCGGTGAGGAGGGAAGGATCGCCGTCAAACTGGATCCCCGGCCGGTCGGGCTCTTCCGCGGCTACCTGAGCTACGGCGGGGAGAGCCTGGAGGCCCCAGAGGGCGAGTTCTACTACACGGGGGACAAGGCCTACATGGACGAGGACGGTTACTTCTGGTTTGTGGGGCGCGATGATGATATCATCAAGTCCTCTGGCTACCGGATTGGCCCCTTCGAGGTGGAGAGCGCGCTCGTCGAGCACCCCGCTGTGCAGGAGGCGGCGGTGGTTGGGTCGCCTGATATGATCCGGGGGTTGATCGTCAAGGCCTTCATCGTCCTCAAACCCGGATACCGGCCCTCTGAGGCGCTGGTCAAGGATATCCAGGATCATGTCAAGCAGACGACGGCACCCTACAAGTATCCTCGCGCGGTTGAGTTTGTGGACTCGCTCCCGAAGACGATCTCGGGCAAGATCAAGCGCTACGAACTCCGTGACCTGGAGATGAGACGGGCCGCAGAGAATAATGCCAATACCTCAAGAAAGCGTGAGGAGTGATCACCTTTATTTTGTTGAAGGTGCTATCATTATAGGCGCGAGGGTTGCCGAGCCAGGTCAAAGGCGATAGGTTCAGGGCCTATTCTCGTAGGAGTTCGCCGGTTCGAATCCGGCTCCTCGCATTCCTTCGTTTTTCCGGGGTCAGCAGCGATCAGGGAGCCCGGGCTGCCAGGAACAGGAGTTCTCGTGGTGCCCGGGACATTTTCCCTCTTCTCCGGGATGCAATCCGCGTCTTTCGAGAACCCTGACGCGCGGTCGATTCTCCACCTCCTCTCCTTGGATGCAATCCCACGCCCGTTGTAGAACGGTTCGATGGCTCACCCTGCCCGGTCATCGAGGCTTCTCCCCCCCGGGAGAAGAGCATCGCGATCTCCTGCATCCAGAAAAAATGTTGTTCCTGTTCTTCAGCCGCCAGCCCCTCATCAGGAAGGCGGCATGCATCTCCCCTCCGGTGAGGGGCCTTCTCGCCGATGCCTGAGAGCACATCCCCAAAAGTCTCTGGCGATCGATGATCCCGGGGGGTCAGCGCACCCTCACGCACGGGAACGACGCTTTGACGCATCCCGGTCGCAGAAATCGGAACGGCTGCCTATGCCCTGGGTATCGCCCTGGGGGAGGGACCGGGAGGGGTCGCCCCCGTCCGACAGAGGGGTTCCGGGATAATCTCGCATACAACCGG
>CAZYWX010000040.1:0-12195 GCA_964651285.1 uncultured Methanoculleus sp.
TTGATGGCGTTGGCAAACCCGCCCCGGGTCGGGTCTTTCATGGCGTGGATATCCCCGGCCGCGAGCGCCTGCTCGACGAGAGTCCAGAGGGGGGCGACATCAGAGTGAATCTGACCGCCAAAGTCAAATCCCTCGCGGTGGGCCATGATGGCGATGCCGTGGTCGCCGATGGTGCCGCTGACGATGATCGTATCGCCGGGTACAAGTCCGTTGTCTCGCACCACCTCTTCAGCGACGCCGATCCCGGCGGTGTTGATGACGATGGTGTCAAGCGCTCCTCGCTCGAGCACTTTCGTATCTCCAGTGACGAGATTTGCGCCGCACTCGCCAAGCGCGGCGTCCATCGAGGCGATAATTCGTTCGAGGTCGGTGACATCGAACCCCTCAGGGATGACCATCCCGCACGAGAGCGCGACCGGCCGTCCACCCATCATGGCCAGGTCATTGATGGTTCCACAGATGGCGATCCGCCCGATATCCCCGCCAGGGAAGAAGATCGGCGAGACAATGTGGTTATCTGTTGTAAAAACGATGTTCTGGCCGTTGAGGGGGATAACCGCCCCGTCGTCGAGCGATTCAAGCCCAATCCCGCCGGCGTTGTTGTGCTTGAGGTTGGTGATGACGGTTAAGAGTTCGCCCATCGCCTCGCCGCCGGCACCATGCATGAGGTTGACTTTCATTCTTCATTCACTTCTATCTCGATGTTCGTGACTACTATCTCCATTCCTGCAACAATTTTCGGGAGTCTCCCGCATCGGGGGCAGACGAACCGCTCGTCCCCCTCGTAGCCGCAGGAACAGCGGGTCTGTACCTCGACATCCCGACATGAGAGCCGGGAACCAGAGAAGAGCGGGTCGTCCTCGATGATGACCTTATAGAGAAACTCCACCTGCTCCGGGTTCACCATCGCCATCTCGCCGACGTCTACGGAGACGCACTTCACCTCTTTTGCGTGGTTCTCGAGCGCTGCCCGGCGAGCGGTTGCGTAGATGTCGTAGGCGATGCTGTACTCGTGCATTACTCCTCCATCATCGCGGCGTGGACCTGCCTGAAGACTTCGCGGGTCTCGAGCCCTTCCTCCCGGCTGAGACGCTGGATGGCAAACCCGACGTGGACAAGCACGAACTCGCCGATGTCCACGTCCACGAGGTCAAGCCTGACCTCCTGTTTCAGGTCTCCAAAGTCGACGACACCGATGTTGCCTTCTTTTATCTCCAGTACCTCAGCAGGCATTGCGATACACATGACCTCTCTTCCTCTCCTGTTATTTTGTCTGGATATCAAAAAAGGTTGACCATGCTGCACCGGGGAGCCCTGAGACAGGCAGTTCTGGCTGGTGTGTCCCCCTGGATTCGCATACCATAGTACTATTACTCGTTCTGTACCGCAAAAAAGGTATGTTTCAACCAGGCCCGGGCGGCAGGAGGGGCGGCGGGGTGGTTTTTTGGGATCACCTCCTGCAGGATGGGCAGGTCGCCATCAACTTTCTCCTGGGTATCGCCACGACTGAATCCCCACTCCCGCCCGTCGGTGGGCGGGGTTTCCGGGGAAGTTAACGTATTGCCTCTCGGGAGAGGGGCCCCGGCCTCTCCCCCCGATTGCGATAGCCACCCCCGGTCCTTTTGCGTGAGGATCGGTTGGGAAAAATCGGGGAATCACTCCATCTGGCTCTCAACCCTCATCATTCGATACCGTGACCAGAACTGCCGCATCGGCGTTTCCGGGCATCTCCCGGATCACTTGAGGAGGTCAGCGAGTTGCCGGGCTTCCCGTATATGGTACTGCCCTTCGGCGGTTGGTGTGCCGGCATGGCAGAACATAAACTCCGAACCGAAGAGGGGCAGGATGGCGCGGGCGTAACGGAACTCGGCGCCCATGACGCTCGTGCAGATCGGTTTCTGCGCCTGATGGGTGAATGTGATGAGTTCGAGAAGGTCGTCCTGGGTGCGGGGTTTCACGACGATCTTCGGGATATCTCCGTAGGACCTGAGCATACTCTCGATCCTGCCCAGCTCAGGGGGTGTCGGCATCTCGCTTGTGTGGAGCGATGCGAGGATCTGGACCCCCTGGCTCTTGATGAGCGGCGCGTGGTCACGGTAGCGGGCTTCCACGTCCACAATATCGACGTAGCGGGCGATCGGCTCGATGATCCGGGCCCAGAGGTCCACGTTTCCGACAAACCGGCCTCCTTCCTCTCTGCTCCTGAGCGTGGCGATCAGGGGGATAGCAGTCTTCTCTCTGATTGCGCGGACCTGGTCCAGCAGGTCGCCCTCCATCCGGTCGAGCCTGACCTCGATGAATGTCGGGTTGTGCTCTACCACCTCATCGAGAACCCTGGCATCCTCCACAGAGACGACGATCTTCATACCTACCCGGGTATGCCCACCTTCTCACATAAAGGTCTCTGCCTGCGACACCGGGGGTGCCCCACCTGAGGGTGCGTCCAGGCGAGAACCCCTATTCTCACTTCCCTACCGTATCAGAACGTTCCAGCATGGCAGCGAAGACCTCATCCAGGACCGTCGGCAGCCGACCTCTGAGCCGCTGCACCCCGACCTCAGTGACACCGCCTCCCGTCGCAACCCGCCTGACCAGGTCTGGAGGTGCCTCGCTGGTCTCGGTGAGGTAGGCTGCCGTTGCCGTGACCATCCCGGTCGCCAGCGAGAGGGCCTGATCCCAGGAGAGCCCGCTCGCCCGGGCTGTTGCACCTGCCAGTTCCTCGATGATGGCGGCAAGCAGTCCTGGCCCGCAGCTCGAAAGAATCGTGGCCACCGAGAGGTCCTCCTCCGCAACGGGCATCACGTCCCCGATCGCAGAGAAGAGCGCCTCTACCCGGCAGGCATTGTTCGTGTCAACCTGCCGGCCGTGGCAGACCAACGTCGTCCCCTGCCCGATCCTGGAGGTGATCGTGGGCACGACCCTGGTGACCGGACCCGCAAACGCTGCCTCAAGGTCGGCGAGATCGACACCAGCGGCGAGCGAGACGATATGCTCATCCCCTTTCATCACCGGGGCGATCTCACTGAGGACGGTCCCCATCTCCTGCGGCCTGACGGCGATGATGACGACCCGGCACTGCTCTGCAAGTTCAGCATTGGTTGCGGCGGTCCTGATCCCCGGCCATGCTGTGGCACACGCATCCAGGCTCCTCTGGCTCCTGGATGCAACCACGATCTCGTCGATATCAAGCACACCGGTTCGAAGAAACCCATCAACCAGCATGCTCCCCATCTCACCATACCCGATAATCCCTACGCGATCCATTGAACCATCCCTTCCCTATGTTGCTTGTCCTTACAAAAAGAGCGCGTCCTCACGGGGGTATTATACACCAGGGAGACGACTGTACCTCAGAATGCCGCACGATCATCAGGGACCCCGGGCCGACCCTGGCGCACCTCCGGCGCGAGGCAACCTCCCGGAACTGCTTGCGCCGGCCGGGTCGCCGGAGGCTCTGGCCGCGGCGGTTGCCGCCGGCGCCGACGCGATCTACCTTGCCGGGAGACGGTTCGGGGCCCGGCACTACGCAGCTAACTTCTCTGACGACGAACTCCGGTCTGCCATCGACTATGCACATCTTCGGGGGGTCAGGGTCTACGTCACCACAAACATCCTCATCAGGGACGCCGAACTCCCCGACGTGGTCCGCTACCTCCTCTGGCTCTATGAGATCGGGGCCGATGCGGTCCTGGTGCAGGACGCCGGCGTGGCGGCGCTTGCCCGGGAGGTGGTCCCGGACCTCCCGCTCCACGCCTCCACCCAGATGACGATCCACAACCGCGAAGGCGTGGCCCGGGCTGCGCGGGAGGGATTCTCCCGCGTGGTGCTGGCGCGGGAGCTCGGTCTCCCTGAGATCGAGGGGATCGCGGAGGACGCGGAGGCACGGGGGGTTGGTATCGAAGTCTTTGCCCACGGTGCGCTCTGCTACAGTTACTCAGGCCAGTGCCTCCTCTCTTCGGTCATCGGAGGTCGGAGCGGGAACCGGGGGACGTGCGCCCAGCCGTGCAGGAAGGCGTACCGGCTTATGACCGGGGAGATGGATGATCTCGGCCGCCCGGTGAAGCTCAGGGTCGTGCCCACAAAAGACCGCTACCTGCTCTCAACCCGGGACCTGGCGGTATATCCCTTCCTTGACCGGCTCGTGCGTGCACCGGTGGTATCGCTCAAGATCGAGGGGAGAATGCGCTCGGCAGGCTACGTCGCCACGGTGGTGAGGATCTACCGGCGAGCACTCGATGCGATCGGCGCAGGAGAGGGCTGGGCACCAACGCCTGAGGATATGCAGGATTTCGCTCTTGCGTTCAACCGGGAATTCACGGAGGGGTATATCCTCGGCGCATCAGAGATCATGGCTCGCGACCGTCCCGGGAACCGGGGGGTCCTGCTCGGCACGGTCACTGCGTTTGACCCGCAGCGGCAGGAGGCGAGCGTCCGCCTCGCTGGCAATCTCGTGCCCCGTTCCGGTGATGGGCTGGCCTTCTGCATGGACGATCCTGATCAGGACGTGGGCGCGGTCGTCCGTGGCACCCCTCCCATCCACCATGGCAGGGTGCGGCTCAGTCTTCCCGCGCCGGTTGCCCCGGGCACCCGGGTCTTCCTGACAAGAAGCGCCGACCTCGAGGAGCGGGCAAAGCAGGTGATTGAACAGCCCCTGCAGCCGATCCCGATCGATCTGACGGTCACCTGGGAGGATGGCACACCCTGTTTTGAGGGGTGGGTCCCCGGGCGTGGTGGGGAGCCGGTCCGGGTGGTCTACCGGTCTGATCTCCAGATGGAACCGGCACGAAACCGGCCGCTCGCTGCGGAAGATATCGCGGCGCAGTTTGAGAGGACGGGAGGGACGCCGTTTACGATACGGAGGATGGACCTCCACTATCCGGGTGGGCTCTTCGCGCCGCTGGGTGAGTTGAACCGGATCCGGCGGGCGTTCATCGAACGGGTCGAGGAGACCCTCCTCGCCGCGTGGCGCCCGGGGACGGATGCGGTGTGTGCTTCCCGGGAGCGAGCCGGGAAGGCTATCTCCGGGTTGACGCGCCCGGTAGAACGTGGGAGACAGAAGCAGCTCCCGTTGGTCTCGGTCTACACCGATACCCTGCAGGGTGTCGAGGCCGCTGTCCGCGGCGGGGCCCGGGTTGTCTACCTGGAGCCCTGCATCCTGCCAACCCCTGCGTTCCTCGAGGAGGCTGCTGCCGTCTGTCGGGACGGAGGGGCCGTCTTTGTCTGGAAATGGCCCTCGATCACGAGACGCCGGTTCCTTGATGCGACAACGCCCCTCCTCCCGGCACTCTACGACGCGGGTGTCCATGTGGTTATGGTGAGCGGGACCGGGGCCGCAGATGCAGTGCGGCGGGCTGAACCCCGAATGAGGCTCGTTGGTGCCGCCGGGCTGAACGTCTGGAACCACCGCACCGCACAGGTGCTGGCCCCGCTCTTTCTGCGGTGCACTGTATCTCCCGAACTTGCGGCGGCTGACCTGGCCAGGCTGGCAGAGAGGATGGGGGGTTCTCTGGAACTGGAGGTCCTGGTGCAGGGCAACGTGGAAGCGATGGTGACCGAGGACCGGCTGGTGGCGGCGGTCACCGGGGAGGAACCAGACAGCAACCGGTTCCTGGGGTTGCAGGACCGACGGGGCCATATCTTCCCGCTCAGGACAGACAGCGAGTCGCGGACCTATATCGCCAACGCGGTCGAGCTCTGCCTGATCGACCACCTGCCCCGGATCGCCGGGATGGGGATCGATACCATCGCCATCGACGCCCGGGGGCGGGGAGCCCGGTATGCCGGAGATATGGCCCGGATCTACCTGGCTGCGATCGATGCTGTGGCCCGGGGAGAGACCGGGGTGCTCGACGCGCTCAAGGCTGAGGTGAAGGTGCGGGCCCTTGGTGGTATCACCGGGGGGCATTTTGTCAGAGGACTCAGCAAGTGAGTTCAGGTCTGAAGGCAGGAGGGGACCTGGGTGTGCGAGGGTTTGTCTGTCCGCGCACCAATATGAGGAGGTTGTCTGCAAACCCCTCCTGCCGGGAGGGAGGGGATGCTCCTCCATCCCCCGATGGGATACCCCCACGGTCCAGTGTCCGGGGTCGGGCAGGATTGAGCACCTGAACACATAATCTTGACCTTTTCTCCTCCTTTGGGCATATGTAGGCTAGCACACCCTGGAGGAGTTTCAGGACTGTCTCCCTGTCAACCAATTTCCACTAGGTATCGCACTTACTGCCCCCGCCCTGGGGCGAGGGAGGAGGTCGGAGGCCGGGCGGGGCTGGGGTTGCGTGAAAGAGGTTGGGGTAGTGCTCTAGGCGGGGAGGGGGAGACCCCTTCCCCTGTCCCCTCCCTCCGATGTGATAGCCACTGCATGGGGACTTTCTTCTCGTATCCGGGTTTCTGGCATCTGGATGGATCTAAGCAATGTGTGCCTGTATCGCTCCTCGGTAGCCGTGAATCCTGCTATCCTCTCGGGCTGTGGGGATGTCCGGGCTATCCCACTGACTGCCCCCGCCCCCAAGTGGTGGGTGCTACGGCAACCTCGTCCCCTCATGGGGGATACCCTCCACCTCACCTGCATCCAGAACTCCTTTTTCATCTATGCACCCATGGTACCACAGCCTCACGGGCGTTCCGGGATGACCTCTAAGGTTTGCCCCCGAATGACCTGAGATCCCTGTCATCCTTACCGGTTCCGCGCACCTCACACCAGAGTTAATATCAGGAGGCGCAACCAATCAGGCAGATGTGATGAGTATGGTTTCACCGTTGATTCTGGTCAATCTGAAGACCTACCAGGAAGGTATGGGCCACAACGCTCACCGGATCGCCGCTGCTGCCGAGACCGTTGGAAGAGAGATGGGGGTAGTCATCGGGATCGCGCCGGCCTTCACCGAGATCCATCCGATGAGTCACCACTACGCGATACCCATCTATGCTCAGCATATCGATGCAATCACGCCCGGCGCTCATACCGGCCATATCCTGCCAGAAGCGGTCAGGGCGGCCGGTGCACGCGGTACCCTGATTAACCACTCTGAACGCCGTCTCACTCTGGCCGATATCGACGCCTGTGTTCAGGCCGCACGCCGGCTCCGCCTGGAATCGGTTGTCTGCACAAACAACGACTCCACCAGCGCTGCTGCAGCGGCGCTCCAGCCCGATTACGTCGCGGTTGAGCCCCCGGAGCTGATCGGGAGCGGAGTCTCGGTCTCAAAGGCCGATCCCGGGATCATCGAGCGGTCGGTCAATGCTGTTCAGGCGGTGAACCCTGATGTCAGAGTCCTGGCCGGAGCCGGAATTCAGTCAGGCGAATGCGTAAAAATAGCCGTCGACCTCGGCACCTCCGGCGTCCTGCTGGCCTCAAGCGTGGTCAAGGCCGACGACCCCGAAGCGGTCCTCCGCGACCTCGTCTCGCTGCTTTAACCAGGGTTGGTCAGGAGATCCTGTCTCCACTCTTCGAGAATTCTCTGCCAGAAGGGGGCCGCCCCTCCACGTCCACGGGGCGAAAGAGCTCGACCGTGCGGGAGGGCTCTGTTCGCGATCCCTGCATCCATCGGTAGATGGCGCACCTATGATCCACGGTCTACGAAGATTCCAGGATCTGCTCAGAACAGACCGCAGACGAAGAACGTAGGGGAGTGTGCTGTTCAGGTGATCAGCGATATCAGGTCGTGCTTGGTGATGACCCCCCGCACCTCTCCCTTCTCGAGCACGATGACCGCGTGGTTGTTATGCAGGAGGTGGACGACGGTATCGATGGGTGCTGTCGGGGGGATCGTCGGGAAACCAGGTTCCATACAGTCCCTGACCAGTTTCTGGTGCGTCTGGTGGAACCCGCCTTCTTCCATGGCGGTCATGATCGTCGATTCAGATATGCAGCCAACAGGTACCCCGTTCTCGATCACCGGCAGCTGCGAGATGCTATTCTGGCGCATGATCTCGACAGAACGGCTGACCGGGTCATCCAGGGTGACGAAGAGTACCGGTGAGTTCATGACATCGGCAGCCGTGATCGCCGACTGTTCTGCTGCCTGCAGAACTTCCACGATCCTGGCGAGCGTGCTGGCCCGTGGGTCCACACTCCCTGACTCGATACGCGCGACCATAGATTGACTTATTCCGGCCATACGGGCTACGTCTGCCTGTTTCAGGCCCATGCGGATCCTCTTCTCCCGCAGTTCTGCTGGGGTGGGTATCTCCATATTATTACCATAGGTAATTTTTTTATTTATGTGTTTGCCCGCCGGGTCATTGCCGGGAGGGCGCTGTATCGGTGGTGGGCCGGGGGGTGTTGTGGCCCCAGATCGGGGGGGTATCGGGTCTTGAATCGCAGATTCTACCGACCCCGGGCTGGGGGACCCACAGGGTGCATGCGTACCAAAGACGTCGGTTTCACGGGCCAGGTCCCAGTCCCTCTCCCGACACGATACGCGGGGAGCAGTCTCTTGCGATTCTAGCCGCCTGGTTGAGTGCTCTCAAACCCCGGGAGACCTTATCGTCGATACTTCTGGGACGACTTCCTGAAGAAGATCGGTTCAAAGAGGTCATCCCAATATCTCTCACCCGGGAGGGGGCTCGCCCCCTCCCGGCAGAGGAGTTCTGGGATAACCTCCACGTTTGCACTAGAATCCCGGGAAAGTGTGAATGAAAAAGATGCCCGGTCTGGTGGTTATTGTTGTATTAGAAAGGGATATACAGAGATATGTACTGATCAGAGTTCTTTTACACCATTTTCCGGGAACGAAGAGCCCGGCCGCAGGAGTGGGTGCCCCATCCCCCTGTTTTAACGCTGGAACCTGTATCATCCTGTAATTTGACCATCAAATTGTTCTAACCGGTTCCACCATTTCGGTAGACTGGGTGCAGCGAATATTTGAGCCTTTCCCGGAGGGGCGTCTGGCTCCCAAAGAATGCCAGTTCCCGGGCGAGGAGGCGCTCCAGATATCGAGGGACCGTCGCCGAGATCCAGGCCGGCCTGTCCCCGCCCATGCACCGCGACACCCCGGGGAAAAGCGTTATCCAGATCGAGACGTAATGGAAGTATAGTGCGACATGCTCACAGCTGAATGCATCATCGGAGCGCTGGCAGATCACCGGGAAAGGATCCGGGGGCCTGGCGTCCGTTGGATCGGCGTCTTTCCTTCGTCCGGGGCGAAGAACGCGAAGAGAGTGATATCGCTATCCTCATCGAGTTCGAGGAGGGGAGGCGTTCCTTCGACACGTACATGGATCTCAAGTTCTTCCTCGAAGACCTCTTTGGGAGGAACGTCGACCTTGTCGACCGCGACACCATAAAACCAGGTCTCGCGCCTTACATCCTTAAGAGCGTCAGGTATGTCCCGGGAATATAACCTCTATCTCCGGATCCATAACGAGATCGTGTGGGACGTCGTCCAGAACAAAATCCCGGAACTGCAGGTCGCGGTCAGGGAGATGCTCGAGGGGTGAGCCTGCCCGGTAATTCTCCGCTCCCCGGCATGCAGGTTATCTTCGCAGGGTCTCGCCCGGATCAGCGGGTTATGAACTCACCGGTCCTCGCGGACAGGAATGCCCGGCGATTAGCCTCTACGATGCCACCGTGACGGAGAACGATGGGAGCACGGTCACGGTTCGCCGCCGGGAGCAGTACTTCACGTTTGATGCTAAGGTCTACCGGGCCTGGAGCGGGGGAACTTCGGTCTGGCTGGATGATGATCCGGATGATGGCAGCAATGGCAGCAGGGTAGCAGGGTGTAGCGTATGTACAGCACCTGCTTCCAACAAGAGATCGGCCGGAACAAGGAGGATTCCGGAGAAGGTGGTCAGGATCCCGATATCGATCGATCTGGGTATGTACATGTACAGCTGAATGAGAGAACGGAGAGCATGCACAGCAGGACTGCCGGTGACGGCGGGGGTGCCTGTGTTTTGCACCCTGCTGTACATGAACCCGGGAATCCCCTGTATCAGAGCGGAAAGGCCGATCCGGGTCAGAACCTGGCTGTGCTCATGGGCAGCACCTGCTGCACATATGCTGCCAACGCTGCCATCGATCAACCCCGCTGACTGCATCGCCCTCCCGGTGATGAAGGATGAGCCCGGGCCCGCGTCGGCGGGCGGCGGCACCCTTCCGATTCTCCTGGCCTCACCCTGCGCCGTTCTGCTCAGTCATAAAGGCCGAGTGCCAGATAGTCGTCATCAGACAGTTCGTCCCAGAGTTCAAGGACGAGCGAGCCGTCGTCCAGGATGTCGCCGGGGATGACATCGTCGGAGTCGACTTCCCTGACTTCTTCAACCCCTTCCCGGGTCCTCGCAAGCACCTTCATTGTGCACTCCTCTGTTCTGCGGCTGACTATCGAGGGGTGAGCGGCGACGAGTTACCGATCGCGAGCGGCATAATCAGTACCCCAGCAGTTCCTTCCCACCGGTTTATAATACCGGCCTGGCCTGATGAATAGGGATAAGGGGAGAGGACTGATAATCCGGGCGGTGGGCCGGGTCCACTCACCGGACAATCGCCCCGGGAGAGAACCCAAACCATACCTTTTTACATATCGGAGTCCAGTATCGTTCCGTTACCGAGGTTCGTGAATCATGGAGCGTGTCGAGTTCGATCGTGCCTACTACATCAAACTGGGGGAGAAAGGGAAGTGGGAGAGGTCAAGCATCGAAGAGGGAAAGATGCGGATCGGCTGGACCAACGTCAGCCTTGATGATATCCACCGGGAGCGGTGGGACAGAATCGAGAAAGCGATCCGTGATAAGGTCAGGAACCGAGGTAGCGCCACCCACGACTTCAACTCTTTGAGAACGATCCATGGCTCGAACCACAGTGACGTATGGGTCACGTTCTATGACTCGAAACTCTGGTGGTGCCGGCTTCAGGACGGCCCCATCCTCGAGGACGAGATATCCAAGTACCGCCTGACCGACGGCGGCTGGCACGATCGGAGCGTCCGGGGGAGGGTGCTTCTCGTCAATACGCTGCCCGGCTCCGTTGCCCAGCTGCAGGCCTACCAGGCCACCTCATGCACCGTCAGGCCGCTTGATACCCTCGGGCGCCTGATAAACGACGAGCATACGCCCGATTATACCGCGGTCGTTAGTGCACGGGAAGAGCTGGTTTGCCGGACCGAGACCCTGATCACTTACCTGCACTGGAAGGATTTCGAGGTGCTCGTCGATCTGGTTTTTGCTGGAGCAGGCTGGAGACGAAGGAGCGTTGTCGGAAAGACGATGAAGTTTGCGGACATCGAGTTTGAAGACCCGATCAACAGAGAGTTGTACCAGGTCCAGGTGAAATCGAGATCGACCCTTGCCGAGTTTCTCGAATATGTGGATCAGTTCAATCAGGATGAATTCAGGAAGCTCTTCTATGTCGTTCACTCCCCTGACGACGCCCTGGCGACGTACGAGGTGCCCGCGGACTCAGGGGCGGTATTAGTCCCTCCTCGGCAACTCTCAAGGATGGTCGTGGATGCTGGACTGGTTGAGTGGGTGCTGGAAAAGACGATATGACCAGGTGCCGCCCGGGGCGCCGCTCACTCCCCCCGGCCGGCCGGGCAGGCAAGTTCACAGGCACGGCAGTGGTCGATCCGCTCCCTCCCGGAGGCCTTGTCGGCGTTCATCCGTGCCAGGCACCGCTCCCGGCTGAACACCCCGGCGGCAAAAGCGTCCATCGGGCAGGTCCGGATCCAGTGCCCTTCACAGCCGGCACAGGGGAGGGTTACCGGAAGCAGTACGCAAGGATTGCCGCCGGTGAGTTCATCAGGGCCAACATGACTAAAAGACAGCGCATCGTCCGGGACCTGAGCTGGCCGGTAGCCATCATCCTTCTTGCCGTCTTTATAGTGTTTTTTGCCCGGAGGGGCATGTTCGGCCAGATTCTCGGGTTCATGCTGGCCTTGAGCCTCATCGGCTGGGTTACGTACGGTATCACGATCCTCTGGGAGCGGCGGCACCGCACAACCCTGATCGCGGAGAGGGGGTCGATGTATACCCTGGATACGGCAACGGAGGGTGAACGCGTATGATCTTGAAAGTCACCGGGGCGATACGAAGGCTGATGGGCTGGTGCCCGATCACGGCAATGACCGGCACCGGCAGGCGGTATGCCGCGCCAGGCGACGAGGTCGGGCTCGGGGCGGCGGGAGAGGGCAGCCGGGAGGTGGTGGAGGGTGCACTGGTGGACTACGGCCCGATCGGCACTCCGGGAAGGCTCTTCCTGCT
>CAZYWX010000041.1:0-12183 GCA_964651285.1 uncultured Methanoculleus sp.
TACCGTGTCGCGGTGGACGCCGGGGCCACGATCATCAACGTGCCCGACACCGTCGGCGTGATCACCCCGACAGCCATGAAACAGCTCATCACCCGGATAGACCGGGAGGTGGGTTGTCCGATCGATGTCCACTGCCACAACGACTTCGGGCTTGCGGTGGCAAACACCATCGCGGCGGTCGAGGGCGGGGCCTCCCAGGTTCAGGTGACCGTGAACGGCATCGGCGAGCGGGCGGGAAACGCTGACCTCGCGCAGACCGTGATGATCCTTGAATCCATCTACGGGATCGATACCGGCATCAAGACGACAAGCCTCGTGGAGACCTCAAGACTCGTCTCGCGCTACGCCGGGATGAGCACGCCCCCCACGCAACCGATCGTCGGCGAAAACGCCTTCGCCCACGAGAGCGGGATCCACTCCCACGGCGTGATCACACGGTCCGATACCTTCGAGCCCGGGATCATGACGCCGGAGATGGTCGGCCACCGGCGGAGGCTGAAACTCGGCAAACACGCAGGCAGACACGCGGTCAGGCAGATGCTCGTCGAGGCGCACATGGCCCCCACCGACGCCCAGCTCGACGAGATCGTCCAGCGGGTGAAAGGGGTTGCGGGCAGGGGCAAGCGGGTGACGGACGCGGACCTCTACGAGATCGCTGAAAGCGTCATGCAGCTCGCTCCTGACGGAAAGACCCTGGAACTCCAGGGTATCGCCGTCATGACCGGCAACCACGTCATCCCGACGGCCAGCGTCAGGGCGACCGTCGACGGGGAGGAGCATGTCTTCTCAAGCGTCGGCAACGGGCCGGTGGATGCGGCCGTAAAAGCGATCCTCGGGATCATCCCGGCCCCCATCCACCTCAAGGAGTTCAGCATCGAGGCGATCTCGGGGGGCACCGATGCCCTGGGGCATGTCACCATCGCCGTCGAGGATGAACGGGGCCGGGTCTTTGATGCCAGCGCCTCAAGCGACGACATCATCCTCGCGTCGGTCGAGGCGATGATCAATGCGATCAACCTCGTCTGCCGGACGCAGAAGAACGACCAAGAACAAAAGATGGGGTGAACCCCCAACTCATCTCTTCTCGTTTACAAGAAGAGTCTTCGGGTCTGGATTCAGGTGGTGCCGGGAGCCTGCTGTCTCTTCTCCAGTACCCCCTTGATCTGCGAGGATAACTGCTCGAACCTGTTCTGCAGAACCTTCTCCTGTTTCTCGAGCGACTTCACCCTGAGCTCGAGCGTCTCGATACGCTCATTGAGGGAGTTGAGCACCTGGTCACGGCTCTTCTGCATCATGACGTTGCCGACGTTCATGAAGACCGCCGCATCCTCGGCGACGTCGCCGAGGTCCTCGATTGCGCGCCTGGCTTCGCGGATCGTCAGTTCATACTGCGCTTTCTGGGTAACTACGGTCTGCAGCTGCTGCTGCAGCTGCTGGAGCATCGCCAGCTGGTTCTGTACTTTTGGTGGGATATTTTCCATATTCAATCAACTCTCTGAAGTGGGATCGACTTCTGTACCAATAGTTTTGGTTGGCGGAGAGAAGGCTTCCCGGCTCCCCGCGCTGTCTCTACATCATAGGACCGCAGGACTCATAAAATATGGGTTCTGGCTGACCGCCCGGGAACCGGTCAGGGAGGTGGTCATCTCCGGGAGGACGGGGGCGGGTGGCCTGCTGACCCGGGGGGCAGAGATCGCTGCAGGGGAGACCTGAGCGACGAACGGTGGTGCCCGGTGGCTGAGCTGAGCAGATCTGGGAGGTTCAAGTGTCGCCGGGCAGACATGTGCACAACCGACGACCTGACGCATACCGGCCAGGGATCGTAACCGTCTCCCTTGCCAGCCCCTGCCCGGGGCAGGGAGGGGGAGCCGATGATCACCCCCAGCAGAAAAAAACCAGCCAGGAGCCCCGTCCCCGGGCTCCGGGATAGATTCAGACCGGGCAGCCGAGGACGATCTCGCGCATCTCGACCGCGATACTGATCAGCCTGAGCCAGGTGTTGAGGGCCGCCCGCAACGCCGGGATATCGGTGGCGGTCACCTCAAGGACGAGGGTAGTTGCATCCTCGAGCCGTACGTGGACAGACGACCGGTCCCCAACATCGTTCACCTCCTGGCAGACCGAACGGTAGAGCGCCCCGGCATCATCAGTAGTGAACCTGAACGTCGCCGTATGCGTCGGCGTCGTCATAGAGCGACCTCCAGGGAGTAGCGTTTCCGTTGCGTCCCATCAAAGACCATCTGATGCTCAGGGAGCGTCTCCCCGGCAAAGACGACGTTGATATGGTCTTTGAGCGCCCTGTAGACCGGGTCGTCTGCAACATACAGCCCGCGGGCAGCCGTCCTTCCTCGACGCTCATCGACGACGAATGACCGAACGGTGATCCTCGTTACCGGTTCACCATCAGAGAAGAGATCAATACAAAAAAAGCGACCTGACTTTGAGACGATCAGAACCGACCGCGCCCGGTCGAGGATGTCAGCCATGCCCGCCTTGCCGCGGGTGACATACTCTGCGCCGGTGGCAAACGCCAGGTCCCGCGCAAGGGAACGCACCTCCGGGACCGGCTTGCGTGATGTCGTGACGACCGTCATCGAGCCTTCAGGTCTTTAATGCCAGCTCCACGTTCCTTGAAGAGAATACGGTGTCCACAGTAGGGACAGCGTATATTGACATCGATCTCAACTTTCTGTTTACACCGGGCACATCTGTAAGCAGCCAAGATAGGTTATCCTCCTTTCTGCAGCGAGCGCTCAATACCCCTCGTGGCGACACGCATCGCCGGGGTCTCTGGAACATATGCGCCCCCCGCAAACTTAAATCCACACTTCTGGCACGCCCAGATACCTGTTCCCTTGCGCCTGACCGCCTTCTGATCACACCGGGGGCAGACATGACGCATCCGGGCACCCTTCTCAACCTGGCTCACCCTCTTCCGGGCAAGCCGGCCATATCTTGAGCCGAAACGTCCGGCGCTTCCGGACACCCTGCCTTTGGCCTTGCTCCTGGCCCTACCCTTGGCACTCTGTTTGCGACTTGCCATTTCGCGCACCTCAAATCTGTCCTCTAAACTTTGTGCTGTCGCCTAATATAGTTACTCACGACAGGCGTTCGATGATCTTTGTCTCTGCGGTTCCTTTCGAGATCTTGCTGACCAGGTTGTAGAACTCTTCCTGGACACCCGCCGGAATCCTGACGATAGCGATCCAGGAACCATCACTCTGCCACTCCTCCTGCTCAAGGGTCACCGCTGCCTGGAGCTCCCCGTATGCCCGGGGGGCATACTCTGCAGGGATCCTGACAGCAAAACGGATCTCCTCGAACCTGATGGGAAGGAGAGGCCGGAGCGCCTTGACCGTCTCTTTGACCTGCTCATCAAGGGGTTTAAAGGGATCGGTCCGCACCTTTGCCTCTTCCATGGCAAGCTCGATCCGCTGCGGGGGGTGCGGGAACCCGGTCTGCGGGTTGATGGCGTTCCTCGCTATGAACGTGATGACCTGGTTGCGTTTGGCTGCAATCCGCTGGCGACGCTGCTCGGCGGTGAGCTGGATCTCGCCCTTCCTGATGATCCTGAGCGCGACCGGCTCAAACTCGGTCGTTTCAAAGACTTTCATGAGCGAGTCATCAGAGGCACGCTCACCATGAGCAGCGTTGGAGAAGACGGTGTCCGCTGCAACCGACTCCTCCAGGTCGATCTCTTCCCCCTGCCGGATCCGCATGGCCTGGTCTGGATCGACCAGAACCTCAAACCTCTCGCCGTGGCTCTCCAGTCGTGCTACAACAGCCTGATCCAGGGGTATCATAGATGGTCACTCACTCTCGGTCTCACTACTCTCGGTCTTTACTTCTTCCTCATACTGCTCGATGTACTCCTGCACCTTCTCCTTCTCAAGTTTCCGGAACTCTCCTTCCTCAAGAGAGACATAGCCGATCTCGATCGCGCTCACATCCAGCTTGCCTTCAGTCGCTGCATGCAGGGCTTTGATCCCGAGTTTGATGGCTTCAGAGAAGTCTGCCTCAGGCTGGTAATCTTCTTCGAAGACCTTCATGACAGCAGGCCGGCCGGTGCCGATCCCGGTCGCCTTGTACTCGAGCAGCGTACCGCTCGGGTCGGTCTCAAACAACCTGGCCTCGCCGTCACTGACCCCGGCGATCAGGAGAGCAGTCCCGTACGGACGCGCCCCCCCGAACTGGGTGTAGGTCTGCATGTGATCACAGAGTTTCTTGGCCAGAATCTCAACATTGATCGGTTCGTTATACGAGACCCGGTTGATCTGCGCTTCGATCCGCGCCCGGTCAACGAGGGCCCGTGCATCACCGACGAGACCTGAGGAGGCCACGCCGATATGCTGGTCGATCTTGAAGATCTTCTCGATAGAGACCGGTTCAAGAAGACGGGAGGTCACCCGCTTGTCGACGATCAGGACAACGCCTTCCCGACACTTGATGCCGACGGCCGTTGTTCCCCGTTTCACCGCTTCTCTGGCGTACTCGACCTGGTAGAGTCTTCCATCCGGGCTGAAGACAGTGATCGCCCGGTCATATCCCATCTGATATTGTGGTTGCATTATCGTTCCTCCATATCGCTCTCAGTGAAAAACAATGACTTCTGATGCTTAATACCCTTTTCAACCAAATCAACCTTTTGACGGGGATAGCGATAAACACTGAAATCGCGGTCCCCGATCCTTACTTCTCCGGTTCCCGTCTCAGAGTCGGGGCGGATCGGTCTCATCCGGCGACGCAGGGCTCGAATGGTCCCGGAGGTAGCGACCGTCCGGAGCGCGACCGGTTCGTCCCCGATCGCGGTGACCGTTGCAAGCGCGGTGGCAAGGTCCTTCTCGGTCCCCCGCCGGCACCGAACGATAGCGTACGCCCCGTCGCAGAAGACCACCGCCGGTTGCGCAAGACCCATGGCTGCATCCCCCCAGAGGGAGGTTGCAGCCTCGATGACTGAGAGGTAGACCTCTCTCTGGTCCAGCACCAGCCCATACGGGACGATCCGAACCAGGATGTAGCGTCGTTTCGTCCGCATCGCGGGAGGTCGTGGTTTCATTTGATCACCCGCACAGGGAGTGCTGGCTCGACGATCCGGCCGACGCTGGCGAGGGCCGCGCTCACCTCGGCACCGGTCATGCCAAAGAGGGCGCAGAGGCTTCGAACCTCACGGACAGACCGCTGCCCGAGTATTGAGTCCGCGTTCGACGATATCGTCAACGGAAACCGGTACCGTCGCTGGAGCGCCAGAATATCCGCGTATCGCTGGAGCGCCTTCTGCCGCCGTCTCCCGCGGGAGAAGATGATCGGAGCCAGCGAGATCTCCACCGCTGTACCATGCTCTGCTGCTGAACGAGCAGCGACATGGTCGAAGGCGTTCCTCCGGGTGGTCTGGACGCCCCTGACGACGTGGACCCCTTTCAGCGAGACGACGGCCCGGTTGAACGAGGTGTCGCCTGCGTTGACGAAGACCACGTCGGCATCGCGGACAGCAGGTTTGCGCGTCAGTCTGACGATCTCTCTCTGCGAGGAACCGTCGATCACGACTCCCTGGAGAACCCTGAACCCGGCCGGGACCTCGAACGGCCGATCCCCGCCTTCCCCGATGACAACAAGACTATCAAACCCCAGTTCTGCCGCCTCAAGCGCCATCCGCGCTACCGTCGCGTCACCGACAGGATAGGGACATACACCGGCGTCTGTGACCTTCATCGGGACAATCCCTGTGCAAAAAAAGGGTTATTATCTTCCGCGGTTCGCATGAGAACGGATGCTCGGGCGCGTCTTCTCGGTCCCACGCCCGCGCGTCCGCATCCCACGCCCGCGCGTCCCAGCAGAGGTCTTGCCACGCTCTGCCCGACCGCGGTGAACCGGGTCAGCCACCCACGAGAGGTTGCGGTCGTTCTTGATCGACGGGTGATGACCGTCGACCAGGATCACCTCATACCACCGGTAGCGTCCATCTTCACCGACCCAGTAGGAGTTTAAGACCTCCAGGTTCGGGAACTTACGAGATGCCCGTTCCTCAGCGATCCGCTGCAGGTTCTTTTTCTGGGTCACCCGTCGCACGCCCATGTTTGAGGTCTTCCGCCCGCGGACAAACCGGGGTTTTCTCCGGCCACCGCGGCGAACCCTGACACGTGCAACGATGATTCCTGGTTTTGCTTTGTAGCCAAGCGACCGTGCCCGGTCGATCCGGGTGGGACGCTCGATGCGCACGATACTCCCTTCGCGCCGCCATGTCTGCATGCGCTTCCAGAGGAGGTCTTTCACCTCAGTATTATCAGGATGCTTCCATGCCTCTCGTACGTAGGCATACATCGTTTTTGCCATCTTTCAATCACCTCAGGTTCAGCGTTTCCGCCACATTCCTATCCGGGACGTATCCCGTGGTTCTTAACAGGTAGACGAGAGAACTAATAAAGAATCGCTTTTGTCATCTCAGGACCCCTTGCGCTTTTCTACGACGTGGATGCCGTCGATCCTGGTGACCGGGTACTGCCCGTCCGCATCCTTCTCTGCCGACTTGACCATATCCCAGACGGTGAGAAGGGCTACCGAGACGCCGGTGAGGGCTTCCATCTCGACACCTGTCTTCCCGTATGACTTTACCCGGGTGGTCGCCTCGATGTAACCCTCTCCTTCGACAAAATCAATGGTAATCCCCCCGAGCGGGATGGGGTGGCACATGGGGATGATGCGCGGGGTATCCTTGACCGCAAGGGTGGCTGCTACCCTCGCAGTCGCGAGCACGTTGCCCTTGACCGTGGTTCCTTCCCGGATGGCCTGGAGCGTCTCATCGCGCAGGTAGATTCTGCCCCGGGCAACCGCTTCCCGGGGTACTTCGGGCTTTGCCGAGATATCCACCATCTGCGCACGATCGTTCTCGATATGGGTGAAGACCGGGGCCTCGCCCTTGTTTCCGGAGTTGCTCATAGGTATCGTGAGGAGATCATCTCTCTCTTTGAGGATAAAAAGAGGGGTTTTGGGGACCAGAACCTGCGCGCAGGAAGGACCTTGCAACCATACCGGTCAGGGCTCAGTCCTGCGCCCGCATCCCCGGCCTGAAGAGTTCGTGCGGGATAGAATCCAGCAGATCGGTGGCAAGCAGACCGTTCCCCCGCTCTTCTGCGGCGCGCATGCCAGCCCTGCCGCTCACGTACGCGCCGATGCAGGCGGCCTCGAACGCTGGCAGGTTGCAGAAGAGTGAACCCACCACACCGGCGAGGAGATCGCCCGTCCCCCCAGTGGTCATGGCAGGAGTTCCGGTCCGGTTGAACCTGACCCGCTCTCCGTCAGAGATGACGTCGACCTGGCCCTTGAGGAGGATCGTCCCTGTCGTTGCGGCGGCCTTCACACACCGGGCGCGCGCCACCAGGTCAGCCGGGGGTTCAGCCCCGGTCATCCGGGCGAACTCGCCGGCGTGCGGCGTGTAGATCGTCTCTTTTGCCACTGGCAGGGGGCGGATGAGCGCATCGGCGTCAAATACCGCTTTCTCTGCCGCTCCGGCGATGGCGAGCACGACATCGTGGCTTGCCTTCCCGAGCCCCATGCCACAGATGACGACGTCAGACCGCTCGACGAGCCCGAGGATCGTCTCCAGGTGATCTTCTGTGACCAGGTCCCCCTCGAGGTGCTCGTAGATCAGGTCGGGCATGGGGATGCAGGCAGGAGAGGCGACCCGCACGATATCGGCGCCGGCCCTGAGCGCCCCCATGGCCGTGATGTAGGGCGCACCCTGGTAGGGTCCGCCCCCAACCACCAGGACCTCGCCACCGGCGCCCTTATGAGCCCCGGGCGCCCTGGCCGGGACCAGCAGAAGGTCGCCAGGCCCGGTGTAGACCTCGGCCTCCAGGGGGACGCCGATATCCACGACCTCCGCGCCCTCACGTTTTGGTCGGTGGAACGACAGGATCCTGGCCGCCCTGATCCCGGGGGTGGGGATATCGACGGCAACGACCGGCGCAGCGGTTCTGTTTACCCGGGCGACAAGGGTTGCAAGCGGTTCCCGCACCGCGCCCGAGACCCCGGTCCCGAGCATGGCGTCGACGATAACGTCGGCCTCATCAAAGAGCCGGTGGAGCGGTTTGACGTCGGCAGCGCACCTGATGGGGTGGAGAGCGACAGAGCAGTGTCGGAGGAGCGATACCTGGACGGTAGTCTCCGGGGTCATCGAACCAGAGTCAGGGTAGACGACGTCGACCGCATCATGGTGCTGGAGGTAGCGGGCTGCCACCATCCCGTCGCCGCCGTTGTTCCCCTTCCCGCAGAGGATAAGGATGCGAGAGGGGTCATATGAGAGGACGGTATCTGCAAGCGCCCGCCCGGCGCTTTCCATCATCTGAAGCGACGAGTGGCCCAGCGCAATCGCGTTCTGCTCAACCGCTCGCATCCGTCCGGCGCTGATCACGCCGGTCTCCAGGAACTCCTGCATCCCGCCTGCTGTTGTCATGATCTTTTCCTTCCCAACGGTTGTCTGGTTGGTGCTATGGCATTCACTTCATAGATATCTTTTGGCGGGAGGATGCCTGACGTGGCCTGGGGGCGGGAGGCGGTCGGGGAGGTCGTTTTACCACACCCCTGTGCGGGTGAGAGGACCGCCAGGAGGCCGGTATCGCCGGGGAAGAGGAGAGCCGGGTGGGGCAGCAAATCCCCCTGAGGCGGTCTGCCACCTGCCCGGACACGATCCCCGCACCCCCGCTACAATGATTTATTGATACCTGCGACGCACTACTATGGAGATGGGCCTCGAACGCGATCTGCGGCGAGCAGCAGACAGGATCTGCGAAGCCGATCTGGTGACGATCGTCTCCCACATCGACGCCGACGGCATCAGCACAGAGTCGATCCTTGCACAGGCGCTCAGCCGTGAAGGCATACCAGCCAGCCCGGTCTTTGTCCGCCAGCTCGAGCCGATGGCGATGCGCCATGTCCCGAAGGACGACTCCTTAAAACTCTTCACCGACCTCGGGGCCGGCCAGCAGAATCTCCTTGAGGAGCAGGGTCTCTCTGCTGACGAGGTTCTGATCCTCGACCACCACATCAGCCAGCCCTGTGACACCGCCTACCCCCAGGTCAATCCCCTGGACCACGGCATCACCCGGATAAGCGCCGCCGGTATCGCCTACCTGGTCGCAAAGACGATCGATTCAGGCAACCTCGACCTTGCCAAACTTGCCGTGGTCGGGAACGTCGGTGATATGATGGACCGCGAGAACTGCGGGCTGGTCGGCCTTGCGCGCGAGATCGTCCAGGACGGTGTCGAGTATGGCAACATCCTCGTCCAGAGCCCGGACCTGAACTGCTACGGGACGTCCACCCGGCCTCTCCACCTCTGCCTCGGCTACTGCGACGACCCCTACATCGACGGGATCTCCAACAACCCTGCCGCAGCGCTCAGGTTCCTTGAGCGACTGGACGTGACGCTGAAGTCGCCCGGGGGCGGCTGGCTCGTCTGGGAAGAACTTCCGTTCGATGACAGGCGCAAGGTCATCAGCGCCCTCACCCAGCAGCTCATCGCGCATGGGAGGGAGACCGACCGCCTCCTCGGCGAGACCTACCTCTTCCCCGACGAGCCAGAACGGACACCGCTCAGGAACGCCTCTGAGTACGCCACCCTGCTCAACGCCTGCGGCCGGTGGGCAAAACCCGATGTTGGGGAGCGCATCTGCCGCGGGGAACGGGGGGACGCCTACCGCGAGGCCGAGTACATGCTCGCCCATCACCGCTCGGTCATCCGCGACCTCTTCCAGTACATCCTCAGCGTCGGGGTGACCGAACTCTCGCACCTGCAGTACATCCATACCGGCGACCGGTTCCCCGACACCATCGTCGGGATCGGCGCCGGTATGGCGCTCTCCAGACTGGACTGGAAGCGACCGATCATGGTGCTGAGCGCGATGGTGGGCGAACCAGAGGTCACGAAGGTCTCGATGCGGACCAACGAGTGGGCGATCGCCCGGGGCGTCGACCTCCAGGAAGCGCTCGTCGAGGCCGCGGGAGCGGTGGGCGGCGCTGGCGGCGGGCATCAGATCGCAGCCGGGGCGTTCATTCCCCGGGATAGAGAAGAGGAGTTTATTGATCGTGTCAACCAGATACTCAAACGACAGTTTGCTTCGGCGGGTTCGGGTCATCGCTGACTTCCAGTTCGGCGCCGGAGCAGGAGAGAGCATCTTCCCCGACGGGTGTACCTTCCAGCTCTCCTCTACAGGTCGCATCCGCCAGGTGCGCCTCAGAGGAGAGCGACTGGCCACCGTCAGGGCACAGGACGGGCGGCTGACCCTCGGGATCACCGGGGCCGCGCGCCTGGCCGCCGGCCTCGCCCCCCCGGCCTACCGGGTGAAGGTGCAGGAAGATGTCGCCCCGTTCATCGCGGACGGGAAGAACGCGATGGCAAAACACGTCATCGCCGCCGATTCAGGCATCAGGGCAGGAGATGAGGTGCTGGTGGTGACCGGCGACGACCTGCTCCTTGCCACAGGCGCAGCCCTGCTCTCAGGCCAGGAGATGCTGGGCTTTAATTACGGTGCAGCGGTAAAAGTACGACAGGGGAGGGGAACAGAATGTTTCCAGGAAAGATAAACCCGAGAAAGATGAAGCAGATGATGAAACAGATGGGCATGGAGATGGAGGAGATCGAGGACGTGGAGAAGGTGGTGATCTACACGCCTGCAGGGAACTACGTCTTTGACAACGCTCAGGTCGTCGCGACCACCATGCAGGGGGTCACCACCTACCAGCTCACCGGCGAAGCCCGGTTTGAAGAAGCCGTCCCCGAGATCCCGGACGAAGACGTCGCTCTCGTCACGTCACAGACCGGTGTAACCGAAGAGGTTGCCCGCAAGGCGCTCATCGAGACCCGTGGCGACATCGCCGCGGCGATCCTGAAACTTGCAGAGCAATGATCGAGGCTGGCGAAGAGGTCCTGCTCGTCGGTAAGAAACGCGAGTATTTCGTGACGGCGGGCGAGGGAGAGTTCTCCACTGACCGGGGGATGATCGACCTCGGGGCGCTTGCAGGGATGAACCCGGGCGACGAGATCAGGACGCATCTCGACGTTCCGTTCATCGTGCTCCGTCCCCGGCCGACCGACTTCTTTGTCCACGCAAAGAGGAGCGGGGCCCCGATGCTCCCGAAAGATATCGGGATCGTGATCGCCTACACCGGTATGAACCGCAACGACGTTGTCCTCGACGCCGGGACCGGGAGTGGTGTTGCCGCGATCTACTTTGGGAATATCGCCCGCGAGGTGAAGACCTACGAGGTGCGCCCTGAGTTCGCCCGGCTTGCAGCCCGGAACATCAGGGATGCCCGCCTCGAGAACGTCGAGGTGATCGCGGCAGATATGCTGGAGGCGACCGGCGAGTTCGATGTCGTCCACCTGGACCTGACGATCACGCCGGCACACGTGGAGCACGCCTTCTCGCTCCTCAAACCTGGCGGTTACCTCTCCTGCTATACTCCGTTCCTCGAGCATACGTTCATCACGCTCGATGCCGCACGGCCGCTCTTCAGGGAGGTCCACTGCTACGAGTGCATGGAACGCGAACTGACCCGCTCGGCCCGGGGAACCAGACCGTCGACCAGGGTTGCCCACAGCGGTTACATCACGGTTGCGCGAAAATAGCGGGACCTTTCACCGCTGCAGGTGCTCCCACCCGGTGTAGCCGCAGTAGATACAGCCGTCACCGTCGCAGTGCCTGCAGTTCTTCGAGGGCTGCAGGACCATCACGGTTCCCAATTTGTTACAATACAGGCATCCAAGGCCTCCGCAGTGATGGCAGACCTCAGCAGCATACACTTCCTTCTCTTCGGTCATCAACTTCTCCCGCACTAATGTGAGGAGGCAGACCAGAGAAAGGTTGCTGTGGGGATCAGAAAAAAAGTATTAGTGGAAGCGAAGCGAACCACTATCCAGGAGAGAAGAGGGGTTGTGTCCATGCCGCGGCAGAGAAGCGGGGGGATCCGGGCGCCTGCACGCCGGCCTTGACCCCGAACCCCTGGAAGGTAACCACACGATGTACCATATAATCTCTATCCGCGATTTTGAACGGAAAGACCTTGATTACCTGCTTGACCGGGCAGAGGAGTTTGATGGCGGGAACCGCCAGCGCCGGATGCTTGAGGACAGACTTGTGGCCCTCCTCTTCTTTGAGCCCAGCACCCGCACGCGGATGTCGTTTGCGA
>CAZYWX010000042.1:0-12138 GCA_964651285.1 uncultured Methanoculleus sp.
CCGACCGCGCGGTAGATCTTCGGCTCATACGGGGCGCCCATCAGGAGTTTGTGCTCATCGCCGGCAGGGAGGATGCCGTGGTAGATGGGGTCTTCCTTGCAGTACATACGGGTAAACTCGATCACCGGCTGCTGGCGCACGGGGTCGTAGGTCCCGGTGATATCGACGAACGGTCCTTCGCTCGCCGTTTCCGCCCCGATGTAGCCTTCGAGCACGATCTCGGCGTCAGGGACCCGGACACCGTTCTCGCACGTCCTGACGGCGAGTTCCCCGCCCATCAGTTCGGCCGCGTAGGCAAGTTCCTTCCCCTGCGGGACGCGGGTGCAGGTCGCAAACGTCACGAGCGGGTGGGTCCCGACCGTGACCGCGACCGGGAGCCGCTCCCCCCGGGCAAGCGCCGCTTTGAGCAGCGTATGGGTGTGCCGCCCCTCCACCAGGCGGGCCACCACCCGGTGGTCGTCGAGGACCATCATCCGGTGGATGGAGGCGTTCTCGACGCCGTCAAAGCGTGAGAAGATCACCCCTGCCGTGAAGTAGCGCCCCGCATCCCCGGGGTAGTGTTTCATGACCGGAAGGCGGGAGAGGTCGGCGGGTTTGCCGCCTTCGCATCGCCCGGCGTCGGTAACGCGGCCGGTGTAGGTCGCGGCCGCCAGGTGGGGAACCAGGTCCTGCTCCTCAAGCCCCAGCGCCGCTGCAAGCGCCCCGCGGTCGCCGAGCAGGTTCATCACCGCCCGGTGACCGTCGAGGTCATGGAAGAAGAGGATCTTCTCGGTCTGGCTCGCCATACGGGGAGCCTCGTAGACGGTCGAGCAGGGTCGTTCGATATCCTCGACCCTGCCCTGCTCCCGCATCGTCGCTATAAAATCACGCAAATCTTATCCACTCCATCGTGATCCCAGGGTATGGTCGACCCCCAGGTGGTCGAGCACCCGCGCCACCACCATATCGACGAGGTCGTCGATCGTCTCCGGGTGCTGGTAGAAGGGCGGGCTTGCGACCATCACGGTCGCACCCGCCTCGTCGGCTGCCAGCATGTTCGTCAAGTGAATCCGGGAGAGCGGCATCTCCCGGATCAGGAGGAGGAGCGGCCGCTTCTCCTTGAGGCAGACGTCCGCCGACCGGGCGATCAGGTTATCGGCAAACCCGTTGCTGACCGCCGCAAGCGTCTTCATGCTGCAGGGCACGATCGCCATCGCGTCGTAGCGAAACGAGCCGCTCGCGATATCGGCCGCAAGGTTGCTGTTCTCGGCGTAGACGGCGTCAAACCCGGAGAGGTCCACGCCCTCGATTGCGGCGACCTGCCGGGCGACGTCAGATATCACGATATGCACCCGTGCCCGGTCGCAGAGGACCTCGAGCAGGCGGCGGGCGTAGATGATCCCGCTCGCCCCGGTGACCCCGATGACAAATTTCTTCTCCATGGTTATGTCACTGCAAGTTTATCCTGTTTTGTCACCCGTTTCACCCGGAGGACCTCGATCGCCGCCTGCTCCACCACCTGCCGGTTCCCCCTGGTGGTGTAGACCCCGAGCCGCCACTGCTGCCGCCGGGTGTCGTTGAGGGTGTTGATGAGGGGCGAGACCTCCTCGATATCCACCATTGTGTGGCTGTTCCTGACCTGGACCTCCATCGAGAGATCGGTCGGGAGCGGGGGGATGTCGACGAGAACCTCCTCTTCCGGGATCCCCGCGGTCTCAGCGATGGCGATGGCCAGGTCCCGTTCCCGGGCCGGCCCAAGGTCCTGCTGGAGGGCGGCGGCGTTCACCCGGTCCCCGCCGACGTAGAGCGCCCGCTTGTAGAGGTCGCGGGTGTAGACCCGGCAGGCGAGGTCGCGGGTGATCGGGTGGGCCGAGTGTTTCAGCCGCTCCATGCAGGCGGCGTCGTCCATCCGCACGAGTTCCTGCGCATCCGCGCCCGGGACGTTCAGCACCTCTTCCCTGAGCGCGTGGACGAACATGCTTGTCGCGATCCTGCTCACGTGGTGGAAGTAGACCGCCGGGCGCATCAGGGTCCGGGCGATGAGGAGCGACTCGGCGGCGTTGATACCGCCTTCGTGCAGCGCGATCCCGGATCCGGCGAGGACCGAGCACCTGATGAGCCGGTGTGCGTCGACCGTCCCGTAGGGGACCCCGGTGTAGTGGGCGTCCCGCATCAGGTAGTCCATCCGGTCGACGTCCAGGCTCCCGTGGATGATGCCGGCGAGGCGATGCTCCCCCGAGACGATCGCGCAGACCTCAGCCGGATCGATCCCTGCATCATCAAGGATCCCGGCGATCGTCCCTTCCCCGACGATCTCCCCGATCTCGTGGTGACTTCGCCCGGCAAACTCCTTCATCACCGGTTCGGTGACGTGAGAGAAGGGACCATGGCCGATGTCGTGGAGGAGAGCGGCCGCGGTGACGAGCCTCGTCTCATCCGCGTCAAGCCCGAGCGTCCCGCACATGATCCCGGCCAGGTGCATCGTCCCGAGCGAATGCTCAAACCGGGTATGGTTTGCGCCGGGGTAGACAAGGTTGGCAAACCCGAGTTGACTGATGTGGCGAAGCCGCTGGACCTCCATCGAGTCGAGCAGCCTGAGCGTACGGTCGTCGGCCTCGACGTAGCCGTGGACCGGATCTTTGATGATCTTCATCCGTTCTGTTAAGGTTCTTTGTAGATGACAGATAAAGGTATGGAGCATGATCACCTTCCTCTCGGGCGGCACCGGGACCCTCGCGCTCATCAGCGGTGTCAGGCAGGTCCTCTACGACCGCGATATCGCCGTGGTCGCGAGCACCGCCGAAGACCTCTGGGTCTCGGGGGGGCATGCCGCGCCTGATATCGATACCACCCTCTTCCTCCTCGCCGGAATCCTCGACACCTCTTCCTGGTGGGGGATCAAGGGGGATACCTACGTCACCCACACCTACCTCCCGAAGGTGGCGGGGACCGAACCCTTCCCGATCGGCGACCGGGCCCGGGCCGTGCAGATCGCGAGGGCAAACCTTCTCAGGCAGGGACGTTCCCTGACCGCGGCGGTGCAGGCGCAGTGCCGGGCACAGAGCATCGGGGCGACCCTCCTCCCAATGACCGACGCTGAGGCCGGGGTGCTCGTCGATACCGGGACCGAACGCCTCCCGCTCTTTGAGTACTGGGCAGTCGCCGCGGCCGATACCGAGGTTCGGGAACTTGTTCTGACCGCCCCCGAACCCCCGGCGATCACCGACGAGGTGCGGGCGGTGATCGAGGCGAGCGACGCGGTGGTGATCGGCCCCGCAAACCCTGCCCGATCTATCCTCCCCATCCTTGACTGTGCCGGGATGCGGGAACTCCTCAGCGACCGGTTCGTGGTCGCGGTCTCGCCGTTCAGCGGCGACGTCCCGCCTGGCCCCAAGGACGCCGCGCTCATGTATGCCGTCGGCGAGAACCCGACCTCTCCGGGGGTCTTCCGGCTCTACCAGGACGTTGTCGACGTCTTTGTCCAGGATCTCCACGACCCCGACGAGATCCCGGGAGCGCTTCGTCTCGAGACCCACCTCCTGCACCGGCAACAGGCCGAATCGCTCGCCTGGGACATCATGGCGGTCATACGCCGTGCGGTTTCGTGAAAGAGGGGGGTTCACCACCCGGTCCCGATTGGCAAAATTCATATGGTTGCGCTTATTACGCTAGATATTCATGATCACCTTCCTCTCGGGCGGCACCGGAACCCCGAAACTCCTTCGCGGCATGCTCGACCTGCTGGATGAGCAGGACATCGCGGTCATCGTCAACACGGCTGAGGATATCTGGCTCTCAGGCAACCATCTCTCGCCTGATGTTGATACAGTCATCTACCTCTTTGCCGGGATCCTCGATACCGATCGATGGTGGGGGATACGCGACGACACCACCATCACCCATGACCTCCTGAGAAGGCTCGGGGTCGAGGAGTTCATCACCATCGGCGATCAGGACCGGGCGGTCCACGTCGCCCGGGCTGAGATGCTCAGGAGCGGGATACGGCTCACCGCGGCGACGAAGACGCTCCGTGAACGGCTGGGTGTCCGGGCGACCGTCCTTCCGATGACCGACACCCCGGTAACGACCTACGTCACAACAGACCGGGGCGAGATGCACTTCCAGGAGTACTGGGTGAAACACCGGGGCGGCCTCGCGATCGAGGGCGTGGTCCGGCGATCCCGGGAACCGCCGGTTGCGACGCCAGAGGTGCTTGAGGCCATCGAGACGAGCGATGCCGTGGTGATCGGGCCGAGCAACCCGATCACAAGCATCTCCCCGATCCTGGAGTGTGCCGGGGTGCGGGAGGCGCTCCGCCGGCACGACTCTGTCATCGCGGTCAGCCCGTTCATCGGCGACGCACCGATCAGCGGCCCGGCAGCGGCCCTGATGCTGGCCTCAGGGAGAGAACCCTCATCGGCCGGAACCTACGCTCTCTACGAAGATTTTGTGGATACCTTCATCCAGGATACCCGGGACCCGGTCGAGATCGAAGGAGCGGTCCGCCTGGATACCCTCATGCTCTACCGGGGGAAGAGCCTGGATCTCGCCAAGAGCATCATGACGCTGATCTATGGGTACTGAGGGGTGGCTGAAATGGCCGACCCTCAGAACGTGATGACCGCGGCAGCCTCGACGGCGAGGTCGTTCAGGGTGATGGCGCCCACGATCGTCCCCTCCTCGATGAAGGCGTCCCGCGTCATACCAAAGAGCTGGGCGCTCTGCTCGCAGATGTAGATCGTGACCCCCGCAACGATCGCCTGGGTCATGATCCCCGAGAGTTTCAGGAAGTTCCCGACCGGGATCCCCTCGACAGCCCCTTTCCTGACAACCGTCACCCCCGGATCATGAAGAAGATCCCGGCATCCATATCCATCGCACGTGCCGTCATCCCCAGGATGAACGGCGCATACAGCCGTTCGGGGGTATCGATACCGCTGGTCTGGATGTAGAGCATCCGTCGCATACGCATCCTGCCAGGGGCCTGTTCTTGCCCCGTCTCACCACTCTGTGCCCGGTCTGTACCACCGCGCTTCGTTGCGCGCGATGCGGGTGGCCACGCCCGGGACGACGCGTTCTTCCCCGCCCAGGTGACCGTTCCGGTTCTTGCCGGCCCGGATCCGGACCCGCTCTCAAGCACCGGGTCGTCGATCACCGCCTGCACGGCCTGGTGAGCCGTCTCGAGGAACTCCAGCACATCCTCGATCGTTGTTCAGCATCGGTGACCGGGACTGGCATGCACCGATACGGTCTGCAACCCCGACTGCGTCCATCCCCACCTCACCTTCCAGAGAGACCCTCAATTGACCCATCCCAACCCCCTATCCCCCGACCCTGCGGGCCTGGATCCCCGCGTCCATCAACAAGCACCACCATCTGGCAACAGGGAGGAGGGCTGCCTGTCGGGGGTACGACCCTCGCAAGGCCTCCCCACCGCCAGGGCTTTTGCTGATGCAGGTAGGGGAGGGAACCTGGCGCCAGCCATGGCACGGCGATGGCATACCCCCCCGGTCGCACGGGATCATCCACCAAGCCATATACGCGTTGCTTTGAGGGGTCCCGGGCATCGCCCTGGGCTTTAGGGGAAGAGCAGGGAGACCGCACCTCATGACACCCCCAGACCCATCGAAAAGGGCTCAGGAGATGGAGCTCACTCTCCGGTGGGGTGCGGCCGATGGGAAGAGCGCTCGAGAACGAGGGTCCCGGGCCAGGGCGCTGGAGACGACCCGGGGCCAGGTTCAGGGCGATGACCCCGCCAGACGATCGGTCAGGACCCCGGGTGCGGGAACAGGAGGATCGGTCCTGGTGCGCTTCCCCCCTCTCGGGCCGGTCAGCGCCACCCCACCGCTGGACTTCAGGACATTCCTGGATCACCATGATTATGACAGCGATCCGTCCTGACGGTTCTTTCCGGGCAGTTTGGCAGACAACCTGACCGGTCCCGGGCAGGGTCTCAGTACCTGAAAACCCGCACTCTTCAGGCTGTTTTTTGATTCGTCGCATTTTTCCTACCTTTTCGAGAAAATGAATAAAATATCACCTTCATTCCGGGTTTTTGCCTGTTATCACCGAAAACGTTAAAGAACCGAACGATAAGAAGATCTTCATAATGTTTGTTCCGTCCAAATGTTTCTTTACAAAAGGTGTGGGCGTCCACAAAGACAAACTGGCATCGTTTGAACTGGCTCTTCGCCAGGCGGGGATCGAGAAGTACAATCTGGTCTATGTCTCAAGTATCTTCCCCCCGAACTGTCAGCTGGTCTCGAGGGAGGAGGGCTTAAAGGGACTCCATCCCGGGAGTATCGTCTATGTCGTCATGGCCAGGAACGAGACCAACGAGCCGAGCAGGCTGGTCTCTGCCGCCATCGGGCATGCGATGCCAAAAGAGAGCGACGCCTACGGCTACCTCTCAGAGCACCATGCCTTCGGGGAGACGGCGGAGGTCTCGGGGGAGTATGCTGAAGACCTCGCGGCAACCATGCTCGCGACAACCCTCGGGATCGAGTTCGATCCTGACCAGGCATGGCAGGAACGGGAGCAGATCTACAAGGCCAGCGGTCGTATCATCAATACGACCCACATCTGCCAGGCCGCAGAAGGGGTTATGGACGGTCGCTGGACGACAGTCATCGCTGCTGCGGTATTCCTCTAAGGCATACCGCATCCTCTCCCCGGAGTCTTCTTTTTTCCGGGTTCCACCGCCGGGGAGAGACCTGGAGCCCTGATGCGAGCGAGACCTGAAGTCTATCGGCCGTCTGGTCGGTGACTTCCCGGGCAGGGGTCTTCGGGCGGCCAGGCGTCCGGGCATGTCACCGGAGGGTGATTTTCTTCTGCGGGAAATCTTCCACGACCCGTGGTCTGGTAGCGGCGAGCAGGATCAGGGAGGATTCCAGGTCTGTCTTCCCCGCGCCGCAGAGGAGAGACCAGGAGGATGGGAGGCTTGCGCGGAGGGAAGGCAGACCCGGGGTATCCCCCAGCCAGGCCAACCACCCCCACCCCACCCCCCGCGATCTCTCTGCGGATCGCCTGGACTCTGGACCCATCCAGCCACCCGGACGACCCCATCGTCAGGAAGGGAGCGCAAAACAAAATACCTCCCCGGGCCCACATTGTACAGGTTTTAGTATGCGTCAACCAATAGGGACCGTAACCCCGGAATCTGAATCCGCCGAGATCATCGGCTGGGTCCACGAGATCCGCGATCTCGGGGGACTCTCGTTCTTCCTGATCCGCGACCGGACCGGCATCATCCAGATGACCGTCCCGAAGAAGAAGGTCTCGCCCGGGGTCCTCGCAGTAACCGGGGAGATCTCCCGCGAATCGGTGGTCAGGGTCCGGGGGAAGGTCAAAGCGATCAACAAAGCCCCCGGGGGGCGCGAGATCGTCCCTGACGAACTCGAGATCATCAGCATTGCAGAAAGTCCGCTCCCGCTCGACGTCGCCGAGAAGGTCCCGGCCGAGCTGGATACCAGGATCGACTCCAGGTTTCTGGACGCCCGGAAACCCCGGGTCCGCGCAATCTTCGCCATCCGCTCAGCGGTGACCTGTGCCGCGACAGACTTTCTCCACTCCCGCGGCTACATCAACATCACCACCCCAAAGATCGTCGCCGCCGCCACCGAGGGGGGCACCGACCTCTTCCCGATCGCCTACTTTGAGAAAGAGGCGTTCATGAACCAGAGCCCACAGCTCTACAAACAGATGATGATGGCAGCAGGTTTCGAGAAAGTCTTTGAGATCGGGCCGATCTTCCGCGCCGAGGAGCACAACACCATCCGCCACCTCAACGAAGCCACATCGCTTGACGTCGAGGTCTCGTTTGCCGACCACAACGACGTCATGGAACTCCTCGAAGACCTGATCGTCCACGTCTACGACTACGTCGCAGAGACCTGCAGCGAGCACCTGGCAGACCTGGAAGTCGACCTCGTGGTCCCGGAGAAGCCCTTCCCGCGGATCCCGTATGCTGAGGCGATCGAGATCGCGAATGCGACCATCGAGGAGAAACTCACCTTCGGCGACGACCTCTCCTCGGCAGCCGAACGGGCGATCGGTAACGAGATCGGCCGGCACTACTTCATCGTCGACTGGCCCACAGATATCAGACCCTACTACGCAATGCCCTACCCGGAGAACCCCGGGTTCTGCAAGGCGTTTGACCTGATGCACCCCAGGATGGAACTCTCCTCAGGCGCCCAGCGTATCCACGACCACGATCTCCTGGTGGAGCGGATCCGCGCGAAAGGTCTCTCGCCCGAAGCCTTTGAATTCTATCTGAAGGCATTCCGCTACGGCATGCCTCCGCACGCCGGATGGGGTCTTGGTATCGAGCGCCTGGTGATGACGATGCTCGGGCTTGGCAACATCCGCGAGGCAGTACTCTTCCCGCGTGACCGACATCGACTGACCCCATGAGACGACTGACAACCAGGCCCCTGTCCACCACCGTGGTCGGGAGCTACCCCGTGGTGAAAGGCTCGGGGCTCCGGGCCTTCATGGATCCGCTGAAACATGCGGTTGAGGTAGCGGTCGCCGACCAGATCAGCGCCGGGATCGATATCATCTCTGACGGCCAGGTTCGGGGCGACATGATCCGGGCCTTCACTGCCCACCTCCCCGGTATCAGGGGGTCTTCGGTCGTCGGGAAAGTCCAGCCGGCTCAAAGACCCATCACGGTCAGCGACACGAAGTACGCCCTCTCCCAACACCCGAAGGTCAAGGGGATCCTTACCGGTCCGAGCACGCTTGCGCACGGTCTTGCGATCGAGACCACGTTCTACCGGAACAAGGACGAACTGGTCCTGGACCTTGCCCGGGCGCTCGCGGTCGAAGCAGGACACCTCGAGGCGGCCGGGGTCACGGTCCTCCAGATCGATGAGCCCATCTTCTCCACCGGAGCCGCCAACATCACCGTCGGCCGCGAGGCGGTGAACGCGATCGCCGCCCGGCTCAGGATCCCGGTCAGCCTCCATGTCTGCGGGGGGCTCTCAGAGGTCATTGACGACATCCTCCAGACGAACGTCGCGATATTTGATTTTGAGTTTGCCAATAACCCCGGAAACCTCGACCTCCTCGCTGAGAAGGATCTGCGTGGCCGGATGATCGGCTATGGGTGTGTGGACTCGGCCAGCCCTGCGATCGAGAGCGTCGAGACGATCAGGAGGCGTATCGAGGCCGGTGTCGACGTCTTCTCGCCCGGGGCCATGCTCATTGACCCTGATTGTGGTCTGCGGATGCGATCAAGGGACGCGGCGCTTGGAAAACTGAAGAATATGGTTGCTGCAGCAGGAGAAGTCAGGGCCGAGTATCCGGCCTAGACCACCCTGCTCGTCGTCGAGAGTTCCAGGCCCTCTGCGTCGATATGGTAGGGGATCACCCGGCGCGGAAGGTCTGCACCCTTGAGTTTCTCGATCGCAAGCATCCGCTCGATCTCGTTGCCGCGGATCTGCTGCCTGAGACGTATGCAGGCATCGACCGCACGCATCATCCTGGCCTCCTCACCGGGGTGGTGAAGACCGGTGTAGAGGAGATAGACGATGTTTGCCCCCCGCTCGATGATCTCGCGGGTATCCTCGAGGACGAACCGGGCAGCCGCATCGATCCCCCAGTCCTGGATCAGCGTGGAGAGTGAATCGACGACGACCCGGTCACCCTCTATGGCCCTGGCGAGTGTTGCAGGATCCATACCCCGGGCATCGATCATCCCCTCTTCGGGCAGGCCGTCCAGCATCAGGTAGGTTCCCGGGCGGGTTTCTGCCTGCCAGAACTGCCGGGCCAGGAGTTCTAACCCACTCAGGGGATCCCCGAAGACAATGATGCGAGTGCCTGTCGGGAACCCGCCGCCGAGTGCGATATCCAGGCCGGTGATTCCTGTCGAACGTCTGGTGCTATCTGCCACATATCCCTGTTCGTCACAGATTCTTATATATCACCCGGTCTGACCAGCCAGGCAGTATTCCTCCCGGAGGGTCTTCCGGAGGAGTTTCCAGCCGTTCACCCGCGGGATATCATCGGTGACGATGACCCGGCGCGGAACCTTGTAGCCTGCGAGGTGGTCGCGGGCGAAGGCGATGATGTCGGCGGGGGTGACGCTGTTTGCGGAGAGGACCACCACGGCGACAGGAATCTCGCCTCGACGCTCGTCCGGGCACCCGAAGACCGCTGCGTCGCGGACCCCGGGGTGCTGGACGAGGACGTTCTCGACCTCGGTCGGGTAGATCTTCCAGCCTGACATGACGATCATGTCCTTCTTCCGGTCGGTGATGGAGAGCATGCCGTTCTCATCAAGGTGACCGATATCGCCGGTCAGGAACCAGCCGTCCGGGAGGAAGACCGCCCTGGTCTCTTCAGGCATCTGCCAGTAGCCAGAAGCCACCGCCGGGCCACGGAGGGCGATCTCGCCGTCGACGCCGGGCCCGAGTTCACGGCCGGGGTCGTTTGCGTCGACGATCTTCACCTCAGAGAACCCGACCGGCGTGCCGACGCTCTGAAACTCGTCGGCGGTCGCGTAGTGTTCAGGGCGGATGGCGGTCCCGGTCCCGACAACGATCGTCTCAGAGAGGCCGTAGGCGTTGACGACCGGGATCCCGAACCGCTCGTGGAAGGGTCGCCAGATGCCGGGCATCAGGGGGCCGCCGCCGCTGATCATCACCCTGACGGTGGCAAGCGCCGCTTCGGTCCCGGGCGGGGTCTGGAGGAGGGAATGAATCACCGGTGGCATCCCGGCGACGACCGTGGCCTGGTATTCGCGGGCGAGGGCGAGGTAGCGGTCAAGGTCGAACCGCTCCATGACGACGTAGGTCCCGCCTGCCCGGAGGGTGGAGAGACCCCAGCTGATCCCGACATGTCCCATGGGGTAGATCCCGAGGTAGACATCGTCGGATGTGAGTCCGAGGACGTCACGCTCGGCGTCCATGGCAGCGATCCAGTTGCCGTGGGTGAGCATGGCACCCTTGGGTTTGCCGGTGGTGCCTGAGGTGTACTGGATCTGGCAGAGGTCGTCGAACCGACAGTTGGTAGCACGGAGGTCGGGGGATGCCTGGAGGAGTTCGGTCCAGGAGGTGGCCCCGGCGGCCTCTCCGTCGACGGCGATGACCTGCCTGAGCGCCGGCGCCTGGTCCCTGATGCGCCCGACGAGGGCCGCCCCTTCCGCGTCGGTGACGACAGCCGCCGCCCCGGCGTCGCGGAGGGCGTAGAGAACCTCAGCTTCCCGGTAGACACGGTTTGTCGGGACCGCGACGGCCCCGATCCGCCAGAGAGCGAGGTAGGTGATGAGGTACTCCGGGGAACTCTCCAGGTAGATGCAGACCCGCTCTCCTGGCTCGATCCCGAGATCGAGGAGACCGTTGCCCACCCGGGAGACCTGGTCCCTGAGGTCGGGGAAGGTGTAAGACTCCCCCCGGGAAGGGACGACCAGGGCGATCCTGGAGGGGTTATGGGCGTTGGCGTCGAGAAATGTGGTGCAGTTTGGCATGGGATTCTCCATATTCCATTGATGATCTTCGATGTATATTGTTGTGCATAGATGTGATAAATAGGTTGCCCCGGGGAGGCTCGCAGAGAGGGGTTTTGGTACTGCCCTCCTGCAGGGGGTGGTCCCCCTCCTGCGGTCTCTCCATGCGGTCATCTCACCGGTGGGTCGGCCGCACCTTCCCGCACGGGAGCGACGATTCTGACGGATGCAGGAGAGCAAGATGCGGCCGTTCTCCCGGGCTCTCACCCCGGGGAAGGGACCGGGATGGGGCAAAAACCCTCCCGACAGAAGAGGTTGGAGCTAACCGCCACGGTTGGGTGGACCCGTCTCCCCGGGTTCTGGGAGGGGGCAGGACGATCCTTGCCCCGGATGGTCGCAAACACCGATCGTCACCCCTGCTGAAGAGGAATCCAGGCTATCCCGCATACCGCCCGCCCCCGTCCCGCAAGCCGGGATGGATAAGGTCGCGGAGAGTGTCTCTCGCCCTGCTCCCCCTCCGGGAGGGACCCGGGTCTGGCATTCACCGCTCCGGCGATCGTCTCTGATCCGGGGGAACGGAAAACCCGCCCGGTTCATCCCGACGCCAAAAAACCGCGCATAACCCTCGATCTCATCCCGCCGATAATCCGGAAAAAAAAGAACCCCGGGGCCGGTCACCCCGGTGCCCGACTCTCGAAGAACCGTCT
>CAZYWX010000043.1:0-11901 GCA_964651285.1 uncultured Methanoculleus sp.
GGGGCGACCCCCTCCCGGTCCCTCCCCCAGGGTGATACCCGGGGCATAGGCAGCCTTTCCGATTTCTGCACCCTGGATGCGTCGAATCGCCGTTCCCCTGCGTGAAGGTGCGCCGACCCACCGGGATCATCGATCGCCAGAGACTTTTGGGATGTGCTCGATCTGATCAGAGGGTGTCTTTGCGACGATCATCCCCCCTCTGGAGCGCATCTGCGGTCTGTTTTCGGGGATTTCCAGGATCACCCGTGAGCCAGCCCGTCTCTTCTGGGATGCTTTCTGTGATCGGGGTGAACATGGGTCGTCCAGGGCCTGTATCCGCAATGTTTGAGTTAATGTGTTGGTAGATGGCATTCATCCCCTACTGGCGTGGGGGATGGGGCCGTCTGCCTGGTTTCTTCGGAAACCTGATATCTGCCTGGAGGGAGTATGCCCCTGGATCTCTCTGGGAGTGCCTCAAAGAGCCTATTTTTTGATATCCTTTCCCGCAGAGAATGCTTTCGCGATCCCCTCACCAAACCCGTAGTACTCCCGCCGCATCGAGTCGTAGGCGAACGGCTGGATCTTCTTGATATCTGGCTTGCCGTCCTCAGCCAGGACGCTCTCATCCACCTTGACATCAAGGATCTCCCCGATGAACTGGGTATGCACCCCGATCTCGACCGTCTTGAGGAGCCGGCACTCGAGGACGACCGGGAACTCCCCGACATAAGGTGCGTTTACCAGGTCGCCTTTCACGGGCGTCAACCCGGTAGCGGCAAACTTCTCCGTCTCCTGGCCTGAGACGATACCAAAGTAGTCGGCTTCCTTCACGTGGTCAACCGACGGTATGCTTATCGTGAAATCGCGCTGCTCGACCAGATTCTTGTAGGTCTGCCTGATCTTCTGGATCGAGACCGCCACCGCCGGGGGTTGCGATGAGCAGATGCCGCCCCATGCAGCGACCATGGCATCTGGCTGGCCGTCAGAGCTGTAGGTCCCGACGATCAGGACCGGGTGAGGATAGAGGAGTGTCCGTGGACCGAGTGATACCTTCTTCATGGGATCTAGGTTTTGCCGTCCAGTCCAGTAAAGCTTTTTGCCCGCCCGGGGGCCGGTGTGAAGGCAAAACCCGGGCAAGGTGCGGTGCAAAAATCCCCAACCCCCATCACCTGGCCTCCGTCCCCGCCTCCACCCGGCACTGCATCGACCGATAGAGGAAGAACCCGACGATGATGAACGTGGCTATCGGCGAGAGCCAGGCGGGGATATGGAGCCCAAAACTCTCTGCCAGCATGATCGTCCCGAGCACCAGGATGGAGTACATCGCCCCGTTCTTGAGGTAGCGGTAGCGTCTGATCCGCTCAATGTTCCGGACGGTTAGTTCTCTGACCACGATCGCTCCGAGACCGTTGCCGACCAGGATAAGCGGGACAGAGAGCGTGAAGGCGAACGCCCCGATGACGCCATCGATCGAGAAGGTCGCATCGATCACCTCGAGGTAGAAGACCTTTGAGAGGTCAGACATCCCGGGCTTCATCATCCGGGCCTCCTGCACCTCGGCGTTCTGTTTGAACCCGTGGACGATGAAGAATGCGGTGGAGCCGAGCACGGCGCCGAACCCCAGCATGGTGTCGATCGCGAGAGCAAACCAGACGATGACGGCAAGCAGGACCGAGGCGATGGCGTAGAACCAGACCGCCTGCCTGGCGAAGAACCGCTCACCTCTGAGTCCGAAGTTCTTCTCCTCGACGAAGAGCCAGTGGAGAAAGAGGAATACAAGAAACGTCCCTCCGAAGATCAGGAGGACAGGGGCCGATTCCTCGATCGCGGCCATGACCTGCGGGTCACTGGAGAAGGTCGCAAGCAGCGCGCCAGCAGGCCCGAGCGAGGGGGCTGTCGCCCAGACGATCAGCCATGGCAGGAGCCCCCTGACCATGAAGACCGCGATGATCAGTCCCCAGAAGAGGAACCACCTGCGGGCCTTCTCGCCCATCGTTGAGAGGACTTCGGCGTTGATGATGGCGTTGTCGATGCCTGAGATCGTCTCAAAGAGACAGAGACCTGCCACAATCAGGATGATTGAGAGCCAGTCCATAACCCGGGAGATAGTATCTCTCTGATTCGATATAAGCGATGAGTTCGGCCCGGTTCAGGGGGTCGATTGGACCTGCGTGAGCCCCTTCGAACGCGGTCGCGGGCACGGGTTTCCTTCCCGATGACCTGGGCCCGCTCTCCGCTATCCAGTGCCGTGTATCTCACCGGCTCAGCCAGGAAGGTACTTTCGGGCTTTCGGATCACCTCGCCAATCAGGCGGTGAGGGTGAGCGCGCGACCGGGATCCTTGACCGCTGGGATGTGAGGGGTATGTTCATATATCATCTCTGGCATGCATCGGTCGTCAACGGAGGTAACAACATGGGACTTGTGGACTGTTGCCGTGAACAGGTTGTCGCCATCTCGCCGAATACGCCGGCGGTGGATGCAGCGAGGATTATGGGGGAGATGAACGTCGGAAGCGTCGTCGTTGTCAGCGCAGACAGGAGGCCTATCGGCATACTCACTGACCGTGACCTGGTTGTCCGGGTCATGGCGCAGGAACTGGATCCCGGCGCGGTCAGGGCAGAGGAGGTCATGAGCCGGGACCTGGTCACGTTCCAGGATAGCATGGGGATCTACGAGGCCATCGAGCGGATGACCGATAAAGGTATCAGGAGGATGCCGGTCATCGATGACACCGGGAGACTGGTCGGGATCGTCACAATGGACGATATTATCCGGATTCTGGGCAGAGAGATGACCATCATCGCAAAGAACATCGAGAAGCAGAGCCCGCCGATACCTGCTGTGTAGATCTGGCGCGGCCCCGCATTTCTTTTTTTGGACCGGGATCCCGGTCCCTAGCTCCGCTATCCAGTGGCGAAGGCGATGGCCTCGCCCGATTGGCTCAGCGATCCCTTTATCGTCCGGATCAACTCATCCCAGGTCGCTCCTGGAGCGAGATCGAGGTCGAGATCGAGCGCGTAGATCCGGAAGAGATAGGCCTCGCCTTCCCCGGGGTTTGGGCAGGGGCCCCGGTAGCCAATACTCCCGAAGTCGTTTGTTCCCTGCACAGCGTGGAGGGGCGACTCTACCACTGCCTCCCCGGGGAACCCCTCCGGGATCAACGCGACGGGAGGGAGGTTCCAGAGGACCCAGGCAACCTTCGAAGGCCCTTCCTCCGGGCTCGTCGGCGCGAGGATCGCAAGCGACCTGATGTCAGGCAGGATCCCCTCTACTCTGATGGGAGGTGACCGGTTTGCCCCCCTGCAGGTATAGTTCGGCGGGAAATCTTCAAACTCCAGTTTTACGCTCAGTTCTGGCATCGTAACGGCTCCATTCATCGTCTCTTTTTCTGGGCCCTGATATAAAAAAGGATCTGCGGCCACCTGCGTATCTGCATGGCAGCGGTCTCATCTGCGGTGGAGGTCGTGGTCCCGCCTGGTTCCGGGGAAAGCGACCGTGTCGTCCATGACTGACCGCCGGGTCGGCGCCGTCGGAAGTTTCAAGGGGAGACCGGTCGAGACCCGGCTCCGGCCGCCTGATTCATTCCCGGTCGCAACCGTTCTCTGAGCCGGGTGAGCAGACCCCGTCTTGCCTGCATCAGAAGAGCCCCATGTCCCTGGCCTGGATCAGCAGTTCCTGCACCTCGTCATCGGTGATGTCGTGCCATCGCTCGTATGCATCCGCCACCGCAAAGACGCGGCCGGTCCTGATGTTCGGGCAGACGACCAGGTCTGCCTTTCGGGCGATGAAGGTGACGGCGTGAAGCGACCCGGTGGGGACCGCAACGACGACCTGACGGGGTGACTCGACCAGGGTTGCCCCGATGGCGGCAAGCATCGTATACCCGGTGGCGAGACCGTCGTCGACCAGGATCGCTGTCCGGCCTTCAAGCCCCGGTTCAAGCCGGCCCCCACCGAACCTCTCCATCCGCTCCTCCACGTTCTTCCTGGCCTTCGCGATCGCGGCGTTCACCTCGGCCTCCGAGAGGTTGAGACCGGTCATGAGTGCATGGTTCAGGATGACCTGTCCATCCCAGGTCACGGCGCCGAACCCGGCCTCCGGGTTCCAGGGGATCTGCACCTTCCGCACCACTGCCATCCGGAGCGGGGCCTTGAGTGCCCGGGCGACCTCAATCCCGGGAGGCACCCCTCCAGCGGGGATGGCACAGACCACCGCATCTGTAATCATCTCCAACGGCGAGAGGATTGACGCCAGGCGCCTTCCGGCATCGGTCCGGTCCTCGTACACCCCCCGCCGGTCTCGCATCTCTCTATCCTCAATGATCCGGCCTGTATCCAACATGGGCCTGCTTCTACTGCACCGGGCTATTAACCTCTTCCGGTGAATGGTCCCCGCACCCAGGAACGATACCGATAACCCGTCAGGGAACGACTGATCATCTGACAGATGATGTTCAGAGAAAGAGAGACGGGAGGTGGCACCGGTGACGGCATCTGATTCTGATGTGGTGGTGCTGTATACCGACGGCGCGTCACGGGGAAACCCCGGATACGCTGCGTGGGCATACGTGATCGTCCAGGGAGGAACCATCGTCGCCAGGGACTCGGGGTATATCGGGATGGCGACCAACAACGTGGCCGAATACCTGGCCATCATCAATGGTCTTGCGGCTGCCCGGAAGTTCACCCGGGGCAGACTGGAGGTCAGGTCTGACTCGGAACTGGTCGTGCGCCAGCTTACCGGGCGGTATCGCATCAGAAAAGAGCACCTGGCAGACCTTGCGGCTGAGGTAGAGCAGCAGGTGCAGAACTTTGCAGAGGTCAGGTTTACGAGCGTGCCGAGAGAGCACCCCTGTATCCAGGTTGCAGACCGTCTCTGCAATGAGATGCTCGATTCAAAGGCGGGGAGTGGCTAGAAGCATGGCCGTGATCGAGTGCACCCCCATCGGTGTGGTCAGGTCACCCTACCGGGAGCGGGGTGATGCTCCGCGCCAGGGGCGGCTGACAACGACCCTTGCAGAGATCCAGATCTTTGAGACCTACGCTCCCGGGCTTGAGGACGTTGAGCGGAGCAGCCACCTCATCGTGCTCTACTGGCTTGACCGGGCAGAGAGGGGACTGCTCTTTGCAAAGCCTCCCGGAGAGACCCGGAGCAGGGGGGTCTTCTCCACCCGGTCACCGGCCCGGCCGAATCCGATAGGCTTCGGGGTTGTTGACCTGGTCAGACGGGAGGGGAACGTCCTGATCGTCCGCGGGCTCGACGCTCTGGATGGGACCCCGGTTCTCGACATCAAACCCTACTCCCCTGAGATCGACTGCATCCCCGGGGCGAAGGGCGGTTGGCGCATCAAAAAGTGACTCCCCCTCTCCCATCTGGCCGGGAGCGCGGCGTTTTCTCTGGTTTGTGAGGGTCTGGCATGAAGCTAAACCGCCCCAGATGATTCGTTACTGACCAGGAGCGACCGCGCTTCAACCATCGGGCTGGCCTGCTCTGTTCGTTGATCGCGCAAAAAGGAAAATATGCTGTCCTGGAGCCTGGACAAACAATCAGTCGGTCACTTGACCGATTTCTTTACTTTCTTTGCCCGTTCTTTCGCTGTGTATCCGGTTACCTGCTGGAGGTAGTTCCGGAACCGACGGTTGGTATCGATGATCGTCTCGTCATCAGCGTTCCGGTCACCCTCGGTATCGACGATCAGCGTCTTGCCCCCATCCCCACACCAGACCTCGAGTCGCTTGAGTGCTCCGTAGGTGATGCTATAGTGACCATCAGGTGACACCACAGGTTCGACCCCGAACTGATCACGGAGACCCTGTACCATTGAATCTGCGAGCTGTTTCTTGTATCCGCGCTTGATCTGGTATTCCTGCATAATATTTTTAAGGGTTATCCAGCTATGTTAACCTAATCCGAGGATGAGTGATTGATCCCATGGACGATATAAAGGTCTCATCACGAGCACTCACCGGCGCCGAAAAAACGGTGCTGGTTGGGTTCCCAGGTAGCGGACTCGTCGGGAGTATTGCCCTGCAGTACCTCGTCGACCAGATGGACTTCGAGCAGATCGGGGCGATCACCAGCAGACACTTCCCACCGGTCGCTCTCATGACAAAGGGGGTGATCAACGCTCCCGTGCGCCTCTACGAGAAGGATCACCTCGTTGCGATCATCTCAGATGTCCCCATCCACCCGATGATCTGCTATGAGGTGGCAGATGGCATCATGAACTGGCTTGGCCAGTTTGACATCAGGGAGGTTGTCACGATCGCCGGGATCATCACGAACGAACCCGAGAAGAGGGTCTTCGGTGTTGCAACCAGCCGCGAGGCGCTCCAGCGCATCGAAGAGGAGACGATCATCCTCCCGATGGGGAGCATCTCTGGCATTGCAGCAAGCATCCTCACCGAATGCAAGATCCGGGGCATCCCGGGGATCGGGCTCCTCGGAGAGACGGTGAACACCCCTGATCCTCGGGCATCTGCGGCCACGATAGAGGTCCTGAACAAACTATACGGCCTTGACCTGGACATAGAACCCCTTCTTGAACAGGCGGTGGAGATCGAGGCCGCAATGGCCCAGATCGCCGAGCAGGTGCAGAAGACCGAGACTGCACCTCGAAGAGAGCAGCTTCCGATGTACGGGTGATGGTCATGAAATACGCAGCGCTAACTGGAATATCCCCGGCAGTCATTGCCGAACTTATGCATGGCAGAGCCCGCACTCTCGAGTTGAGCAGCGCCCATAACATCATCACGCTGACCGAGGTCACCCCCGGGGAGTGTATCTTCATGACATCGGTCAATGAGGAGGATCTCTCGCCCGGGGATCCAGGGATCATGGTCGACCTCCTTTCCCTCGACATCGGCATGAGACGGGTCGAGTTCTCCAGCCCCTCCAACCACGAGGAGCGGGAACGGATGTCGGCCCGGATCAAGGTCCGGTTCAGAGGGACGACCATCGCCCGCGACGTGGAAGGGCGGCAGTGGGGAGACCCGACCAAGGTCGAGGTCATCAGGTCGGCGTGTTACCGCGCTGGCTGAGGGTTCACTCTTTTCCGGGGCGCCCGCCGGCCGCCCCTCAAAGAGTTAATAACCGGGGACGACCAATATGTGTGGGCCGGAACACAGGGTCTGTGGCTTAGCCAGGATATAGCGCCGGGCTTCTAACCCGGATGTCGGGGGTTCGAATCCCTCCAGGCCCGCTTCGTTTCTCCTGATGGGGTATTGTTCTCGGATTGCGCATCCTTCTTGAATACCCTTTCTCGATCCAGACTCCTCTCTTTCTTCCTCCACCAAAGATGGCGATGAATGTCTGATAGGAGTTCATTCGGCATTCTTTCCTGCTTGCCTTCCATCCTCCCTTTCCTGAGCAACGCGTCGGGGGCCACTACCGGCGAGGAGCAATCCCATGAAAAAACCTGGCGTTCAGAGGTCTGATCGGTTGGGCTGAAGCAAGCAGACGCGTACTCGATGTGGGAAAAATTTGTACGGAACCCTTTTTACCTGGATACCCCCACGCGGGGGTCGGGAAGGGGTGGGCTCCCTCCCGGCAGAAGTGTTCTGGGATGACCTCAGAGGGGGATGGGTCCGGGTGAGGTTGAGTTCGTTCCTGTCACCTGACCCGGGTTCCCGGGCTGACCGGACGGAGGGGGACGAGGAGGGATGCCTCGTCGCCAGCGGCGAGGATCATTCCCCTGCTCTCGACCCCGAAGATCTTTGCCGGGGCGAGGTTTGCGATCATCGCCACATCCTTCCCCACCAGTTCGTCGGGGGTGTAGAATGGTGCGATGCCGCTGACCACCTGGCGTTTCTCGCCTCCCAGGTCGACGATGAGCCGGTAGAGTTTCTTTGAGCCCTTGATCTTCTCGGCCGAGACGATCGTTGCGATCCTGATATCGAGGTTTGCGAACTCCTCGATGGAGACGGTGTTTATCGGCTTTCCGGCTGCCTTCTCCGCCTTCTCGACCCGCATGTTGAGGACCTTCTCAAGGTGATTGACCTGGTCCTTCTCGATCTTTGCAAAGAGCGGGGCGGGCTTTGCCAGTGGGCGCGCTCCCACCGGTGCCGTCGCCTCGGCGATCGAATGATCCGCGATAGCATCGTCGTAGCCGAGCATCGTCCAGGCCTGCTGCATCGACTCCGGCATCACCGGCTGGAAGATGAGGGTGAGTGCCTTGACGATCTGCAGACAATCGGCGATCACCTGCTCAGCCTCATTCCGATCTTCCTTGATCACCTTCCAGGGAGCGTTATTCTGGATGTAGGCATTTCCGAACGACGCAAGCGCCATCATCGAGTCGACGGCGTTCTTGAATTCATAATCCCGTATCTCGACATCGACCCTGGCAAGCGTCCGCTCGATCTCTTCGATGATGGCCGGGCTCACCGGGAGGTCAGACACGCCTGAGAACTCCTTCTGGGCAAAGTACATCGTCCGGTAGATGAAGTTGCCCAGCGTTCCGACGATCTCGTTGTTCACCCGTTCGGCGTAGACCTTCCAGGAGAAGTCGAGTTCCTTTGTGTGGTTGGTGTAGGAGAGGAGGTAGTACCGGAGATAGTCTGCCGGGAGTCCCTGGTCCAGGTAGTCGTCATTCGTCCAGACGACGTAACCACGCGACTTCGAGAACTTTCTGCCCTCGATGGTGACCATGCCGCTTGCGACCACCGCATGCGGGAGGCCGTACCCTGCTCCCTTAAGGAGCGCCGGCCAGAATATACAGTGGTGATAGACAATGTCGCCACCGATGAAGTGGATGACCCCCGTATCATCGCCACACCAGTAGTCTTTCCAGTCAGCCCCTGCGGCATCTGCCCACTCTTTGGTGAACGATATGTAGCCGATGGGGGCGTCGACCCAGACATAGACGACGAGATCGTCCCGGCCCGGGAATCTGACACCCCAATCCAGTGTTCTGGTGATGCACCAGTCATGCAGAACCTTCTTCACCCAGCCGAGGGCGTAGTTCCGGGCGGTGGCTGTGCCCTGGAGGGTGGGAAGATATTCGAGCAGGAAGTCACGGAACGCCGAGAGCTTAAAGAAGTAGTGTTCCTGCTCGCGGTTCTCGGCTTTCCCTCCGCAGACCTTGCAGACCGCGTCCTTGATCTCGCCTGGTTCAAGGTGATGTCCGCACCCCTGGTCGCACTCGTCGCCCCGGGCAACAGCCCCACAGTAGGGACAGATCCCTTCCACGTAGCGGTCTGCGAGGAAACGGTCGCAGTTCGGGCAGTAACTCTGGTTGATGACTTTTTCGTAGACGTAGCCATTATCGATCAGCCGCTGCACGATCGCGCGGGTGGTCTCGTGGTTCATGGGGTCATCGGTCATGCCAAATCGGTCAAAGACGATCCCCATCCGCCTGAACGTCTCAGAGAAGTGCTGATGATAACGTTCTGAGAGGGCACGGGGGGTCGATCCCTCCTCTTCAGCACTGATCACGATCGGTGTTCCGTGGTTATCGGAACCACATATAAAGACAACTTCCTCCCCAGACCGGCGCAGATACCGCACGTAGAAGTCTGCCGGCACGTAGGTCCGCAGGTGCCCGATATGGCAGGGACCGTTCGTGTATGGGAGCCCACAGGTTACCAGCAACGGCTTACCACTCATCCTTATTTACTCTGGTCACGATGCTAATAAAGATACCAGCGCATGACACGACGTATAACGATACCGGTCCGGTCCTTCGGTTCTGAGGTTGCGGTGCCCGGGGTTTCGGACCTGGCGGAGTGGTTGAAAGGAAGAGCAGGAGAGGAAGCAGACCTCACCACCTACCTGATCGAGCGGTCGCTCGACGCCCAGAGTGGTGTGGAGATCCCTGCCGTCGGTGGCCTCTTCTACGGCGAACGGTGGCGCAAGGGGTTTGTGGGGATGGTCGACGGAACGCTTGTCGGCGAGCCCGGCATCGACCCGTCCGCCCTGATCGCGGATGCACACTACATCCGGGCAAGGAGGAAGGGGGTCTGGTTCTCTCTCCCTGCTCCTCACATGCTCGGATTCCAGGATGCCTACATCGATGATGATGAGGAGTTCCGGGAGATCATCGCGACCGGGTATGCCCGGCTTGCCCGGGAGATGCGCGATGCAGGCGTGCAGGGGCACGTTCTGATCGCTGATCAGGCCGACGCGATCGAGCTTGAGGTGCTTGCCGGCAGAAAGATCCTCTTCTTCCCCCGGAACCTGGAGGGGTTTGACCTCGAACTGCTCCTTGAGTACCAGGATGATCTGATTCTCCCGGCAACCTGCCTTGGTCAGGCCCCTGACCTGATGGAACAGTTCCGTATCAGACGGCTGATCCTGCTCGCCCCCGAGACCCAGGACCTTGCGGCCGCCGCCACTTTTACTGACCCGGATATGCTCGAGGCAGGTGGTTACTGTTGTGAGGATGACTGCCCCCGCTACTGGAAGTACCTGGTCGACCAGGCGTTCATCACACGATAGATTCCGCCGCATCTGCAAGGCGGCGGTAATGCCGGTTCCGTTTCAGGATCCAGAAGATGATGCGGTCGAGGAGGTTGAACTCAAACGTGCCACCTGATGCGTGAGGGTGACCGCCGCCGTCGAACTCGCGGGCGATGAGATGGCTGATCGGGGGGACAGAACGGATGGAGAACCGGCCGTTTGATGAGACCACCACCTCGATATCGGTGTTGAGTTCGTCGCGGATGGCATGCGCGGTCTCGCTCGGGTAGCCGTAGAGCGGGGCAAACACGATCCGGTAGCGCCCCCTCTCGATGATGGTGGTGTGCCGGAGGCTGTGTTTGATATCTCGCTCCATCTCCTGGACGATCCTGGCGTACTCGTTCTCGATCTTCGCATCGATGATGGTGCCCTGGACAAAGTTGTCGCGGACGTATTCCCGGAAGCCTTTCTGCATCACCACCTGGCCAAGCATCTTTGACCTGGGATCCTGGTGCTTCCAGAGGTCGTAGTCACAGACGACCCGCGCGATCTCTTCAGCCACCGCATCATCGGGGGTAAGGTCGCGGGCGACGATCCCGGTGGCGCAGGTGGTAACGTCGATGTGGAGGAGGCTGGTCTTCTTCTCCACGGCGCGGATCTCCTCCTCTTCCCAGCGATGGTGGTCGCGCCACTCGATCTGCCACCCGTTCGACCGGGCTTTGGCGAGCCGACGCTCGACGCCTTGCTGGTATCCGAGATCAGATATGCTGAGGAGGTCGCCCCGCCCCGGAGCGCCGGCCACGGCATCCAGGAGGGAGAGGAACCTGCCGACCGAACACCAGATGGTGAAGACGTCGCCATGTTTCCTGCGGTGGATGGCATCACTACCAACGGCATCGAGGTCGTTATGCGTAAGGTGCACAACGGTTTCTCTCCGTCTGGAGAGCGCCTGCATCAGGTTTGTCCCTTGTGTATCCTGCTTGCGATTACTCCGGTCCATTGCTCATATTGTCGGTGTGTGATGTGATAAACAGGCGGTCTGCGGCCAGTCACACCTCTGCTACCGGGCCCACGAAGATGCTACCACTGCTCCCCATGAGGAGCAAATTTATTAGGGTCAACAGACAACATTGTAGAGCAGATGCCCCTGTAGCTCAGACTGGGAGAGCGCCAGACTGAAGATCTGGTTGTCCCCGGTTCAAATCCGGGCGGGGGCACTCTGAGCATTTCTTCTTGATACCTTCGTTTAACGGATGGGATATTGCGGCTATCCCTGGATCCGCTTGCCGGGAAGGGGTTGCCCATCCCGGTCTCTCCAGCGCATGGCAGGGAGCCCATAGAGGCGCCGTTCACGATATCGCCATCTGGTATTGGGCCAGATCATCGGTATCGTGTAGATCTCTGCTCTGATCCGTTGTGACTTTTTTATCATCTGGTTGTTTTTGGATCTGCTCATGAGCATCTGCACACAGGGTTGATCAGCATTGCTGGTGTTTCGCGGGATCGGGGTATATCCTATCTG
>CAZYWX010000044.1:0-11504 GCA_964651285.1 uncultured Methanoculleus sp.
TGGTCCTCTGGATCGGGTGTTCTGACTCAAGGGTTGACCCCGAACGTATCACCGGCGCACAGGCCGGCGAGATCTTTGTGCAGCGCAACATCGGCAACATCGTCCCGATCCATGACTGGAACTTCGCGACCGTGCTTGAGTACGCGCTCAACCACCTCAAGGTCGGGGATATTGCCATCTGCGGTCACTCAGACTGCGGTGCCATAAAAGGGCTCGACCGGGAGAGCGATGATGCGTATATCCCGCTCTGGCTGAACAACGCGATGGAAGCAAAACGCCGCGTTGAGGCCAGGATCCAGGTACCGGAGACCCCGGAAGAAGAAGACCTCCGCCGGCGGCTCATCGAGATCGAGAACGTCGGCCTGCAGCTTGAGCACCTCCGCACCTACCCGCCGGTCAGGGCTGCGGAAAAAGAAGGACGGGTCCGGCTACACGGCCTCTACTTCGACCTTGCGACCGGAGAGTTGAAGAAGATATTCTAGGACTCTTCAGCCTCTTCAAGGGCATAATCAACCTCCTCTTTTATCAGATCGAGGGAAACCCTCCCGATCGAGGTGAGATTCCCGTTGACGAGAACGATCGGGATGGGTGGGTGACGGTCCTCGATGATCTCCCTGACATGATCCGGTATTTCCTCATCGATCAGCGTCATCTTCACCGCAACCCTATCATCGTACTCGGCGAGGAGTTCGTCACGCAGGGCACCGATGGCGTCGATCATGCGGTTTGAGGGGTAACAGGCCTCAAGCCCACAGGACCTCGTCTCGTCGCAGGGGAACGGGCCACAATCAGACTCCTCAAGCCCGATGATCTCAACAATCACTTCTGCCATGCATCATCGGTGGGAGACCAGAGGATATTATCTTTCGGCCCGGGACCGGATCAGCGCACGCAGCGCTGACCTGACCTCATCTTCAGCCCCCTCGATCTTCCTGATATCCCAGGCGCGGTCGAGGTCACCAACCAGCACCGGCCTGACTGGCCTGATCCCAAGGTTCTTCATGAACGCATCGACCACACCAGTTACACAGTCGAATGGCTCAGTCCCCCGCCGTCCTGCGACAGCGATGAGCAGCCCCCGCGCATGGATCTTGCTTCCCAGAATCTTTTTCCTGGCGTGAAGCCACTGGCACCGATCCATCACCGCCTTCAGGCCTGCCGGAACGGTGTTTGTGTAGACTGGCGTGCAGACGACGATGATGGATGCGGACTCGAGAGCCCGGATGATCCTGGGCATATCGTCCTCGATGGGACAGTAACCGTAGTTGTAACAGGTATAACAGCCGATACATGGTCTGATATCCATCTCCTGCAGGAAGAAGACCCTGGAGGTGAGGCGGGCCCGGGTGGCCTCATCGTCACACCATGCTGCGGCTCTAGCAGAGTTCCCGAACCGTCGCGGACTCGCCTGCAGGATGACGAGATCAGAAGTCTCCCTCCCGGGGAGCGGTCGAGTGAAGACCCTTGGGCGGGTGTAGGTCTTCGGGCGCGTCGCAACATCGTGCGCGAGCCGGGAAAAAACGATCTCGGCTACCTTCCTGGTCTCAAAGAGTGACCCGGGCGGCACCTCGTAGGAGTTGATGGCGTAGGTGTAGACGGTCGCAGTGCCAAGGAGGACCTCAACGGTATACCTGACCATGCCCGGGTAGATACTTTCTAAGTCATCGCGGATGAGTCTGACGGTAAACGTTCCTTCAGGGGTCTTGATCGTCTGGATCTTCTCTATCGCGCCCTCACTCATCGCGCGTCACCGAGTCCGGCAGTCCAGGGAGTATGAACCCAATTCTCGGATTTCCGACTGTTTTTCAGGGAATCGATCTGATCCGTCATTATATCACATCGCAGAGACCCCTGGTTTTAACCGGGGGAGGAAGCGCGTCTTCGATACCTGACCGAGCACATTCACCCCGCACGGTATATCATAATACCGGATCCTGGCAGGGGTCAGAGGTGAGCGGATCCCGGGAGCGCCTGGCGAGCGAGGGACCGGGTGGGCCGGAAAGAGTGGCATCCGGGATCCAGAATGAATAACCACATTCCCCTGTGGGCTCTTCGCCTCACGGCAGGATGGGGCAGGAGAGCTCCATTCCTGAGGTCTCCGTCTGGAATGAGACAAATCATCGGTATCGCACTGAATTCTATGCCGATCCAACCAGAGATCATCGATCGTCAGAGGGTCCAGAGATCTGCTCAGTATCTGTTTCCTGGGTCAGGCACATCCATCTTTTCCAGGGATCGGCATCGGCAACCTATAAGGACAGAGAAATCCCCTCTCTTACAAATAACGAGATACCCAAAAACCTGAAATATTAAAAAGCCCAAGTGGCCTTTACCAAACTGCTTACTCCAAACAGCCCCGTGACAGAAGGGAAGGTTGAGATTCTCGTGCCACGTGCGGGGCGCCCTGCCCGCTGGAGAGACCCATCGATGCATAAATGCGCACCATGAAAGAACCTCCTTGTAACAGGACTCCCGCTTACCCGGGGCCAGGAAGAAGCCAGGGCGACCCCCCGGCGGTTCCCGAACCAGTTCCGTATGGAATCTGGATCGCCGGATGTAAAGGTGACATCCTCTACATCTCTGACTCGCTCCTTGACCTCACCGGGATGGCACCTGATGCATTCCAGCAGCCCGGATGGCTCCACCACATCCACCCTGAAGACCTGGTATCGTTTCTGGCTGCCTGGGCCCGCTGCGTCGCTACCAGGGAACGCTGGAACCACCGGTTCCGGGTCCTTGGCACTGATGGGGAGTATCACACCATTCACAGCCGGGCCATGCCTATCAGGGACGATGATGGGAATATCCTCCTCTGGGCCGGGATCAACCTCGACGCCGATGACCAGCGAAGACTGCAGCGGCATACCCTCGAGAAGGAGAGACAGGCGCGGAGGATGGAGACCCTCTCCAGGATCTCGGAGGTTATTGCGCAGGAAGAGATCGACCTGCAGGAGATCTCTCAGCAGGTGATCGCCTGGATGCCCAACGGGTTCCGATATCCAGAGCAGATATCGACACGGATCGTGATCGGCCGGGCTGTCTTCATGGCAGGGGATAACCAGCCCCGGAGGATCGTTGCCGAACTCCCAGCAGAGAGGGGAGGTGCAGGCTACCTCGAGGTCGAGTACCAGGGACCTCTACCAGAGGGTACACAGGACCCCTTCAAGCCGCAGGAACGTGACTTCGTGCATACGGTCGCCACGATGATCGGGGCAGTCATCGCGCGAGAAGAGACAAAAGCAGCGCTTCAATCACTGGAGAGGCAGCATCGTCTCCTCGCTGACCAGATGCAGGAATCGGTCACCCTGCTGGAGGTCGTCTGCGACAGCGCGGGAGAGCCCGTTGATTACCGGTGTATCGAGATCAACAGCCGGGCTGAGGAGGAGATCGGGTATGAGAGAGAGGAGACCATCGGAAAGACCTTCTTTGAAGTCTTCCCGGGCACCACTCATGAACTCAGAGCCCTGCTCTGCCGGGTCGCAAAGACCGGAACGCCCGAACACTGCGAGACACAGTGCCTGAGACCTGGCGGATACCACCGGGTGCGGGCCTACCGGCCGCATTATGACCAGATCGCCCTCGTTATCAACGACGTCACCCCCCAGAAAAAGGCCGAAGAAGCTCTCCGGGAGAGCGAGGAGAGATACCGGATGCTGGTTGAGACAGCCCGGGACGCCATCATCGTCCATGACACCCGGACGTTCATATACGCAAATCCAGCCGCCCTGGACCTCTTTGGTGCAGAAATCCAGGAAGAACTGGTAGGTATGAGCGTCATCGATCGGGTGCATCCTGCTGCACGCGACCAGGTCAGGGCGCGGATGCCAGGTATCATGAGGGGAGAGATCTCCCCGAACCAGGAGACGCGGATCCTCCGGATCGACGGGACTCAGGTCTCCATCGAATCGGCTACGGCTCCTGTAGTATATGGCGGTATGCAATGTGTGCAGGTCACCATGCGCGATATCACCCGGCGAAAACAATTTGAGGCGGCGCTGCGGCGGAGCGAGGAGCGGTTCCGGAGAATCTTCAACCAGTCCCCGATCGGGATCGAGTATTATAACCCCCGGGGGCGGTTGATCGACATCAACCGGGCAAGTCTGGAGATCTTCGGGATAACGAGCAGGCGGGATGTGATCGGGTACAACCTCTTCAAGGACCCGGGCACCCCTGCATGGGTCAGGGAGCGGTTCAGGCGAGGGGAAGAGGCGCATTTCATCATCCCTGTTGATCTGGACCTTGCCCGAGAATCAGGGAGTTATCCGACGACCCGGACCGGGACGATCACCGTCGACGTCCACGCAAGCCCGGTACACGACCGCAAGACCAGGACCCTCAAAGGCATCCTGGTACAGATCCTGGATGTCACTGAGCGGGCGAAGATGGAAGAACTGCGACAGCAGGCGTTTTACCAGATCGAACGGAACATCGAGCAGTTTGCGATCCTTGCCGACCACATCAGGCTGCCCCTGCAGGTGATCCTTGGTATGGCCGACCTGATCGATGATGCCGAGGCGTCAGAGAAGATCCGGGAGCAGGTAGAACGGATCAACGGGATCGTGAAACAGCTCGACGCAGGCTGGATCGAGTCACGCGAGATCAGGGAGTTTTTGCGGAGGAACGAACTGTTCTAGCCAGATCAGTCCTGGCTTGACGGCATCGTGAGGGATGGAGGGATCGGGCTCTCCTGCCAGCAACAATATTCTGGGAGGGCTCGAGCAAACCCCGGAGTCAGCCCCGTCCTGCCTGCCGGGCCACGCCCCGCGCGGCGGCTGCGGCAGCGATATCCTCCGGATCACCCGGGTAGTGGTGGTTGACCGCCCTGACGTCCTCGTCCAGTTCGTAGACGGGTGGGTAGCCAGCCGGTGGGGATGTTGAGGTCAGCGATCCTTCCCTCCGGGATTCTGTCCCGGTGTTTGATCAGGGCGCGGAGGCTGTTTCCATGGGCGACGACCAGAGGGGTTCTGCCTGCCGCAAGGTCTGCCGTGATCTGATTTTCCCAGCAGGGGAGCACCCGCTTAAGCGTGTCCTGCAGTGATTCAGTCGCAGACAGTCTCTCGGATCCAGATCAATGGAGCGCGGATCTAATCGCGGGTGGCGGGGATCGTCCCATGGGATCGGCGGCGGCCGCACGTCACAGTCCGGCGCCAGAGGTGCACCATCTCTACGCCGTTCTCCCGGGTGGCTTCCTGCGTGTTTTGAAGCCCTGCAGGGCGCCGTAACTCTTCTCGTTCAGCCGCCACGACCGGTGCACCGGGACGTACATGAGATCGAGGTCGTCCATGACGATCCAGAGCGTCCGGATGGCCCGTTTCAGGACCGAGGTCCAGGCAACGCGGAACGTGTACCCGCCGTCGTTGAGGAGCAACGCCGCCCGGTGGGGGGGCTTCTTCGATCCCCCGGGGCGAGAGGTCCACGTCAGCCCAGCCTGTGAACCGCCCCTCCCAGTTCAGGAGGCTCTCGCCGTGCCGCAACAGGATCACCTCATTTCCTGTACAGGAGGCTATCCCCCTCTGCCCCGGGAGCTCCCGAGCTGAAACTGTTTGCGCACGCTCCGGCGAACAGTATATATGCCCATGCAGGCATGCACTCGAGCATCGATTCTGCGGGGAACGGTCAGGCACCGGCACAAACGGTCCCGCCGCTCTCCGCTGCTCCCGGGGGTATGCCAGCATGCAAAACCAGACTGCGAGACGAAAGAAGACCGTCCGAGACATCATGGTCCAGGGGAAGCGGGTGCTCGTCCGTGCCGATCTCAACGTACCGCTCGACGAAGAGGGGGCCATCGCCGATGACACGCGCATCAGAGCCAGCCTGCCGACGATCCGCTACCTCTGCGAGCAGGACGCTCGAGTCATCCTCTGCTCTCACCTGGACCGGCCGCAGGGGGGAATCGTGGAGCGGTTACGCCTTGCCCTTGTGGCAAACCGGCTCTCGGTGCTCCTCGACCGGCCGGTCGTCGCACTCCAGAACTGCATCGGCCCTGAGGTCGAGAGCGCGGTCGCCAGGATGCGGGGCGGGGACGTCGTCCTCCTCGAGAACCTGAGGTTCCACCCGGGAGAGCGGGCGTGCGACCCGGGCTTCTCGGAAGGACTCGCCCGCCTGGCTGATGTCTATGTCAACGATGCCTTCGGGGCCTCCCACCGGGCCCATGCCTCGATCGTGGGGGTCCCAAACTACCTGCCGGCGGTGGCCGGGCTCCTGCTCGCGAAAGAACTGGAAGCCTTTACACGCGTCCTGCAGAACCCGGACCGGCCGTTTGCGGCCGTGATCGGTGGTGCCAAGGTGAGCGACAAACTGGATGTCCTCGAAAACATCGTCCCCCGGGTCGACCTCCTCATCATCGGGGGCGGCATGGCAGCGACGTTCCTTGCGAGCCGGGGCACCAGGACCGGGGCGTCGAGCGTCGAGACTGACCGTCTCGACGACGTGCAGGGGATCTCTGCGAAGGCAGAAGAACACGCTGTTCGCCTCCTTCTGCCCCGGGATGTCATCGTCGCTGAGAGGCTGGACACCGGTGCCTCCGCCCGGGTTGTACCAGTTTCCACCATCCCGGACGACCTGGTCATCGCTGATATCGGCCCTGCGGCCGCAAGCGAGTTCTGCCAGGCACTTGCCAGATGCCAGACCGTCGTCTGGAACGGCCCGATGGGGGTCTTTGAGGTCCCTGAGTTTGCAGAAGGGACCCGTCGGGTCGCCGCGACCCTTGCTGCCCTCCCTGGCACCACGGTTATCGGCGGGGGTTCGACCGCCGATGCGGTGACCCGGTTTGGGCTTGCCGACAAGATGACCCATGTCTCGACCGGCGGTGGGGCTGCGCTCACGATGCTTGCAGGAAAGCCACTCCCGGGTGTGGAAGTGCTCGAGGATGCGGAGGATGAGTCTTGAAGCGGGCTTGAGAGTGGCATCATCGCGAAGCCGGTCATCCTGGAAGAAGCAGTCCTGATCGTCGCGCGGCTGAGTGAAGAGCATACGAGCAAGGATTCCTCGATCAGGAAGAAGAGCGCGATCGTGGTGGTTGGTGGCAGAGAGGAGATGCCCGATCTCTCCTCGATCCTGAGCAGAAGGAAGAGAGAAGGTGAGGTCTGGTGATGAGGTTGTCCCGGCACACCTCTGCCATGCCCACCCCCCGCGCGGTGATGAGGTCATCAGACCTCTTCAGGCTATCTGCATCAGGTATGCGTCAGATCACCGTCTGGGTGCGCAAAAACATTGAATCCCTGATCCCCGGGTCCTTCGATCGCCAGAGACTTCGGGAATGTGCTCGATCAACTCTCCTCACCAGCGCGGTCTCTGCCTGCGCTTGCCACAAAAAAGGTGTCCCGCCCGCAGAACCTCGTCAAACGTTCAGGGTTCGATGAAGTTTTCCTCAGCCCGATGACCGATCCCTCAGGTAGTTACCACGAACAACCAGAATCGTCAGGATCGCGCCAGGAAGAACTCAGACACTCAGAAGTACAAAGAGATCGGCTTGAAGAAAAAGAGTCCGGGCTGGTCTCGAATCTCGCAGAGGAAGGCTGGGGGAGGACCCCCTTCGCCCCCTGACTGCGGTAACATCGGTCAATCCGACCGGTTACATCAGGTTACCTGAGATGATCTGGCAACCTAGTCTATGTCGAGACCGGTGATCCTGATCCCGCCATACCGGCTCTTATACCGCATGTTCAACCCGATCAGGAGCGGCGTGATCTTCTCGATGATGCTGGCTCGCTCGAGGGCCCCGCAGTCGATGACCCTGACGCCAGGGATCTTCTCGATCAGCGGAGTCACGAAGGCCTTGGCTTCTTTATCGTCGCCACAGATGAGGCAATCACAGTCGATATCCTTCTCGATCGCCATAAGAGCGTGCTCAGCAATGTTGTTGAACGCACAGATCACTTTGGCATCAGGTAAGATCGCCTGTGACCGCTGCGCTGCGGAACCATCGAGGAGGGATATGAACCTCGTGGGTGAGCCACCAATGGTGGCCTCGAGGGGACCTGTAGCATCCAGTAAGGGTTTTCCGGCTGCGCCTTCCTTGATGGAAAGCAGGGTGCTCTTCTGGGCTGGCAGCGGTACGGTGAGTATCAGGACATCAGCTTCTTTAGCAGCGTCGGGATTCTCAGCGCCCTTGATGCTCACACCATCGCCCAGAAGCTCGATAACCTTGTCTGCGGCTGTCTGAGCTTTTTCGATCGTCCTCGAGCCGATGATCACATCCTCTCCCGCCTGTGCGAACCGGGTGGCGATCCCGAGACCCTGGCCGCCGGTTCCTCCAATAATTCCAATTGTCATTGTAGTATTCACCTCAACCATACGGGCCTGGCGACCCGTATTCTCGCCGCTCCATACATCAGGTACAGTTGCATCCGCCGTCGACAACTGCGTCCCTGTGGTGTACCCCGCTTTGCCATACGCGGGGTACACAGCGGCTTCGTTTAACTACCCCCAACCGTATCATCGGGACCCTGGCATGCATTTTTGCCAACTCGTTTATCCACTCATTGTCATTCGGCGTAAAAGCGTACAGACGCGGCAACGTGACAATCTACATTTGCACATATAAATGTATCGAAAACTAATAGTAACCCTAGAATGCAACTGATGAGTTCTATTTAAAGATCGAACCAGATTTTGTTGAGTACCCTCTGATACTGGCGAACGAGCCCGGGTTCAGAGAAATGCCTCGAAATATTGCTGATAATAGAGAGAAGTGAAGAGGATTTCGAGCGCGATCCGCTTTTTTAGGTACTTTTCATGCACTATCCGTAGAACACCCGGCAGGGTAGGAGAGAATAGTCTATGCCTCCGTTATCCTTTCAGGCAAGAACAATCGCCTCAATCTCCTGGAATCACTGAGTGATGCGGCAACCAGATGATCGCCTGAGATCTCGTCCCGCACTCGCTTTCAAGGTCATGGTCGATGATACAGCAGAGCCCGGGCAGCCTGTGAGCTGGAGACGCCCCTCCCGGCTCCGGGTGGTCCTGACGCGTCCGAAGATGGAGAGAACAGGTCTGTCCTCTCAAACCGGGTTCAGATCGATTCCTCCCAGGTCTGGCCCATATCGATCAGGGGCCGCACCTCATCGATCTCGAACCTCACCACAGCGTGGATCGTCGCCACTGCCTCTTCGCCCAGGATCTTGGCTGCCTCCCTCTTGTAGGACTCCAGCATCTCGCCCGAGGTTGCATACTCCTTCATCCGCAGGTAGACCCGAAGTCCCTTCCAGCCTTCGAGCGTCTCTGTCTCGCCCTGTTCCACGATCAGGAAGACGGCGTTCGGGTTCTCCTGCAGGTACTCAAACGTGCGGTTCTCTCCCAGGGCCACGACAATGGTCTTCTCATCGACCATCCGCGGCGAGCCGAAGACCGCCGCATTGACCTTCCCGTCCCTGTTCGCGGTGCTGAGGATGCCGATCCTCGGCTGTTTGTTGAAGTAATCCATTAACCTTGACGGCATAACGAACTCTGGTTTATTACCCCTGCATAAAAGGGTATGGGTAACCAGGATAGGGGCAAGGCTTCTCACATCCTCCGCGGCATGCTCCACCGATGCAGGGAGATCGCAGCCGCGGTAAAGACCAGAGCGAACCCGACAAGCGCCACGATATCAACCGCCACCGGGAAGTGATGGGCGCTGGCAAATGAGTATCGCACCAGGTCTGTGAAGTAGGTGAGCGGTGAGCAGAATGCAAGCAGAAGCCCCCACGCCGGCATCTACTCCAGGGGAATAAAGATTCCTGAGATGAAGACGAGCGGGAACTTCAGCAGGGTCGAGAGCATCATGATGTTTGAAGGCGTGTTCGTGGGGGGGACGGCAAGAAGCATGCCGAATGCTGAGAAACAGCACGCAGCAAGGAGCATGGCAAACCCGAGCACAATCCCGTGCTGGAGCACAAGCCCAAGCCCGAGCCCGATGAGGATGGTGACCATCGTGACCCCGAGCCCAAAGAGGATGGAAGCGATCATGTCCCCGAGGACGATCGCCTCGATGGTGATGGGGCAGGCGGCAAGCCGTTCAAGGGTCCGTGCCTGCCCTTCCCAGGGAAAGATCGCGGGCGAGACAGCGGTTGAGGTGAAGAAGAGGGTCATCCCGACAAGCCCGGGGAGGAGGAATGCGAGCGGGAGGTGCCGGCCTCCCAGAAAGAAGGCCAGAAAAAGGAAGACCGGCATGAAGACCCCGAAGATGAGCACCGGCCCCTTGTAGTAGTAGATCCTGATATCTTTCCTGGCGATCGCCCACGCCCTCCGCACCTGGTGCCGGAACGCTGCCGGGTTCATGACTGCTCCTCCTCGGTCAGCCGGAGGAAGGCCTCATCAAGCGACGGGGCGAGGGTGGTTAAGGTGAGAATCGCCGCACCGTGATCCCCACTGAAGGTCACCAGCGACCTGATGACCAGGTCAGGATTCTCTGCAACGATCTGCCACTTATCCCCGATCCGGCTCGCCTCGATCACACCCCGAAGCCCTGCGAGGGCATCGCCGGGAACCTGGCGGTCAAAACTCACCTCGATCCGATGCATACGGTCGATCGCGGTCTTCAGCCTCTCGGGCGCGTCTATCGCGACGATCTTCCCTTTCCTGATGATGCCAACCCGGTCACAGAGCTGGTTTGCCTCTTCCATGTTGTGGGTGGTGAGGAAGATGGTGGTACCGGCGGCATTGAGGGCGCGGAGCAGGGAGAGAATCATCTGTGTGCTCTGGACGTCAAGTCCGCCTGTCGGTTCGTCAAGGAAGAGGAGTTCAGGCTCGTGGAGAAGCGCCATCGCAAGGATTAGCCGCTGTTTCATGCCTTTCGAGTAGCCCTGGACCTTCTGGTCTCTCCTCTCGTAGAGGCCGAGCACCTCGAGGAGGCCGCGCGAACGCTGTCCTGCCAGGGCACGGTCGAGCCCGTAGAGGGCTCCCATCAGCATAAGGTTCTGCCAGGCAGTGAGGTCGACGTAGGCGTTCGAGGTTTCGGGGACGACGCCGAACCGTTGTTTCGCCCTGACCGGTTCCTTCTGGATGTCATGCCCGAAGATCCTGGCGGTCCCGCCCCCTACCGGGATGACGCCGGTGAGCATCCGCGTGGTTGTGGTCTTCCCTGCACCGTTCGGGCCGAGGAAACCGAAGATCTCGCCCTGGCGAACATCAAACGAGACATGGTCCACAGCGGTGATGGTCCCGAAGACTTTTGTCAGGTCCCGGACCTCGATCACGTGCGGCATGCCCCACCCCCTCCCTCTCCCCGGGTGGTTGCCCCTGGTTCAGCGTTCTGCAGCCCCTCTTCCTGCATACCGAATCATTCTGAGGAATACTCTCAGAAGGGTTGATAAATGTGCAGGTCATCGACCCTGAAGCGATCTTGTGATGAGGGGGAGAGGTCTCTCCCCGCTCTATCTACTCCATCGATTCTCAATTACCGGCACGCTCAACGGAGGGGGGTATCGATCTCGTTTCACGCCTTCTGCGGGGGTTTTGCATCCCGGGAACGACGTTCCACCGGCTATCGCCACGCACTGTCCACTGCCCCCCGCCCCTGCCGG
>CAZYWX010000045.1:0-11456 GCA_964651285.1 uncultured Methanoculleus sp.
GCGCTGCGCGCTCCAGCCCGAGCATATCGCACATCCGGTCCATCTCGTGGTTGTTTGAGAAGAGGATGTCGATGTTCGCGAGGATGATCTCAAGCTGGTCCGGGGTGTAGCAGAGGAGGTCCTGGCCCGGGTCAAAGGAGGCGAATGTGCTCTTCTCTGCCACCCGGACGTTGAAATCCGGGTCGGCCGTCGCCATGTGGACGAAGTCGAGGGCAGGGGCCTTTGCACGGGCGAACGCGGCCGAGGCGCCCCACTCAAAGAAGGTCTCCTGGTCGCCGGCGTCGTCCGTGAAGACGTACGCGGTCGCAGTGCGGGCACCCTTGACCACGGCAAAGTCCTGCTCGACCCCGAGATCCCGGAGCCAGCGGTCATAGTCGCTCCCGGGGAAATCGCTGCCGACCGCTGAGATCAGCCGGCACCGTTCACCAAGGACCGCGATCCCGGCGGCGATGTTTGCCGCCCCGCCACCAAAGTAGACCGTATGCTCGGTGATGTAGGTCGAGTTATGCCGTCCCGGGAGGTTTGGCACCCGGAAGAGGTGGTCGATGGCGGTGTGCCCGACGATGGCGATCATAGTTCCTGCACGTCCAGAACCTTCAGCGGAACATCGCGGAGCGCCCTGCCGATGACCGACTTTGCGATCCTGGTCGCATGTTCTTCAGACTCCGCCCTGAAGACCTTCATCTGGAGCATGAGCCCAACAAGGGCGGTATTGGCAACCACCAGCGCGCTGTTCAACGCACCCTCACAGAACGGACAGGCGCTCATCCCGGCCTCGATCTCCACGAACTTTGCCGAGGGGTTGAGCCGTTTTCCGGCCTCGCTGATCGCGATGCTGACAGCGTCGTCTGTGGTCCTGACATCTTTAATGATCCATGCTGATTCGAGTGTAACCAAATAGTCGGGCATAATCTCTCCAAAAGATCGTATTCTACCAGATCTCGCGATGGACATGCTCCTCCACCGGCATCCGCCCGACAGCCCTGAGCGGTTGCGTCCCTTTACCGACCGCAAGAAGCGCCACAGGACGGACATGTCGGGGAAGCCCGAGGAGTTCGCGAAGATCGTTCTCGTTGAATGCCCCGGTCCAGCACGAATGGAGCGACCGGGCATGTGCGGCAAGCATCATATAGGTGCAGGCGATCGTAGCATCCTGCAGGGCATACAGGATCCCCCGCTCTCCATAGCGGGACATCGACCTGACATAGTTTGCACAGACCACAAAAACCGCCGGTGCGTCCCTGATATGCGCCTGCTCATACGCCGCAAGAGCCAGTTCGATCCTGATATCCTCATCGGTGACGACGACAACGTCCCAGGCCTCCTGGTTGCCGGCGCTCGGCGCCGTGCTCGCTGAGGCGAGGATAGCATCGATGGCTTCCTGGCTGAGAGGTTCTCCTGAGAAATCCCGGACCGAAGACCGGGATTTCAGGAAACGATAAAAATCAGACGAGGTCATGTTCCTGGAGGGTCTCCCAGGCTGCCTGGGCCGCCGTCGTGACGGCGCTGATAGCCTTGCTGAGCCGCTCGGCCGCAGAACCCAGATCCATGCTCTCGACCAGGCTGATTGCTTCGTTGAGATGGTTGACGGCTTTCTTAAACTCGGTGAGTTCAGTGTTGCCATACGCAAACATGATCTCAGAGCGTATCGACTCGAGCACCATCAAGAGCATCCGCTTGCCACCAGGCTTCTCCTGGAGAGGAAACTGGATCAGTGCTGTCGTCAGCTGAGACCCGACGATCAGCTCAGATTTCGCCCGCTCGGCAAATTGGTAGGTCGTGATGGCGGTCTTGAGATCCATACCACATACTGGAACTCACAAGTATAAAAAGTATTGAAGCGGGGAAGCAGAGCGGTTATCTCGATTGCCGCTTGACGCCGAGGATCGATGACTGAGAGCGCCGCATGCTCCGGCGCGCCCGTTCGTCCACGCTCGGAGCCCCGCGCCGGTTCCGGCGCCGGCCGCCACGGCGGAAATCCTGACCTTCGCGCTTCATGTGCCGGGCAATCGCTGCCGCGGGCTTGAACCGCTGGTTCGGACCTGGTTTCTTCACTTCACCTTCTCTTGCCGGGACAAGTCGGATCTGTCCCCTGGCACCCTTCACCTGGGCCCACTGAGTGCTGCCTGTCTTTCCCATGAATAAAACTCCTTTATGATTATGTACCGGGTCAATGATAAAAGTAACCCGGAAACGCCGGCCGGGGTCAGGCGAGGAGACGCTCAAGCTCGCGCCTGAGGACCTCGCTGACGATCTTGCCATCCACGCTCCCCCGGAGTTCTTGCATGACAACCCCCATCAGGGGACCAAGTGCCCCCATACCCCGTTCCCGGGCAAACGCTTCCCGCTCGACGACCACCCGGCGCACGATCGCCGTCACGTCCTCCTGCGAGACGGCGGGAGCGACCGTTGCGATGACCGCAGCCACCCGGTCCTCGGGCGTCCCGGCACCCCTGCCGGCGCCAGCCGTCCGCGCAAGTTCGGTGAGGAGATCCGGGATCGCCTCTTTGGCGGCATGCCCGGCCTCCACCGCAGAGAGGAGGGCCAGGATCTCGTCTTCGCTCACCCGATCGACCGCCACGCCCTCGCGGGCAAGTTCCCGGCAGGTGCCCAGGAGCGTCCGTGCCGCGATGGTGGGACGGACCCCGGCGGCGACCGCCGCTTCAAACGTCGGCAGGTGTTCAGAGAACGCCACCTGGCGTGCCAGGTCCTCGTCAAGGGCAAACTCCCGGACAAACCGTTCTGCCCGGTCAGTGAGGAGTTCAGGCACCGCGATCCCCTCCCACAGGCCCCGGGTGATCGTGACCGGGAGGAGATCGGTCTCCGGGTACATCCGGGCAGCACCGGGAAGCGGGCGCATGTATGCCGTGCTCCCCTCCTCAAGCATCTTCCTGGTCTCCTCAGGCACACCGAGAAGCGCCATCTCGGCGCGGTCCAGCACCAGCTCCATCGCGCAGCGGGCACGATCTCTTCCCGCCGCCACGATGACCACACAATCCTCCTCGGCGGCACCGACGAACTCGCGCAGACGTGCAACCTCCTCTGCCGTGACCCCGTAGGCGGGGAGCTCGTCGGTATGGAAGATCCCGCCGACACCGCACTTCTTCGCGTAGTCTGACAGCTCGCTCCCGAGACGGCGGCCAGGCTGGATCTCCCGGCCGACCAGCCCGGCAAACCCGCAGAGCCGGACAGCCAGGATCGACCGGGCCTTCTTCAGGATGGCAGACTTCGTCCCCGAGAAGACCCCGGTGACGTCGATGACGTTCCGATCCACCCGGGCGCCGCGGTCCTGGAGCGCGTCACGGATGGCCAGGAGCGCCACCTGCCGTTGCACCTCCCGGCGCACCACCTCGGCGATGAGATCGAGGTCCTGAACACCCTTGATCTCGACCCTCGCGCCCTCAGCGATGGAGACGTTGACATCCTGCCGGATCGTCCCGAGCCCCCGTTTCACCCGGCCGGTGGAACGGAGCACCATCCCGATGTAACCGGCGACCTCCTGGACCGCCTCCGGGGTGTGGAGATCCGGGGCGGTGGTGATCTCGACGAGCGGGATCCCCAGACGGTCAAGGGAGAAGGTCTCCCCCGCCACCCGCTGCGCCGCCTCCTCCTCAAGACAGATCGTCTCAAGGGCGCATCCGTTCGGGAGCGACCCGGCAAGCCCGACGAGCGCCGTCCGCTGGAATCCGCTGGTGTTCGAGCCGTCGATGACGAGTTTCCGCATCGTGTGCACCTGCTCGACGGGCGTCATCCCGAGCATCTTTGCTATTGTAAGACAGATCTCGAGCGCCTCGGGGTTCATCGGGGCCGGGGGCTCCTCGTCGTGCTCCACCAGGCAGACCGAGTCGTAGGTGTAGTAGGTAAACCGCCTGCGCTGTTTCATCTCCTCTGCGGCCGCCCGGTCGATCTCGCCAAGTTCGCTCTCGGTCGCCCGGAGGAAACGGGAGAACTCCCCGGTCCGCTCAGAGGTCTCCCGCAGCAGCGTTGGGCAGCGGCAGAAGAGTTTCTCGGCGGTATCCAGCTGCTGGTGGATCTCGATCCCGGCTTTCATCCCGAGTGCTTCGTAATCCATCAGACCGACCTCCGCTGGATCTCGCCGGCAAGGTTGGTCTGCATGACCGTAGCCACCCGGTCGGGGTCAGACTCGTTCCCGAGCACCCACATCAGTTTCACAAGCGCGACCTCAGGGAGCATATCCTCACCCTCGATCACCCCGATCGAGAGAAGATCGCGCCCGGTGGCATAGACCCGGTCGCAGACCCGGCCGTGCAGGCACTGCGAGGTCATGACGACGGTCGTCCCCGCCTCGATCAGCTCGCGGAGGTTCGGGACCCAATCGCTCGCCACATGCCCAAGCCCGGTCCCCGCAAGAACAAGCCCGGCGTAGCCATCGAAGGCCTCAAGGACCGACGAAGGCATCCCGGGGGAGAACTGGAGGAGAGCGCAGCGTTCCTCGAGCGCGTCATGGAGTGCCAGGTCCTCAGCGCCCCGTCGCAGCGCATCATCAGCAAGGCTGACCGCGAGCGATGGGTAGTCGACGTAGCCGAGCGGGGCCGACCCCACGCTCTGGAACGCGTCGCGCCGGGAGGTATGCATCTTCCGGACCCGCGTCGCCCGGTGGATGGCGCACCGGTCGTCGCTCGTCGTTGCGTGCATCACCACCGCCACCTCGCCGAGGTCGCCGGTGGCGACGGCAGCGCTGCAGAGGGTGTTCATGACGCTATCTGAGCTTGGACGGTCGGCTGACCGCTGCGACCCGACAAAGACGACCGGCACCGGGGTCCTGAGCATGAACCTGACCGCCGCGGCCGAGTAGGCCATCGTATCGGTGCCGTGGGTGACGATCACCCCCGCGACGCCCTGCTGGATCTCGTCGTAGATTGCCCGCGCAAGGTCCTGCCAGATCGCGGGGCGCATATTCTCGGAGAGGATGGTTGCGACCTGACGGTCGCGGTAACGGGCGATATCCCCGAGTTCAGGGATCGCCCGCAGGATCTCGCTCGCCGAGGACTGGCTCGTCACCGCCCCGGTCTGGTAGTCCACCCTGCTTGCGATCGTCCCGCCGGTGGAGAGGATCGCAAGTTCAGGGAGGTCAGGGTTCTGGGCAGGGACCCCGGCCTCCCCGGCCGGCGGCTGCGGAGCCGGACGCTCCACCCACGTGATCTTCTCCGGGGATGTCCCGATGTGGTAACCGTTCTCAAGTTTGATGACGGCCATGCCGTCGCGTTCAGTGATATAGGTCCCGGGGAGCCTGGTCCCGCCGTTGGTGTAGCGCACCAGGTCACCGGTCTCTGGGAGTGGGGTTATGCTATCATCCTCCGTGATGCTGCAATAAGTTCTTCAAACGTGTGCGAAAGCCCGGTCGCGGTCTCCTCCACCCATGCCCGGTCGCGGGCGAGGAGGGCCTGCTGCTGCTCAAGCTGCACCGCAACCGCGGCCGGTGCCGGACCGCCGACGATCGTCCTGACCGCGACGACGTGCCGTGGGTCAAGGACCGTCTCGATCTGCTCCTGGGTCAGCCCCAGGTCCACGACCGAGAGATCCGCCGTCTCCCGGGCAGCAGCCTCGAGGCTGGCAAGGTCAAGCGAACCCTGCCTGACCGCCCGCCCGACGATCCGGTGGGCGGTGCGGAACGCAAGCCCGTAATCCCTGACCAGGACATCAGCAAGTTCTGTGGCGGTAGAGAACCCCCGACCGGCCTCCAGCGCCATCCGGTCGGTGGCAAAGGTCGCGGTCTGGATCATCCCTGCCAGCAGCGGGATGCTCTCCCGGGCCGCCGCCACCCCCCGCCAGAGGTGCGGGGTCAGTTCCTGGAGGTCGCGGTTGTAGCTCATGGGGAGGGCTTTGGTGATGGTGATCGCCGCCGTAAGCGCGCCGGCGACCGTCCCGGCCTTTGCCCGCATGATCTCGGCGACGTCAGGGTTCTTCTTCTGGGGCATGATCGAGGAGGAGGAGCAGTAGGCGTCGTCCAGGTCGACAAACCCGACAAACGAGGTGCTCCAGAGGACGATCTCCTCGCAGAGCCGGCTTATCGTCGTCATGCAGATAGCCAGCGCCCCGAGAACCTCGATCGCGAAGTCCCGGGCGGCGACCGCGTCCATGCTGTTTGCCGCAGGCCCGGAGAACCCGAGGATGCGGGCGGTGTAGTCGCGGTCAAGCGGAAACCCGGTCGAGGCGAACGCCGCCGAACCGAGGGGAGAGACATCCACCCGGGCGTAGGCCTCCCTGAGCCGGGCAGCATCCCGGGAGATGGCCTGCTCGTAGGCGAGGAGGTAGTGGGCGAGGGTCGTGGGCTGGGCGTGCTGGAGGTGGGTGAAGCCTGGCATCACCGTCTCTTGCTGCCCGGCCGCAACATCAAGCAGGGTCGCCCTGAGGTCGGCAAGCGAGCGCGCGATGCCGAGGATCTCCTGCTTCAAGCGTATCCTGATACAGGTGGCCACCTCGTCGTTCCGGGACCTGCCCATATGGAGACGCCCGCCGATGTCCTCGCCGACCTGGTCGATGAGGTAAGCCTCTTTCCCGGCATGGATATCCTCAAACCGTTCGTCGAACGCCTCGGCCGGGAGACCGTGGTCGTAGAGGTCGAGGAGCGCCGCCATCAGCGCACGGGCCGGGGCCGCATCGATGATCCCCTGCCGCCGGAGCCCCAGAAGATGGGCCATATCCACGAGGAGATCGGTCTCTGCTATCCAGCGGTCGGCGTCCATCGAGGCAAGGAAGTGCTCGAGGCTGGCCGACCGTTCGCCCCCGAGACGGCCCTGCCGAATCTGATCTGATCGCATCCTAGTCACCAATCCTGTCTGTATCGTTTGGCCCGGAGAGAGGTTAAAACCACGCTCCCCCGCGCACCGGTAGCCGGCATGCCGGCCCGGGATCCGAGGTGCCCGCAGGGCAGGTTCGTGTCCGGGAGGGTGTTCCCCTGCACCCGGGAAATTATCCTGCAGGATAAATATCTGGAGAAAAGTGATACCCGGGTAGAACAAATCACGCCATTTCCGGCAATGCTATATACCGACGGCAGAAGAAATAGGTTTTACAACCCATCAAAGACTACATCAAGGAGATTCCTATGAGAACAAAATCAATCATCACACTCCTCCTGGCCGTGACCCTGGTCGCGGCGTTTGCGTTCGTCGCCGGGTGCACCGGCACCGAGACCGAGAAGGTGACGCACCTGCGCATTGGTTACCAGCCAAGCACCCACCAGGTCGCCCACATGACCGCGATGGCCAAAGGCTGGTGGGAAGACGACCTCGCGCCCTTCGGCATCACCGAGGTGACCGACTACTCCTTCCCCACCGGACCACCGGAGATGCAGGCGATGCTTGGCGGGAACATCGATATCGCCTACGTCGGCGCAGCCCCGGTCATATCAGCCCTGGCAACCGGGCTTGACGCAAAGATCGTCGCTGCCGTCCAGACCCAGGGTTCAGACCTCGTTCTGCGGCCCGAGATCCCCTACACGGGCCCGCAGGACCTCAAAGGCCTGACGATCGGCACCTTCCCGCCAGGATCCATCCAGGACACCCTCCTCCGGGAATGGCTCGAAGAGAACAATCTTGACCCGGACAAGGACGTGACCCTGAAGACCATGGGACCGGGGGATGCCACGACCGCGATGATCGCCGACCAGATCGATGGAGCCTTCCTGCCGCACCCGGCACCGGCCGTCATCGAGAACAAGGGAGCCGGGAAGACGGTCGTCTCCTCAGGTGAGATGGCCCCGAACCACGCCTGCTGTGTCCTCGTCGCGAGCGGCACCCTCATCAGGGATCAGCCAGACCTTGTCGTCGCGATCGTAAAGACCCACATCAAGGCGACAGACTACAACCTCAAGCACCCCGAGGAGGCAGCAGAGATCTACTCAAAGAAGACCGGTCAGGACCTCGCTGACGTCAAGAGATCCTTTGCGGAGTGGGACGGCACCTGGGCGGCAGATCCCAACCTCATCGTCGACTCGGTTGAGGACTATGCCAGGATCCAGTACGACCTCGGCTACATCAGCAAGAACCTCACCAGAGACGACATCTTTGACCTTACTTTCTACGAAAAAGCCCGGGCCTGACCCGGACCTCCCCCTCTTTTTCCCAGGAAAAGTATATTGGAAAAGAAGACCGACGAGATAAGAACTACGAGCAACCCTCAAAACCCGAAACGACACCGGCCGGCATCAACGCGGGGCGGAACCATCATCAACCACCAGTGGAACGATGACTATGAATCTGGAAGTGACTACACAGCAACAGAGAATACTGCTCGGTATCGCTGCACTTGCGGCCGCTGCAGTCGTCTGGCAGGCGGTGGCAGACCTGATCGTCGCCGACCCGTTTATCCTGCCCAGTTTCACCGACACCGCCAGCGCGTTCCTCGTCCTTCTAGGATCAGGACGGCTCCTGGCAGACCTCCTGATCAGCCTGAAACACTTTGCCATCGGCATCGGAGCAGCGTTCATCCTTGGCGTTCCGATCGGGACCATCATGGGCTGGTTCCGGGTCGCTGACGCCATCATCGACCCGATCATCGAGATCCTCCGGCCCATCCCGCCGCTTGCCTGGATCCCGTTTGCCATCATCTGGTTCGGGCTCACCGCGCAGGCGGCCGGGTTCGTCATCTTCATCGGGGCGTTCTTCCCGATCCTGATCGGGACCTACTCCGGGTTTCGGAGCGTGCCCCGGGTCTTTGTCGAGGCAGGCAAGGTGCTCGGGTGCAACACCTCGCTCCGCCAGATCCGCTACATCGCCCTCCCTTCGGCGATCCCCTCGATCGCGTCAGGGATCAGGATATCGATGGGCGTCGGGTGGATGTGCCTGGTGGCTGCCGAGATGTTCGGGGTGAGCGATATCGGCCTTGGCTACTCGCTCTGGCAGAACTACTACCATTACGCCATGGCAAACGTCCTTGTCTACATGCTGATCCTGGGGCTCCTGGGTCTTGTCATCGACCGGATCTTCAGGCACTACGTCGACCAGCGTCTCCTGCGGTGGCATGCCGGGGAGGTGGCCTGAAATGAGCGGAGTGACGATACAGAACCTCAGCAAAGTCTTCCCGAAAGGAAACGGCGCCGTCGTCGAGGCGCTCAAAGACGTCAACCTTGAGATCCAGGACCAGGAGTTCGCCTGCCTGGTTGGACCGTCGGGGTGCGGAAAGACGACGCTCCTGCGGATCATCGCCGGGCTCGAGACCCCGACGACCGGGAGCGTGACCATCGACGGCACCGTGATCACCGGCCCTGACCCGAAACGCGGGATGGTCTTCCAGGAGTACTCGCTCTTCCCCTGGCGGACGGTCATCGACAACATCGGGTTTGGCCTGGAGATGAAAGGCGTCCCGAAGGCAGAACGCCAGGAGATCGCCGGGCGGTACCTGGAGATGGTCGGGCTTGCCGAGTTTCGGGACGCCTACCCCTTTGAGCTCTCTGGCGGCATGCGGCAGCGGGTGGCGATCGCCCGGGCGCTGGCAAACGACCCTGACGTCCTCCTCATGGACGAACCCTTCGGGGCGCTGGACGCCCAGACCCGCAACCAGATGCAGAAAGAGCTCCTCTCGCTCTGGGACAAGACAAAGAAGACGATCATCTTCGTCACCCACAGCGTCGACGAAGCGGTCTACCTCGCTGACCGGATCATCGTTCTCTCAGAGCGACCAGGAACAGTCCAGGAGATCATCGAGGTCCCCTGGCCCCGACCCCGGAACCGTACCAGTGCCGGATTTGCAGAAGTCAGGCGCCGGGTGCTCGGGATGATCGCCGAGAACGGCAACGCCGGGTAAGGTTTATTAGAAGAGATCACCATTTTATAAAGCACTCATTGATCGGCAGGAGTTCTAAACGATGGTACGAAAACCAGCGAAGATGTACAGGAATCTCGCAAAGAAAGCATACACACGCAGAGAATACATGGGCGGCGTTCCGGGCAGCCTGATCACCCACTACGATATGGGCGACCGCACCGGGGATTTCCCGGTCGAGCTCTCCCTCGTTGCCGAGGAAGCCTGCCAGATACGCCACACGGCTCTTGAAGCAGCCCGCATCAGTATCAACCGGCAGCTTGTTCTGAGAGTTGGAAGAGCAAACTACTACCTGAAACTCAGAACCTATCCCCACCACGTCCTCCGGGAGAATAAGCAGGCGACCGGCGCAGGAGCCGACCGTGTCTCCGAGGGCATGCGCCGGGCCTTCGGGAAGGCCGTCGGCACCGCAGCCCGGGTCCAGCCGGGTCAGAAGATCTTCTCGGTCTGGGTAAACCCGCAGCACGTTGAGAAGGCCAAGGTCTCCCTCCAGCGTGGTATCTACAAGCTCCCGACCCCGGCCAGGATCGTCGAGGAGCAGGCAGCGACAGCATAACCCCTATCCTGTCCATCCTCTCTTTCAGGGCCCTGGCTGGCCCTCACCTCCTCCTGAACGTTTCTGGATCACGGGGACGGAGGTCTGGATCCGGTGGAATCCTCAGACGTGCGGTCGTAGATCAAGGGCCGCTCGCCCGGGGGGGGAGGAAGGGGCACCCGGAGGTGCCTGGCGATCACAAAATCCAGGCAGGCCAGCAGACACAACACGAAAACAGCGATTTTTGCAGATGTCAGACGTGCGGCCATAGATCATAGATCCCTCACCCCCGGGGAAGGAACCGGGAGGGCGTCTCCCGGCAGAAGGACCCCGGACAACCTCGAAAGGCGGTCTCGAACCACACAACGGCGGCATCGCCAGAACCCCCGCCGGGGTCGTATTCCTGCAGAAGACCTCCGGGGGACAGAGTTCGTCCCCCCACCAGGCCCGCAACCAGGAACCCCGACGATCAGCAGCACGAGAATCAGGGCTGCAACCCCGGGACGAGCGCGCCCCCCGCCATCCCCGGGAATAGAGGTATTAATAGTTCTCTCCCACCAGTATTACTGATGGTTCATCCGGGAGATCTGGCGCTACCTGGCGCACTGGCAGACGCCACCGAACAGGCACTCGTCGAAGCCGAGATCCGGCTCCCCCCTGACGTACTCAGGGCGCTCAGAAGAGCCGCAGCAGCCGAGAGAAACGAGATCGCACGATCCGAACTCGCCAACATCCTCAAAAATATCAGGGTTGCCGAAGAACAGCAGGTACCGATCTGCCAGGATACCGGCGTACCGGTGATCTACCTCACCCTCCCCCCCGACATCCCGCTCACCCCCGCCATCTACGACGGGATACGAGAAGGAGTACGCCGGGCGACCACCCGGATCCCGCTCCGCCCAAACGTCGTCGATCCGATCACCCGGAACAACACCGGGGACAACACCGGCGTCGGGATGCCCGCAATCCACATAACCCCCGGCGACCGGCTCACGGTGACCGTGCTCCCCAAAGGCGCAGGCTCAGAGAACGCCTCCCGGATCGGGATGCTCCTCCCCTCACAGACCGCCGAGATCCCGCGGTTCGTCGCCGAGACGATGCTCATCGCGGGGGGCAGACCCTGTCCCCCGGTCTT
>CAZYWX010000046.1:0-11379 GCA_964651285.1 uncultured Methanoculleus sp.
GCAAGCACGATGATCGAGAGCGATACATACCTGGTATCCCTGATGAGGAAGAGGAGAAGGGAGAAGAGGATGATCAGGCATGCGAGCAGCCATGCCGGCTGGAGCATCGGAGCAAGACCTATGAAGAGGAGGGTGAGCACCGATGCCAGAATCAACCCCTGTGGCTTTGTCATTCCTACACGGTAGGCGTTGCAGGGAAATAGCCTTTAGGATCTCAGGCGGGGCTGATCTCTGCCAGGAACCCTGGTTGCGATCCTCTCTGACACTACCCGACAGGATCCCGCGGTCTCCCCAACCGAGTCTCTGGCCAGGACTCCTGGTCTGCGGAAGAACGCCCGGATGAGGTAAAAAACCCGGGTCTGGCTGGAGCAGACCCCCGCCGTTGTGGGGCCAATCCCCGGAGGGAGAACCCCACGCAGAACGCCGGACCCCTGACCCCTCGCCTCGCCGGGGATCGGAAGACCGGGATCTTGCCCCCGTTCCCCGGGACAGAACCGGCGCATGAAGACCGGGACATCCTGGTGCAGGGACGATACAGGAACAGTCAAGAGATCTGGATCTGCCCGGAGGACGTCTTCATCCCCCTCCTCGGCCAGGCGCCATGCCCGGAGAGGTCTCCGGCCAGAGGACACCGGCACAACCCGGCGCTCCTGTCGATCAATATAATTCACAGGAAAGAAAAAATTCATACACTGAAAATGTCGCCGTCACATCAACTACCCAAGAACTACAATATCGAGGAAGTGGAGAAGCACTGGCAGAATACCTGGCAGGACGAAGAGAACTATTTCGACCCTGAATCGTCGAAACCCCCGTTCATCATCGACACCCCGCCGCCCTACCCCACCGGCAACTTCCATATCGGAAACGCCCTGAACTGGTGCTATATCGACTTCATCGCGCGCTACAAACGCATGCGCGGCTACAACGTAATGTTCCCCCAGGGGTGGGACTGCCACGGTCTCCCCACCGAGGTAAAGGTCGAGGAGACCTACGGGGTCACCAAGAACGATGTTCCCCGGGACACGTTCAGGAAGATGTGCCGCGACCTCACGATCGGAAACATCGAGAAGATGCGGCAGACCATGCGCAGGCTCGGATTCTCCATCGACTGGAGCCACGAGTACGTCACCATGCTCCCCGAGTACTACCGAAAGACCCAGGCCTCGTTCCTGCAGATGCTCAGAGCCGGCGACATCTACCAGAGTGAGCATCCGGTGAACTTCTGCACCAGGTGCGAGACCGCCATCGCGTTCGCTGAGGTTAATTACGTCCCCCGCACAACCACGCTCAACTACTTCGACTTCGACGGCGTCGAGATCGCCACCACCCGTCCCGAACTCCTCGCTGCCTGCGTTGCGGTGGCGGTCCACCCCGGTGACGAGCGATACCGCGGTCTCAAGGGGAAGAGGCTCACGGTCCCCATCTTCCAGCACCAGGTACCGGTGATCGAGGATCCCGCGGTCGACCCGGATTTTGGCAGCGGTGCGGTGATGATCTGCACGTTCGGGGACAAGACTGACGTCTACTGGTGGAAACAGCACCACCTGGACCTCAGGAAGGCGATCAATCGCCAGGGTGAGATGACCGCGATCGCAGGCCCCTACGCAGGGATGCCATCAGAGGCCTGCAGGGAAGCGATCCTCCGCGACATGAAGAAGGCAGGGATCCTGAGACGGCAGGAAGAGGTTGAACAGCGGGTGGGGACATGCTGGCGGTGCAAGACCCCGATCGAGATCCTCTCTGAACGCCAGTGGTTCGTGAAGGTCCGTCCTGACGAGATCATGGAGACCGCCCGGAAGGTCTCCTGGGTGCCTGAGTATATGCTTGCCAGAATGGAGAACTGGACAGAGTCGATGGAGTGGGACTGGTGCATATCACGGCAACGGATCTTTGCCACACCGATCCCGGTCTGGTTCTGCACCACCTGCGGTGAGATGATCCTCCCGGAGGCAGAAGATCTCCCGATCGACCCGACCATCGATCGACCAGAGAGACCCTGCCCGAACTGCGGCGGGTCAGAGTTCTCTGGCGAGAAGGATGTGCTCGACACCTGGATGGACTCCTCGATATCAGCGCTCCATGTCACCGGATGGGAGGGGGGAACCGAAAAACCCCGGTTCTTCCCGGCAAGCCTCCGTCCTCAGGGGCATGACATCATCAGGACATGGGCGTTCTACACGATCCTCCGGGCAAAAGCCCTGGTCGATAGCCACCCCTGGGAGCAGATCCTGATTAACGGGATGGTCCTCGGTGATGACGGATACAAGATGAGCAAGAGCAGAAACAACATCATCTCCCCCGAGGAGGTCGTCACAAACTACGGGGCGGACGCGCTGCGGCAGTGGGGAGCCGGGGGCGCAACGACCGGGTCTGACATCATGTTCAGCTGGAAAGATATCATCGCCGCGTCGCGGTTCCAGACCAAACTCTGGAACATCTTCAGGTTCGTCATGGGGCACCTGGATGAGGAGGGCGACCCCGCGGCAGAGGCGCCGGTGACCGAACTTGCCGACCGCTGGCTCCTCGTCCGGCTCTCAGAGACCGTCGCCGAGGTCACCGCCGCCATGGAGGGTTACCAGTTTGACCGGGCGCTCAGGACGATCAGGGAGTTTGCCTGGAAGACGCTTGCCGACGACTACATTGAGATCACAAAGGGCAGGCTCTATGCAGAGAAAGGACCTATCAGGGCCAGCGCCTGCAGCGCGCTCAGGACGACCATGGACGTCCTCTTCCGTCTCCTCGCCCCGATCATCCCGCACTTTGCCGAGGAGTGTTACCACCACCTGACCGGACGGAGCGTGCACAGCGAGGCCTGGCCCGAGTTTGTGTATGCTGACGACGAGGCGCGGCGACACGGCGACCTCCTCGTGAAGATCGTCGCCGAACTCAGGCGCTACAAGCATGACCGGGGCATGGCGCTGAACGCGCCGCTCGGCCACGTGACGATCTACGCACCTGAACCGGTCGACGACGCCGGCGACGCCGGTCGGGCGCTCGCCGCCGATGCCCGGTGGGAGACCGGCACACCCAGGCTCGAGGAGGTCGTGAGCGGCGTGGACTTTAACATGGCGGTCATCGGTCCCGCGTTACGAAACCGGGTGCGGCCGTTCATGGAGGCCGTGGAGACGCTCCCGCCTGAAGAGATCATGAACCCGCCTGCGACCATCATGGTCAACGGGGAGGAGATCGCGGTGCCACCCGACGCCTTTACGCCGAAGATCGCCTACCAGGTGGCAGGGGAAGAGGTCGACGTCATCACGCTCGACGATGTCGTCGTGACGATCGGACACGCGTCCTGATCTCGTCAGCGACAAACCTGGCGACCTCTTCTTTTTCGAGCAGCGCATCGACGATGATAAACCGGGCCGGGGCAGACTCTGCCAGCGCAAGATAATTCTCCTGCACCCGCGAAAGGATCCGGGCGTTCTCAAAATATTCTCTCTTCTCGACAGGATCAAGCCTTCCGACGGCATCCTCGACCGGCAGGACCAGGAGGAACGTCAGGTCAGGCTCGATCGACCATCCGGCATGGATCTGGCGGAGCCAGAGGAGCGGGTCGGGGAGCAGACCATCGAGGACGACCGGCTGGTAGGCGAACCTGGAGTCTGAGTAGCGGTCAGAGATCACGAGCTTCCCGGCATCGAGCGCCGGCCTGATCAGGGTATCGATATGAGCGGCATGGTCAGCGCAGAAGAGGAGCGCTTCGGTGATCGGGTCCATCCGTTCGGCGACCGCCCGCCGCACCGAGTCGCCCACCCAGGTGGCCCCTGGCTCACGGGTGAAGATGGGGTCGAGGTCGGCGAGCAGTTCGCGGAGGCGGCCGAGCAGGGTGGTCTTCCCGCTCCCGTCGATCCCCTCGATGGTGATCAGCACGGGTGTCCTCGCTGGATCCAGTCGAGCGGCACCCCGCCCCGGTGAACAGCAGTCGCGACGATCGCTCCGTCAAACCCGGTATCAGCGAGGAGGTGGATATCCTCAACCCCGGCGACTCCGCCACCGTAGAGGAGGCGACCGGGGTAGCATGTCCGCATATCCTCAAGATCTTCCCTGGCAAGACCCTGCTCGGTCCCCACGGCACCGATGTTGAGGATGATGCACCCCTCAAACGCCATCTCTCCAGCGTGGCGTAACATCTCCATCGGGCTGATGCCCCAGGGAAGAACCCGGCCCCCGTTGATATCGATGCTGAGATACCCGGCCTGGTACGCCCGGAGGTCCTCGATGGTGGTGGCAGCTGTCTCGGTGCCGACGATCGGCGTCACCCCCTCGACCGCCGTGCTCCCGGCAGGGGACCGGCATCCCCGATCAAGGTAGCACCGCTCCACCAGGGCAGCGCACCGCCTGACCAGGTCGTCCTGCGGGGTTCTGCCCTGGATGCTATCCAGGTCGGCGATATACAGAAACCGCGGTTGCAGAACCGACAGGTAGGTCTCGGGTTCGGCTGAAGGGGAGAGTCCCCAGGAGAGCGGTCTGTAGCTGGCACGGTTTCCTGATTTCCCGTGCACAACCAGACCGGCGGCAAGATCGAGTGCAAGAATGAGTTCCATGTCTCCAACGTAATCACTATTAGGCTGAAGGGACATTAATTTCTATGCAATTACTCGTCAGCCCTAGCAGCATTGAGGAGGCAGAAAGCTCGTTATCTGCCGATATCATCGATGTGAAGAAGCCCTCAGAAGGCTCGCTTGGCGCAAATTTCCCCTGGATCATCCGGGAGATTAAGAACCTTGCCGGCAAAAAACCGGTCAGTGCTGCCATCGGGGACAATGAGTATAAGCCAGGATCCGCAGCTCTCTCAGCCTACGGTGCCGCGCACGCGGGCGCCGATTATGTGAAGGTCGGCCTGATGTTTGACGGCGTCGACCGTGCCCGCGAGGTTATCACGGCAGTGAACACAGCGGTGAAGCGAGAGTTTCCTGAAAAGTATGTGGTCATCGCTGCTTATGCTGATTTTGAGCGGTTGGGTACGATCTCCCCGTTTGCTATAAGCCAGCTGGTCGCTGATGCCGGGGCAGACGTCGCCATGATCGACACCGGTATTAAAGATGGGAAGAGTACTTTTGAGTTTATGGATGAGGAGAGACTGACCCGGTTCACTGAACAGAACCGTGAACTCGGGTTACAGACGGCACTTGCCGGGTCGCTGAAGTTCGAGGACCTCGACGCCCTGAAACGGATCAACCCTGAGATCATCGGTGTCCGCGGGATGGTCTGTGGGGGCGATCGGACCGCGACGATCAGGGCCGAACTGGTGGAAAAAGCAGTAGAAATGCTCAGGTAAGAGATCTGATATGTTTATCGAGAAGATGAAGATGGAGACGGCGTTCACGTTCGACGACGTCTTGCTCGAGCCTGCTGAGTCCTGGGTCGAGCCAGATGAGGCCGACGTCAGGTCGAAGTTCTCGCGGAACATCCCGCTGAACATCCCGCTCGTCAGCGCCGCCATGGACACGGTGACCGAGTCGGCGATGGCGATAACGATGGCACGGGAGGGCGGTATCGGGGTCATCCACCGCAACATGTCCCAGGAGCACGAGGTCGCCGAGGTCAGGGTCGTCAAACAGGCTGAGGACCTGATCGAGCGCGAGGTCGTGGCGGTCGGCCCAGAGTCCACGGTCACTGACGTGGAGAAGATCATGCGGCAGCACGGTATCGGTGGGGTGCCGGTCATCGAGGATGGCCGGGTGATCGGGATCGTCAGCCGCAGGGATATCAGAGCGATCCTGCCAAAACAGGGCGACGCGAAGATCACCGGCTACATGACCAGGAAACTGATCACGGCGTCTGAGGATATCACGACCGAGGATGCGCTCGAGACGATGTATGCAAACAAGGTCGAGCGTCTCCCGGTCGTGGACACGGCAGGGCACCTCATCGGGATCATCACGATGCGGGATATCCTCGAGAAGCGACAGTACCCCCGCGCGAACCGCGATGCGAGCGGGAAACTCCGGGTTGCTGCTGCGGTGGGGCCATTTGACTTTGAGCGGGCCATGATGCTCGTGGAAGCAGGTGCTGACGCCCTGGTGGTCGACTGTGCGCACGGGCATAACATGAACGTCGTCAGCGCGGTCAAGGAGATCAAGGCGAGCGTCGAGATTGATGTCGTGGCCGGAAACATCGCCACCGGCCAGGCAGCTTCTGTCCTGGTGGACGCTGTTGACGGGCTGAAAGTGGGCATCGGGCCAGGTTCCATCTGCACGACGCGGATCGTCGCAGGGGTGGGCGTGCCCCAGATCACGGCGATAGCAAGCGTCGCCGAGGTGGCGCACGAGGTCGGTGTACCGGTGATCGCTGACGGGGGTATCCGCTACTCGGGCGATATCGCAAAGGCGATCGCCGCGGGCGCTGACTGTATCATGGCAGGAAGCCTCTTTGCCGGCACCGATGAGGCCCCGGGAAGGATTACGACGATCAAGGGTCGGCGCTACAAGCAGTACCGCGGGATGGGATCGCTTGGCGTCATGAGCAGCGGGGAGTCGAGTGACCGCTACTTCCAGAAGAAGGGAATCGGGAGGACCAAGTTTGTCCCCGAGGGTGTCGAGGGGGTCACTCCTTATGTAGGCCCGGTCTCTGACGTCATCTACCAGCTCGTCGGTGGCCTGAAGTCTGCGATGGGCTACACGGGGTCGAAGACGGTGGCAGACCTGAAGAAGAAGGGCAGGTTTCGCAGGATCACGGCAGCAGGGTATGGGGAGAGCCACCCGCACAACATTATGATCACCGATGAGGCGCCAAATTACCGCCTCTTCGAGTAAATTTTTTATATCAGTGACACTAACTTATAGTAAACATGCTCGAAGGTAGCGATGTCTCCCGGATCCTGGATATCCTGGGAAACCGAAACCGGCGGCGAATTATAGGGCTGTTGCGTCAGAAGCCGTGTTTTGTGACCGAGATATCAGAACGCCTGGTGCTCAGTCCGAAGGCCGTGATCGACCATCTCCAGATGATGGAGCGTGAACACCTCCTCATCTCTCATCAGGACGAGCGCCGGCGAAAGTATTACTACCTCTCGCATGACATCAATGTCATTGTAAACCTGCAGAAGCAGGATGGGGTTATCCTCCCCTCCCCCGGAGAGGACCAGAAGACCAGGTTGATGAGAAACCTCGTGATCTTTAAGAGAATGGTCAGGGCTCGCGATGAGCTCCTCGATAACCTCGAACGACTGGAGCGGGACATCGAGTCAAAGTTTGCCGAGATCACTTCCATGAAGGACGAGTTCATGACTGATGAGAGAGACCTGGAGATCATCCTCGCCCTCTCTCACTTTGACCTGACGCTGGGGGAACTCGAGGAAGTGAGCAGTCTACCCACGCATGACCTGAGACAGAGACTGGACAACCTCATGCGCGCAGGGTTTGTCAGAGAGAACAACAACCGATACCAGCTATGTGGTGTACATGACGAATAATCCATATGACGAGATGTTTAAGAATATTGCGCGGCTGATGGAGAAGATCCTCAACGAGATACCCCCAAACGACCCCAAGATCATCGGATTCACCATTGTCACCGGGCCGCCCAGGGATGCACCTCCATTTGACGCTGCCTGGGAGGAAGATGAGGACGAAACCGAGTTTGAGGTGATCGAGGGTGACGATTACATCTACATCACCGCAACGGTGGATACCCTGGCAGAAGGCTCACCCTACGTCACATTCCAGGAGGAGTCGGTGACCCTCTGCACGGGGGGTGAGGAGGAGATGGTCATCGATCTCGACTGCGAGATCGATGTTCTGCGGAGTTTCTACAACGTGCAGCACGGCGTGATCGATGCTGTCTGCCGGAAGAAGAATGCGCCGGGCGAGGTCGCCCGGTCCTGAGAGAGCCATTACCCGGCATTTGCCCGGGGCGGGTGCACGCATCCATCCCGGCCGGCACCGCCGCCATTCTTTTATGAAGAGCTCCCCCGGGGAGCAGATCCTGGACGTGCCTGACGGTTGTCATCGTCTGGAGGAGGGCAGGAGCAGACATAACGCAATTGTGACAGAGAACAGGCAAGAAACCTCCTCGCGGTACCGGGAGAGGTATGCCGTCCGCTGCTCTCCAGGAGGTATGCCGGAATGACTGCCATACCGGGTCCCTGGCCATTCCTCCTGAATGCGAGACGCTGGAGATCTCGTGCCAGGGCGATTACCAGGAGACCGGGAAACTCGCAGGATACCGGCCCGGACTGCAATCCTGGGGATGACCCGGAGCAGGAGAGCGGTCATAGAGCGAAGTAAGCCGCCGGGAACGACCGAACAGGGCTCCCCCCATCCCCTGGGGGAGGGGGTGGAGAGAAGAGAGGTTCCCGGGGTCCTGGAGACCTTCCTGCGCACAATCGCTGAGAGGGGATCAGACTGACCTCTCCCGGCAGGCCTGTCCACGCACCACCGGAACGGTGGACAGGAACCACAAGAGCCAGGTCAACCTTCTTCACCTCCTGACCAGAATAGAGGATCATGGGTGAAGCAGAACAAACCCGGGTCCCCGGGTACATACACCTGTCCCGGAGCGGCGAACTGGAGGAGCGGGCAGCGCAGGCGCACGAGTTACTCAGCGACTGCGTCATCTGCCCCCAGGAATGCCACGCGAACCGGAACGAGGACGAGGTGGGGTTCTGCCGGATCGGCCTCCTGCCACAGGTCTCGAGTTACAGCCCGCACTTTGGCGAGGAACCCCCGCTTGTGGGGCGGTACGGGTCGGGGACGATATTCTTCACCGGCTGCAACATGCGCTGCGTGTACTGCCAGAACTACACTATCAGCCAGTGCGGGGTCGGGTCCCCGATCTCGTGTGACGACCTCGCCGGGATCATGCTCCGCCTCCAGGACCGGGGATGTCATAACATCAACTTTGTCTCTCCCTCACACGTCGTCCCGCAGATCCTCCGCGCGGTCGCCATCGCCGCTGACCGCGGCCTTACTATCCCACTGGTCTATAACAGTGGCGGCTACGACCAGGTGGCAACCCTCAGGCTCCTCGACGGTGTCATCGACATCTACATGCCTGACGCGAAGTACGGCCGGGACGACGTGGCGTGGGAACTCTCCCGTGCCCGGGACTACACCGCTCACATGCAGGCCGCCCTCCTGGAGATGCACCGGCAGGTCGGGAACCTGGTGTTCAGGGACGGGCTTGCGGTGCAGGGGATGATCATCAGGCACCTGGTCCTCCCGGGGAACCTGGCAAACAGCGAGATCGTCCTTGCGTTCATCGCAAACAAGATCTCGCAGGACGCGTACGTCAACATCATGGCGCAGTACCGTCCGACCTGGAAGGTGGCCGAGGCAGCGAAGAACCCGGCGTTTACGGCGCTCCAGCGTCCGATCACGGCGCGAGAGTACGAGTACGCCATCGATTGCGCAAAAGAGAGGGGATTACACCGGGGGTTTCCGTGAGGAGGGGACGGGCACGCGCCCCCGGGTCTTCGGGATGAGGGCATCCTGGAGGCGGTCGGCAGACCGGCGCAACACGCACGGCATGGGAACAACGATCTGGCGGGATACGATGCAGGAAGATCGAGCTGCTCTCGCACCGGGGGGTGGCCCGGCCACGAGGGGGTCGCCCCCCTCCCGGCAGAAGAGTCCCGGATACCCTCGATGATAGAGAAAAACAAGTGCAGGTGAAGACGAATGAAACTCCGGTACGCAGCGATGAACGACCGTGGAAGACGGGAAGAGAACGAGGACGCGTTTTTTGCCGGCAGGGTGGCCGGCTACCATCTCTTCGCCGTCGCGGACGGGCTTGGCGGGCATGCCAGCGGTGCGGTCGCAAGCAGGATGGCGATCGCCACCCTGATCGAGGTCGCGGACCGGTATCTCGCTGAAGAACGACCTTCCGGGGTCATTGACCGGGCATGCCAGCGTGCAAACGATGCCATCTACGCCTATAACCGGGAACACCTTCTGAATGCTGCCACAACTCTCTCGGTGGCGATCGTCAGCGATTCTGGAGGGTGCTGGATCGGTACGGTGGGTGACAGCAGGACCTTCATCATCACGCCATCCTCGGTCTGGCACACCCGCGACCAGAGTTATGTCCAGAGCCTCGTTGACGCCGGGGTCCTCTCCCCTGCTGAGGCGATGCTCCACCCGATGAAGAACATCCTGAACCAGGCGCTCGGGCTTACACCCCGGGTGGAGGTCGACCTTGATGAGCAGGAGGTTGTCGGGGAGGCGGTTCTGGTCCTCAGTTCAGACGGGCTCCACGACTTCGTTCCCGGGAGCACCATCCAGGAGATCGCGCTCTCCAGCGAACCCGAGGTGGCATGCCGGCGACTGGTTGAGGCCGCCATGGATGCGGCAAGCACCGATAACATCACGGTGATCGTCGCCCGCGAAGAGGAGACGGGAGGGATGGGTGGAGTTCCCCGGCAGGTTTAACCCCTGCCAGCCTCCGCGTCATCGAGCGCCGCGAGGATCGCTTCCCTGACAGCCCCGGTCGCTTCGACCATCAGAGCCGCGCGCAGCGCCCTGATGGCTTCCTCCCCGCCGAGCATCCCGAGGGAACGGGCGGAGATCCGCCGCACAAACTCATTCTCATCGCGCAACATCCTCGTAAGCTGCCCAACCGCGCGCTGATCGCCAAGCAGCCCCAGCCCTTTTGCGGCCATGTAGCGGACGTGATCCTTCTCGTCGCCAAGAGCAGCGATGAAGGGGGAATATGCCGCAGCGTCGCCGATCAGGCCGAGCGCCTCTGCTGCGCGGTAACGCACCTTCCAGTCATCATCCTGTAGCAGGGCGATGCAGGCAGGAACAGCCGGTCTCCCGATCCTGACCAGCCCGTGCATTGCCCCGGCCCGCACCGTTTTCTCCGGGTCGGAGAGCCGGTCGAGGAGGGTGGGGAGGGGGTCGTCTTTGCCTGCGGGGTTGTCTCTGGTCTCTGGTGGTTCTGGAGTCATCTCTTCTCATCTCCGGACTGTTCGCCGGTCTCGATCATCTGTTGATAGGCGATCGATAAATAACGGGCTGATCTCTCCAGCCGACGACCGGGAGGGACGGCAGGGAAGAGAGGGCGCAGGTGGGTTGTCAGGTTGTCAGGGCGGCGCCGGGGGCCATCAGAAGACGGGTATCCAGGGCCGGGACCTGAGACCGTGAACCGCGCTGCCACTGCCAGCCCCTCGCCGCGAAGGAGGGAGGGAGGGAAACGACGGCAGGGATGGAACATGCCCCTCAAGACCAGAAGACCGTTGACGACCAACCGGGCTTTGGGTCACACCCGGAAGAACGGTTCGGCGAGTTCCAGGACCGGATACCTCGCGAGGAAGGACTAGAAAAGTGAACCCACCCCACCTGGGGTGAGATAAATGAATAACGCCCAGGACGGAATTTGAATCCGTGTCGACGGCGTGACAGGCCGTCATGATAGGCCACTACACTACCTGGG
>CAZYWX010000047.1:0-1474 GCA_964651285.1 uncultured Methanoculleus sp.
TCTCTCAGGCTCACGTAGCTCTTTTTTGTGACGATGATATGGTCGAGCACCCTGATGCCGAGGATCGACCCCGCCTCGACGAGCTGCCCGGTGATGCTGATATCCTGGGAAGAGGGCTCCAGGGTGCCTGACGGGTGGTTGTGGACCAGGATGACCGATGCAGCGCGATCGGTGATCGCCTCGGCAAAGACTTCTCTTGGATGGACGAGGCTCTGGTTCAGGATCCCGACGGTGACGACCCGACGCTCGATCACCTCGCCGGCACCGTTGAGGGTGATACAGAGGAAATACTCCTGTTTCTTGTCCCGCCACTCGCTGACCAGCGGGAGCACATCATCGGGGCAGGTGATCCGGCTTCCCGCGACGCCATCATCTGCCAGGTAGCGCCGCCCGAGTTCGAAGCAGGCCATGATCTCGCAGGCCTTCGCTGTTCCAACCCCATCTATCGCAAGGAGTTCTTTGTACGACGGGTTGCCGCCGGTATCTTTCAGGTAGCGGGCGACTTCGCCGGCGATCTCTGAGACGTCCCGCCCTTTCACGCCCCGGCCGAGGAGGAGAGCGACCAGTTCGACGTCGGTGAGGGCTTCTGCTCCACGTGATGCCAGTTTCTCACGCGGACGGTCGTGATTCGGGAGATCGCGCATCCTCCTCATGCCTAGCCACCCTGGAGGAATTTCCTGATCGTCAATCTTGACTCTGGAACCATGTATACGTTGCCAATCGATCCCGCGTACTGGAGGTCCGCTGAAGGCGAGCGGAGGGACTGCCACCCATAATCTGACCGGCGGAAAAAATTCTTCCGGCCATTACCGGAACCCTTTTGTTCAGAGACCGCAATCACTCACAAAATGGTTTTATCCAGGGGGAACCCTGAAACGTGGTGCAGGAGAGGGTGGGCGCACCATAAACGGGGAGAGTATGACCAGGCGATCAGGTGCTACAACCAGGCGATCCGACTGGACGCCAACGCCGCCGTCGCCTGGTACCGCAAGGGGCTCGCCCTCAGTACAGCCGGGTGCCACCAGGAGGCGGCCGAATGCTTTGACCAGGCCATCAGGATCGAACCGACCAGCCCCAACCTCTGGTGTGCCCGCGGACAGGCGCTCTACAACCTCCAGCACTACCAGGAGGCCGCCGAGTGCTGCGGGCAGGCGGTGAAACTCGCACCTGACTGCGCGGACGCCTGGCTCACCAGGGGGAACGCCTTCAAGAATCTGGGGCGGACCCTTGACGCTATCGCCTGTTACGACCCGGTCGTCACCATCGAACCGGGGCAGGTCGAAGCCTGGTTCGCCAGGGGCGTGGCGCTTGCGATTGAGCGGCGTTATGAGGAGGCTGACGATAGTTACAACCGGGTCATCACGCTCGAACCCTGGAACGCAAATGCATGGTACGCCAGGGGGACGATCCAGATCCTCCTCTCCCGCTACGCCGATGCCCTCGCCTGTTACGACCGGGCGATCGCTGCAAACCC
>CAZYWX010000047.1:1574-11257 GCA_964651285.1 uncultured Methanoculleus sp.
TGTTACGACCGGGCGATCGCTGCAAACCCCAACGATGCCGATGCGCTCAGGGGGAAAGCGATGGCGCTTGTCTCTCTTGACCGCTCAGCCGAGGCGATCAACTACTACGAGAGGCTGCGGCGGCTGCCACGATGAGCGAGGACAGGGGAGACAGGTGGTCCCCTGCCGAGATCGACCAGAGACCAAGCCTCACACGAATCGGCAGGGGCGCAGGGGCCTGGTTTGCGGAGGGAAAGACCTGTGAACCCATCCCTGTAGAAAAAACCACCCGGGATCACCCATCCGGTTTCTTCTGTCAGGGTTCGGCCCCCTTCAGCTGAGGGAGCCTGCGAGAACCAGCTGACCGTGCTTGCTGACGCCAAGCATCCTGCAGATCTAACAGATACCCATCACGACAGAGCACAGTATCGTGAGTACGGCCTCGCTCTGGCCCCCGATGAATACCCGTGATCTCCCTCCTTGAAGGGAAAGATCATCCCCCGTCACCGGACCCTACAAAGTTTCCCCTCATCACACCGACCGCTCGTTCTCTACTGAAACGGGAGGGGGAGAGGAGTCGACGGGAAGACCCGGGTTCCACTGGAAATAGAAGCCTGTTTGGTGCGCTCGTGGGCAACGCTGCTCGACGGTACCGGGACAGACCTGAACGAGATCCCGGCACCTCAAAAACCCCTTTAGAATCCTCCGGAGAAAATCGGGGCACGGATCAGAGGGAAAGACCTCCAGGCCGTTAACCGGTCAAAAGGGGTGTTTTCCCGACTTCCTTGACTCCCACCGGTCCAGAACATCCTTCCCTTCAACAAAGACGAGCCCGTGCTCCTCTGCGTAGCCCGCCGCGTCCTCCTTTGAGAGGGCAAACCCGGTCTCGTCATCCAGCATCTCGCAGATCGTTACCGCCGGGGTGATCCCGGCCATGGTGGCGAGCGCGATCGAGAGTTCAGTCTGCCCACGCCGCTCATCGAGCAGCCGGTCGGCCGCCCGCAGAAGGGCGACGTGCCCGGGTGTCCGGAAGTGTGCGGCAAAATCATGCCCGCCACCGTTGAGCGACCGCTCCACCTCCTCTGCAACAGCGGTGATCGTCAGGGCGCGGTCCCGGTCCGTGATCCCGGTGTAGGTATCGCGATGGTTCACCCAGAGCGAGAACGACGAATGGTTCTTCCGGTCATACGGGATCTCGCCATCCTTCTCGACGAGGCTGCAACCACGCAAGATGTCATGCGCGAACGGGAGGCCGAGCTTCTTTGCGGCATCGGGGTGCACCGCGGTGCAGATCAACCCGCCCCCGTCTTTCCGCATCTGCCTGATGTGGGCGGGCGTGACCGCGTCTGCCCGGATCGCAAAATCGGTCTCGCGTTCCCGGTTGTCAAAGTCGTACAACAGAACAAATTCGCCCTTTGCCAGGGCCTCTAGAGCTGCATCAATCATAGGTAACCTCCACCTCGATCATATCGTTATCCTTCAGGTCCAGGGCTTTACGGAGTTCACACCCGGCGATGACCTCGATGATGTCTGTCGGGTAATGCGTGCGGGAGGGCTCGACGATGGCACACTCCACACCCCTGATCCGACAGGGGAGCGCCCGGACACCGCCGAACGTCCTCTCATCAGCCGTAAATCCCGGGATCTCAAACCACTCGATCCGCTCGATCTCTTCCCTGACCTGGATGCTCGTCGGATCGAGCCTGATGTTCAGGGTGCCGGGGAAAGGCTCAAACCCGAGATACTTACCAAACTGCTCTCTGTAGTGGGGGATGCTCATGTAGTAGCGCCCTTCCCCGAGCCCGCTGATCACAGTCCCTGTCAGGACATACTGCTTGCGTTCCGGGTTGAATATCCTGATATAATCTGCATACTCACGCTTCAGTTGCTGCTCGCCCTCCCGGGTGACGGCGACGTGCTGGCCATCCGGTTTCATCGAACGAATGATGAACCGCTGCCGCTCGAGCGCTATCAGGCGCCGTGAGGCCGTCTGGGGGCTGATGCCCAGTTCATTCGCGAGTGACTGCGACGAGAGCCAGATCGGGCCTTTGCACCCACCGAGGAGCGCGATCACCTTCAGGGACTGGAGATCTTCCGCTTCGACCATCATATCATATCTGGGATGCATACTATATACGGGTTGCGTAACCGTCATGACAGGCGAGCTTCGTGGAATGTCGAAGAGGTATACGTTAATTTTTTAAGCAAGGATGGTAACATTACCTGCATGAAATCCGGAGTGCGGCATCAGCTTGCCGAGAAAATGGCAGGAGAGATCACACTCTCGGACTCACCGGGACAGGCCCTGAAGAAGTGGCGGCAGAGCTTTGATATCCCCCAGGGATTGCTCGCCGAACGTCTTGAGGTCTCTCCCTCTGTTATCAGCGACTACGAAAGCGGACGACGAAAGAGTCCAGGAACCGCGATCGTTGGCAGGATCGTCGACACGATCCTCTCGATCGACGAGGAGAACGGTAGCCCGTTCATCAAAAAATTTGCCAAAATTCTGTACAGCGAGTTTGACGAAGACGTCATTTACGACATCCACGAGTATGCAGCCCCGGTTGGCCTCCAGGAATTTGCAGAGGTCATCGGCGCTGCCAGACTCTGCGGTCCGATGGACCAGACCATCTACGGCTACACGGTGATCAACAGCCTCAATGCAATCCTCCAGCTCTCTTCGAGCGAGTTCAACCGCATCTACGGCTGGAGCACAGAGCGCGCGCTCATCTTCACCGATGTCTCGACCGGGAAGTCGCCCATGGTGGCGATCCGGGTCACCCCATTCAAGCCCAGATGCGTGGTTCTGCAGGGGATCTGCCCGGAACAGGTACATCCCTTGATTCCCGGGCTTGCAGAGCGCGACCGGATCACCGTGTTGTGCACAGAGACGGATGTCGAGGAGATCATCAGTTCTCTACGAGGAGAATCATGGTAGGCATTTATTCATACGGCGTCTACATCCCACGATACCGGATAAAAGTCCAGGAGATCGCGCGGGTGTGGGGTGCCAATGCAGACGATATCATCCGGGGCCTCGGGGTCTCTGAGAAGTCAGTCCCTGACCTGGATGAGGATACCGCAACGATCGCCGTCGAGGCGGCCCGTGCCGCCCTCCGGCGGAGGACCGTCGACCCTGAAGCGATCGGTGCCATATACGTGGGAAGCGAGTCTCACCCCTACGCGGTCAAACCCACCGCCTGCACGGTCGGCGAAGCGATCGGGGCGACGCCCTACATGACCGCCGCCGACTACGAGTTTGCGTGCAAGGCAGGGACAGCAGGCATCCAGACCTGTATGGGGCTTGTCAGGAGCGGCATGATCCCGTTCGGGATCGCCATCGGTGCTGATGTGGCACAGGGCGCTCCTGGCGATGCGCTCGAGTATACAGCTGCTGCCGGCGGGGCTGCGTTCGTCATCGGAGAAGAGGATACCATCGCCGATATCAACCAGACCTGCTCCTTCACCACCGACACCCCCGACTTCTGGCGGCGCGAGGGACAGAGTTACCCCCGGCACGGAGGTCGGTTCACCGGGGACCCTGGCTACTTCAAACACGTCCTGGGCGCTTCCAGGCTGATGTTTAAGCAGATGGGCACGAGCCCTGAGGACTATGACTACGCCGTCTTCCACCAGCCCAACAGGAAATTCCCCCGGCGGGTGGCAAAGCAGCTTGGGTTCACAGAAGACCAGATCCAACCCGGCCTCGTCGTCTCGAGGCTCGGGAACACCTACTCGGGGGCGACGATGATCGGGCTTGCCGCGACGCTTGATGTGGCAAAACCGGGCGACCGGATCTTCGTCACCTCGTTCGGGTCAGGAGCGGGGAGCGACGCATTTGATATAACGGTCACCAACACCATCAAGTCGGCAGCGTTTGACCGGACTGCGGCGCCGAGCGTTGAGCACCTGCTCGCAAACCCGGTCTACCTCGACTATGCACTGTATGCTAAACACAAGAGAAAGATCGTGATGCAGAGATGAGAGACGTAGCAGTAGTTGGTATCGGGTGCACGAAGTTCGGGGAGCACTGGGACACATCGTTCCGCGACCTCTTTGTTACGGCCGGAACCCTGGCGCTTGAGGACGCCGGGGTCTCCGGCGAGGAGATCGACGCCCTCTATGTGGGGAATATGAGCGCAGGCAGGTTCGTCGAGCAGGAACATATCGGTGCCCTCATCACGGATTACGCCGGACTTGCCACCAACCATACCCCGTCGACCAGGGTGGAGGCGGCATGCGCCTCAGGCGGTCTTGCCTTCAGGCAAGCGGTGATCGCTGTCGCAAGCGGCATGGAGGACGTCGTGGTCGCTGCAGGGGTTGAGAAGATGACCGATGTCGGGACCGGGGCGAGCGTGGATATGCTTGCGAGCGCCGCGGACCGCGAGTGGGAAGGGTTTGCCGGAGCGACCTTCCCCGGGCTCTACGCGATGATCGCAAACGACTACATGCACCGCTACCCCCTCACCCGGGAGCAGCTCGCAGAGGTCGCGGTGAAGAACCACGAGAACGGATCAAAGAACCCGATCGCGCAGTTTCGGAACCGTATCACGGTCGATACGGTGCTCTCCTCTTCAATGGTCGCCGACCCCCTGCGGCTCTTCGACTGCTCGCCGATCACCGACGGCGCGGCGGCGGTCGTGGTAGTTCCGATCGAGCGCGCCCGGGAGTTCACTGATTCGCCGGTCAAGGTGCTGGCGAGCGCCCAGGCGAGCGACACCATCGCGCTCCACGACCGGCGAGACATCTCCACCCTGGATGCCTCGGTGGCAGCAGGGAAGCGGGCGTTTGACCGGGCCGGCCTCACCCACAAGGACATCGATATGCTCGAGGTCCACGACTGTTTCACGATCGCCGAGATCTGCGCGATCGAGGATCTCGGGTTCTGTAAGAAGGGCGAGGCAGGCAAGATCACCGCAGAAGGGGTCACAGCCCTTAACGGAGATCTCCCCGTGAACACAAGCGGCGGCCTGAAGGCCTGCGGCCACCCCGTCGGCGCGACCGGGATCAAGCAGATCTGCGAGATCGTCACCCAGCTCCGCGGCGAGGCCACGGGCAGGCAGGTTGACGCAGAGATCGGTATGGCCCACAACGTGGGTGGGACCGGCGCGACGGTCGTCGTGCATATCCTGGGGGTGGAATAGATGTCAGTATCACGATTCTGGAGAAAGATCCCACAGCGGTATAACCTCATCGGAACGCAGTGCACAACCTGCGGGCGCTACTTCTACCCGCCAAGGTCGCTCTGCCCGGATTGCCGGAGGAGCGGTCAGATCGTTGACCACAGGTTCAACGGCGAAGGAACGGTCGTCACCTACACGGTGATCAGGTCAGCAAGCGATCAGTTTGAGTACACCACGCCGTACGTTCTTGCGATCGTCGAGCTCGACGAGGGGCCGAGGCTCACCACCCAGGTTGCCTGCCCCCCAGAAGAGATCAAGATCGGGATGCGGGTCAGAAGCGTCTTCCGCCGGGTGGCGGCAGACGGTGAGAGCGGTGTCGTCCACTATGGCACGAAGTTCGTGCCGGCGGACTGATCAGACTGATCATCATCTCTTTTTGGATCATTCCCCACCGGCCCCCCAGACACCGATCGGTGCCCGGTATCATGAAGCGGGAGATCCTCAGAAGTCCCTGACGATTGAGATCACAGGCAGATTGGAGGAGGCTCTTCAGCGTCCTCCACGCTCCACAACGATATCGTAGACCGCGTGCCACTTTCCTGGCGAGTAGGTCCTGACCACCCGCTCGGTGACCGGGCCCTGCGTGACGGCCCGGATCAGGGGGAGGAACTCACCCTCCTCTTCCTGCAGGGCATAGAAGTGGATCGTCCCTCCGTCCCGGCAGAGCCCTGCAGCTACCGCGAGGAACTGCGGCGCTGCCATGGGGAGGTTCATGATGATCCGGTCGAAGGGGGCAAGACCGAGCCGGTCCAGGTGCCCGGCGTCCGCAAGCATCGGAACGACGTTCCCTGTCCGGTTGAGCGATCTGTTGTGGACCAGAAGGTGGACCGCGGCGGGGTTGAGGTCAGCGGCAAAGACGATCTCCGCCTTCTGCGCAAGGGTGATCGCAAACGGCCCGACACCGGCAAACATATCGAGCACCCGTTCACCTCCCCTCATCCGGGCAAGGATCTGCTGCCGCTCAGTGGAGAGCCGGGCCGAGAAGTAGGCGTGGGCGAGGTCCACGGCGAAGCGAAGCCCGTACTCGGTCACCAGGGTGCGGGTGGTCTGAGCTCCTGCGAGGACGGTGAACCGACGGGTCCGATACTCCCCCTCGACCGGGCTTTCCGGGTAGAGTACCGTGTGCAGCGACGGCCTGGACGCAAGCAGCAGCCGGGCACCCTCCAGGTCCTTATCCTGCATGATGGCGATCCCGCCCACGAGCTCGTGGCGGGGGAGTTCGACGCGTTCGGGAACGGCCTCGAACTCGCACCGCGTGGCACCCTCGATCCCCTTGAGCACCGGGAGCAGGACAAGATCCCCCTCGGGGCGTGGCTTCAGACTCCGGTCGAGGACTCCCTCTTCAAGCAGACGGCGCCGGATCGTCTCGGTCTCCCTCTTCTCCACCGCAAGGCACCACTGTTCTCTCCACATATGAACCACCAGCCATCTTTAGGTATGAGTCCTCATATTATTCATGGATGAGTACATTAAGAGGCTGAAGGAGGGTTCCCTCAAACTCTACGCGCTCGAGAAGGAACTCCCGCCTGAGGAGGCGGTCCGGGTGCGGCGGACGTTCATCGAGGGCGAGACCGGGGTCCATCTCCCGGCCGTGGGTTCATTCTCTATCGGGATCGACCGGGTGGTGAAACGCAACATCGAGAACATGATCGGCACGGTCCAGGTTCCGCTCGGTGTCGCAGGACCGCTCCAGGTGAACGGAGAATATGCTGCTGGATCCTTCTACCTCCCGCTGGCGACGACCGAGGGAGCGCTCGTGGCCTCAGTGAACCGCGGGTGTTCCCTGATCACGCGGGCCGGGGGGGCAGATGTGCGGATCCTGCGGGACGGGATGACCAGGGCACCGATCTTTGCCGCCCGCGACGTTGTCCATGCCCGAGAGGTGGTTGCCTGGGTCGCGGAGCACACCGCAGAGATCAAAGAGATCGCGGAGAGCACCACAAAACACGGGGAGTTCCTGGACGTCACCACCTACGTCGCGGGGACGAGCGTCTTTGTCAGGCTCGAATTTGATACGAAGGACGCCATGGGCATGAACATGGCAACGATCGCAAGCCAGGCGGTCGGTGACCTCATCGAGCGCGAGACCGGCGCCCACCTGGTCGCGCTCTCCGGGAACATGTGCACCGACAAGAAACCGGCGGCGATCAACCTGATCCGGGGCCGGGGGAAGACCGTGGTTGCGGGGGTGCGGCTCAGTGATGCGATGGTCACCGACCTCCTCAAGACCGATACCGCAACCCTCGCCGAGGTCAACCATCGGAAGAACCTGGTCGGCTCTGCGAGGGCGGCCTCGTTCGGGTTCAACGCCCACGCGGCGAACGTCGTCGCCGCCATCTTCATCGCCTGCGGGCAGGACGCCGCCCACGTCGTCGAGGGGAGCGGCGCGATCACCACCGTCGATCGGGTGGACGGCGGGGTCTACGTCTCAGTCACCCTCCCATCCCTTCCAGTGGGGACGGTCGGCGGGGGCACAGGGATCGAGACCCAGCAGGAATGTCTCGCACTCCTCGGTGTTGCCGGGGGTGGCGACCCGCCCGGGGTCCATGCAAAGGCGTTCGGGGAGATCGTGGCGGCGGGGGTTCTCGCCGGCGAACTCTCCCTCCTCGGCGCCCTTGCGGCCCAGCACCTGACCCGGGCTCACCAGGACCTCGGGCGGGGGTGAACGAGGGGCTGCTGGCATCCAGGGGCACCCTTGCACCCTACCGCCGGAACCACTTCATCATAACCAGAGCGTCCTCCTCGTTCGCATAGTAGCAGGCGACCTGGAAGACCGTCCGATAACCGAGGCCACGGTAGAACTCCTGAGCGCTGGTGTTGGTGATCCTGACCTCCAGCTGGACCCCCTTCGCGCCCAGGATCGCAAACACCCGCTCCAGGCGACGGACAAGTCTTCTCCCGATCCCTCTGCGGCGGAACCCGGGGGCGACCGCGAGGTTCATGATATGCCCATAGAGTTCATCATCGCTACCAGCAAGACCTCCCAGGACGAACCCGACCACTTCTCCGTTGCTCTGCGCTACAAAGAACGTCCCGGGGTAGAACACGAGCGAATCGCGGAGTGTCCGCTCATCCCAGGGATCGACGAACGCAACACGCTCGATGGCAACTATCTGCGGAATATCTGCAGGCTCTGCCCTGCGAATGGTGAGTTGAAGCGGCATCATGGTTACCGGTCTCTCCCTCGTGGAGTACCTTACCTAATATAGTGCCAGGAGACAAAATAGTAGGCGCATATACGAGAGGCGGTTTCTATGGTTCAGCTATATCGTTTCGCTGCAGTCCGTCCAGGACGACAATACTCGGAGAAGATTCCTTCGGTGCCCTACGACGTGGTGACAGCAGAGGAGGCCCGGAAGTGTATCGAGAAGAATCCCCTCAGTTTCCTGCGGGTCAGCAGGCCTGACGCTGAGCTCCCCGGGATCGCTCCAGACGATGACCGGGTCTACCAGCGGGCGCGGGAGGTCTTCGAGGGCATGCTTGCAGACGGCCAGATGGAACGGGATCCCGAGCCCGGGATGTACGTCTACCGGGCCGTCCAGGACGATGAGGAGTTCATCGGTCTGGTCTGTTGCGTGGCGACTGAGGACTACGAGAACCGGACGATCAGGCGGCACGAGCTCACGAGGTATGAGAAGGAAGAGGACCGGACCAGACACATCGACACAGTCGGCGCAAACACCGGTCTCGTCTTCCTGCTCTACCGCGACCCCGGCGAGATCTTCTCCTATATCGGTTCCCTCATCGACGGGGCAGAGCCGGATGGGAGCACCACAACCGACCAGGGCGTGCTCCACGAAGTCTACCGGATCGCCGATGAGGCGACGCTCACCCGGCTCGAGGAACTCTTTTCTGCCGTGCCGGAGGCCTACATCGCAGACGGGCATCACCGGGCCAAGGCGGCAGTGAATGTGGCAGAACGGCGCCGGAACGAAGGGCGATTCACCGAAGAGGCAGGAAAGTTCATGGTGGTTCTCTTTGCTCACGACCGGGTCAGGATCCACGGCTACAGCAGGCTTGTTGCGGATCTCGGCGACTACACCCTCCCCGGATTCATTGATGCGCTCTTAAAGGCTGGCTGGGATGTTCGTCCCTACAGGGAGATTGACACTTCAGGCTACCAGGTCCCACCGCTTGCGACGGGAGATGGGCCGATGCACGTCATGCACTTCTACCTGGAGAAGACCTGGTATGAGGTCTCCCGACCGGTCAGGGATCCCGGCGATCTGGTCGGGTCGCTGGATGTCTCGGTGCTGCAGAAGGAGATCCTCGAAGGGATGCTCGGCATCACCGACCCCAGGGGCGACCCCAGGCTCCACTACATGGGCGGAGCAAAACCGCTCTCCGGGCTTGAGCGCCTCGTGGACTCAGGCGAGTACGCCCTCGCGATAGCCATGCAACCGGTAGCCGTCGAGACGGTGCTTGCGATCGCTGACGCGGACGGTGTCATGCCCCCGAAATCCACCTGGTTCGAGCCGAAACTCCTCTCGGGGCTCGTCGTGCACACCATCGACTGAAAAC
>CAZYWX010000048.1:0-10992 GCA_964651285.1 uncultured Methanoculleus sp.
GTTAATCTGGCATCGATGCACTAGATCATGCGATAGGTCTCAAGGTTCATGGGGGAGTGGGTCTCGATACGGTACCGTTTGTAGATCGAGCTTGCAAGGTCGATGGTCTTGTTTTCATCACCATGGATGGTGAAGATCTTCTCGGGGCGCGGTTGCAGATGGGCAACATAGTTCATCAACTGCTTCCGGTCAGAGTGTCCAGAGAACCCATCGATGGTCGCGATATCAAGGTTGATCACGATCGTCTCGCGCCACCCGAGCGGGATCTCGCGCCACCCTTTCTGGATACGTCGTCCGAGTGTTCCATCCGCCTGATACCCGACGAAGATGAGGGTGTTGCGCTCATCAGGGCCGAGGGCCTTGAGGTACTCCATCACCGGCCCGCCGTTCAGCATACCGCTCGTGGTGATGATGACACAGGGATCGCCGGCGATCACCTCCTCGCGGAGTTCTGGCGAGTCTACCTGGACGAAGGCATCGGCAAGGAAGGGATTCTGTCCTTCACGGAAGATCTGGTTCCGCAGGTCGTTGTTCAGGTACTCGGGGTAGGTCGTGTGGATGGCGGTCGCCTCTTTGATCATACCGTCGAGGTAGATCTTCACCGCCGGGATCTTCTTCTTCCTGATAGCCTCTTCAAGAGCGAGCATGACCTCCTGTGACCGCCCGACAGCAAATGCAGGGATGATCACCTTGCCGCCGCGATCGATCGTCTTTGAGACCGTCTCGTAGAGCTGTGTCTCCGCATCTCTGCGTTGCGGCTGGATATCTTTCGACCCGCCGTAGGTGCTCTCCATAAAGAGTGCTTCCAGGCGGGGGAAGGATGATGCCGCCGGGGAGAAGAGCCTGGTCTTCTGATAATTGAAGTCGCCGGTGAATGCGATGTTATAGAGCCCTTCCCCGACATGGAAGTGCGCGATGGCCGACCCGAGGATGTGGCCTGCGTTATGGAAGGTGAGCTTGATATCGGGGGCGATATCGGTCACGCTCCCGTAGTTGAGGGTGATGGAGTGTTTCATATAGGTCCGCACTTCTTCTGAGGTATAGGGGATCTTGTCGGTCTCCTTCCTGATGACATCCAGGTAGTCGAGCTGGAGCATCACCGAGAGGTCCCTCGTCGGTGGGGTCGAGTAGACCGGCCCCTCGTAGCCGTATTTGAAGAGGAGGGGAACAAGAGCGCAGTGGTCGAGGTGCGCATGGGTGAGCACCACCGCATCGAGGGAGTCAAGCGGGTAGATCTCAGGGACGTAGAGGTAAGGTGTCCCGTTCGTGGTGCTGCCCGGTTTCTCGCCACAGTCCACCAGGATCTTGCTCTCAGGCGTCGAGATCAGGAACGCAGCACGGCCAACCTCACGACAGCATCCGAGCGTCGTGACTCGCAGCCACTGGTCTTTGCTGGTGATATCACGATGGATACGGTGACCAATCTTCCGCAGGAACGCTTTGCGCTCATCCTTCACCGACCGCAAGAACGCGCGGACCTGCTTCACCGTCGAGCTCTCGATGGGCGGTGTCCGGACAACTTTCGGCGTCCAGCCGATCTGTTTGGTGATCTCCCTGAGTGTCGTACCGTTCTTGCCGATGACCACGCCAGGCTTCTCAGCCTCGATCAGAACCTCACCCGTCTCCGGGTCAAAGAAGAGGTCAGAGATCCCTGCGTTCTCCGGCACAACGGCCCTGATCTTCACAGCCGCTCGTTCAGGGTCTTCGAGAATATTTGGGCGCACGACGATGCGCTTGCGCAGGTCACGCGCGAGTGTTTTTATCAGGTCCGCCTGGTCAGCGAACTTTTTCGGATCATCCGTATAAATAACCAGTTCTGGTCCTTCAAACTCGACATCTGAGATCGTAATCCCGCTGGGAACGATCTTGTCGATCTGCTCTTTAAGAGCCTGAATCTTTCCTTCAATTCCCATTAAAATCGTCCTAAAAAATATTAACTTGTCTGGCGGGTTGCAGGTGCCCTCTGCAATCCGCGCTCTATGTGTTCTTCATATTTTTCTTTCGTTATCACAACCACCATGATATCTTCCCCTGATGCAGAGTCACGGCGCATTGCCGACTGGACCGCACGAATAGCCAGCTCTTTTGCCTCGTTCTCGTCCATGTCAGGATGATACTGGTCTTCAAGCACACCGTAGGCAAACGGAGCACCAGACCCGGTGGCAACGATCTCTTCTTCTTTGGTCGCCCCACCCATGGCATCGACAGAGTAGACGCTCGGTCCCTCATCATCGAACCCGCCCATCAGGAGCTGGACATAGTAGGGATAGTAGCGGTTCTGATTCAAGAAGTTCGAGAGCAGGGTCGATGCCGCACCGACAGACATGGTCTTGCCGCGACGCATCTCGTAGAGGTTGCACTCGACCTGCAGGATCCGGACCAGCTGCTGGGCGTCGCCGACGCCGCCGGCGGTGGTCATGCCGATCCGTGGTGTAATCTTGTAGATCTTCTTGGCGCGTTTACTTGCGATGAGGTTGCCCATCGTCGCTCGCATCTCTGTGGCAAGGACGACACCGTCCTTGAATATCAGTCCGATCGTGGTTGTACCTTTCATGATGTGTTGGGAAATATCAAGCATTGAAACACCCCTAAAACCATTAAGACGCTTCAAAGCACGTTATGTGCGGTCAAGCGTAGATAGCGATATCATAAAACATAATTTAGTTATCGTGCTGCGTCACAGCACGATACGGTAAGCATCTCTATACTATATGAATTTTGCCACTTAACTCTTTTGCAAGTCCTGCTCTTCTGGCAGCAGGGCCCTGATCAACTCTCGATCAAAGAGCATGGCAATCAATCGTTTGCCTCCGTTGACCACAGGGATCTGATCAACCTGGGCACGCTTCATCTTCAGTGCACACTCGCTGACCTCTGCGTTCAGAGGGACGGCCAGGACATCTTTAACCATTGCTTTCTTCACGGGGATCGGGAGGAGCTGGATCTTTGAGATCCCGTAACTGATGGTGTGCATATCCCTGATGCTCTCCCAGGTCCATTCGTCGTCGTCCGTCCCGTTCGAGAAGTCGCTGACCTCAACACCATCCTCGATGCGGGTATGCCTGATGAGGTCGCGCTCTGATATGATACCGGTGAGCGTGCCGTCCTCCTTCAGGATGGGTATGGCGTCGTAGCCAGAGATCTCGAGGATCCTCCCTACAAGCGAGAGGGGGGTCTCTTCCCAGAGAGCATACGTCTTGCTGACGTAACGCTCTTTGATAGGTTCGTGCAGGCGCATCTGAGCGATGGCACCGATGAGGTCAGCCACGCTGATGATCCCGATCATGGACCCATCTTCCACGACTGGAAGCCTTCTGATGTTGTAGCGTACCATCAGCTGGGCCGCTTCTGAGATGGGTGCGTCCGGTCTGATGACAACCGGGTCTGGCGTCATCAGAAGCCCGAGCTGGGTCTCTTCCACATTCCGGAGAAGATCTTTTCGGGTGATGATGCCGACAAGTTCCCCGTCTTTGAGGACCGGCACGCCGCTTATGCCTGTACGTTTCAGGATGCGCAGGACATCGTCCCTGTTTCCTGGAATCTCGACACAGACCACGTCAGTCACCATGAAGTCACGGACGAGCATCTGCTGAGGATTTATGATCTCACCACCATTGTTGTAATTGAACCGTTTCGCACGACATAGTCTGTCACGCTACCGAGGAGAAGGCGGTCGACGCCGCTCTTACCATAGGACCCAAGGACAATGAGGTCTACCCCCAGTTCTTCGGCGAGGGTTGTGATCTGCGATCCTGCATGCCCCTGCCTGAGGTGGGTTGTGAGCGGAACGTTTGCCGCCTCTGCCTTTTTCTGCGCCGACTCAAGGATCTCTTCGCCTTCCTGCTGCAGAACACTGTAGATAATTTCAAGGGTGTTGTCCATAGGAAGAGATGAAAATAGCCCTGATTCGACCACATAAACAGCGTGAACTTCTGCGTTCCATACACCGGCTTCATCGATTGCTTTATCTAAAGCCCGCCGGGCCGGTTCGGAACCATCTATAGCAACAAGAATCTTATGGAACATACACACCACACAGGACAGATACTCCTTATTTAGTTTCTATCGCACCTTTAAAAAACAGTTTGTTCGATGGACGATGAATCCAGACGTTTTACGATAGTCGTCAGAATGTCTTTGCTGAAAGAAAGATTGCTTTTCAGGGGATTTACGACAAGAAACCGCGCTTCCTCTCCCTCCGCCAGATAGCCTCTCCTCCCGGAGAGTGCCGCACCTGCGACCGCGGCACGCAGTACCTCGAGAGGGGGTATACGATAGAGTGTTGCCGTGAAAGCCATCTCCTGGAGCAGATCTGGCTGAACGAACATCACATTATCCGTCCCCAGGAAGAACCGTCCCCCGTGGTCGAGGATGCGCGCGATCGGCGGGTGAGCCGGTGACGCTGTAACTCCAAGCATCCAGTTCGATCTCGGGCAGACGGCGATGGGGATGCCCATATCGACGATAAGCCGGAGCTGAGCGTCGGTTGCGTGGGTGCAGTGGACGAGCAGGTCAGGTTCAAATGTCAGCGCCTCGTCGACGTCGTTCGGGTTCTTCTCCCCGGCATGGAACGCGACGAGCCTGCCTGCCCTTCTTGCCTCCCTGACAACCTCTTCGGCATCTGTCACGTCATGGACGCTGCTGATACCTGCGCCGTCGCTCACCTGTTCCCCACCTTCACGGCCGAGGATGACCGGCCGGCAGTCGAGCCCGGCGGCGGCTTCGCGGAGCGCTGCCACCCCGGCGGCTCCCCCCTCCCTGAAGTCGGCAAACCCGGCCGTCCCGGTCGCAATCATCGTCTTAATGCTTGAACGCATCCCGCGGACCAGTTCAGCCCGCGGGGTTGCCGCAAGGATCCTGTGTTTTAAGCCATCCGGGGGCTTGACAAGTTCAGCGAGGCTTCCCCGGGCAGGGAGGTCCATCGCGACGGTGTCGCCGAGGTGCGTGTGGGCGTTGAAGAAGGCAGGCACGATCCATCGGTCTGGTCGTCGGGAGCAGGGTTCTATCGACCTGATGATGCCCCCGGAGATGGTGATACTGACATCTTCTGCCACGAGATCGTCGCCGAGGAGCGCCCGACCGGTGAGGGTGTAGGGTGTGGTTTGCATCTCTCCAGACCTCCTGTTTATATATGACGAGGGAGAATATTTCAGCATGGCGAAAAAATCTGGCGGAAGGCTGGTATCCTCTGCCGGCCTGGTCAATTATTATGATAGTGAGGACCACCGGGCCATCCATATCAGCCCGAAGGTTGTGATCATCCTGACCGCTGTGACCGGCGCGGTGGTCTTCATCATGAACGCTCTCTTCTAATCCTTTTTGTACTTCAGCAGGGCGGCCCTGATGATGTCTTCTTCTGGCGTGAAGTAGGCCGCATCATGCCCGTCCCAAGTCCGGCAGTTGCGGAAGACCACGGCAGGGATTCCCTGATGACTCTCGCCCATGACAAAGTTTGCGAAGGCTGCTATCTCGTCGACCGCTGCCTCTTCGGTGATCTCGAGAACGTGGCCGAAGAGGTCGGTGTCGCCTCGATAGTCGTTGATCGCCGTCATTCCGGCCCATCCGATGGCAACACCGGTCTGCCCGCGTCTGAACGACCGGCCGCAGGTGTCGGTGAGGATAACCCTGACATCTTTCCCGGTGATACGCCGGATCGCACTCCTGATCTCGGCGGCGGCCCCCATAGGGTCAGGGGGGAGAATGATTATCTGACCATCCTCGACGTTGCTGTGATCGACGCCCGCCCGCACCCCGATGTGCCCGGAGGCTACCTCTGCGAGGATGAACGGATACTCAAGCAGGATCTCGGTGGAGGAGTCCAGAACCGCCTGCACGAACCGGGGGTCCTCCTTCGTCTTTGCGGCGATCCGCCGGGCTTCTGCCCCGGGGATGATGGTAGCGAGGTCACGGGTAAAGCCCTTTGCCTTCGAGTAGACAGACGAGGCGACGGTGAGGATGTCCCCATCTTCGAACGTGACCTGATCGCAGATCAGGGCAGCCAGGTCGTCGCCTTTCTGGATCAGGGGGAGGCCCTGAACACCGATTACCTGGATCTCCATGAAACTCAGATCAGTGTTCAGATCTGATGCCTGAAAAATGCTCGTGTTTCTGGCAGGATGATTCACGCGGGATCGGGTGATTGCGGTCCTGCCTCCGCACGTGGCGCAGGATTGCCCGGCTCTTCCTGTTCTCTCCGGAGCAGGGATGGGGAGAGTTTCTGGGGGTACGTCGAAGAAATCGGCGGACCTATTGGTGCGAATGGGGCCTCCGGGCCCCTGGTCCCCGAACACGTGAGCGTCATGGAGGTCCACCCCTTTCTTCGCAGAGGGCCACCACGCAGAAAACCCCTCCTACGACTCTCTGGCAGGAAGATTCCATGGTCCCCCGGTCAGCCGAAAATCCGGCTCAAACGAGCCGATCAGGTCAAGGTACTGCTCGATGGTGCGGGTGAAGAGAAACCGTTCCCGCACCGTCTCGTGCGCCGCGCGCCCGAGCTTCTCTCTGAGGTCGGGGTCGCGGAGGAGCTGGACGATCCTCTCTGCCGCCTCGTCGACTGAGGAGACCAGGAACCCGTTCTCTCCGTTCTGGATCTGGTGGCGGATACCGCCGACGTTCCCGCCGATCACCGCTGCGCCCTTCCACATCGCCTCTGACACGGTCATGCCAAACCCCTCCCTGATGGATTTCTGGAGGACAACCGCTGCCCGGCGCTGGAGCGCGTTCACCAGCGCGCCGTCCTGGACACTGAGGATGATAACCCGCTCGTCTCGGTGGGAGAGGAGCGAGCGGTAGACCTCGGTGCCCTCAGGGTCGTCGGTTGCCACGTTCCCGACAAGGACCAGGGTGCACTCCTCCTGCTTGCGCGCCTTCTGGAACGCCCGGATGACCCCTACAGGATCCTTCCAGCGGTCGAACCTGGAGACCTGCACGACCAGAGGGAGATCGGTCGGGATGTTGTAGTGCGCGAGGCGCTCGTCGACGGCGGTCTCTGAGAGTTCCCGGTTCACGATCGAGAAAGGATCAATGGCGGGCGTGAAGAAGACCTGCGGCGTCTCCAGGTCCTGGCGATACTCCCTGCAGGAGAGGATGACGGCGTCATAGCGCTCGATGAACGGGACAAGGTAGTTCCAGACCTCCGGGTTTGGTGCGGAGAGATCGATGTGGCAGCGCCAGACCCAGGGGTTCTTCTTCCGGTAGTGGGTGATCAGGGGAAGTGGCTGGGGATCGTGGATGAAGACCATGTCGTGGTTGAGGTGGTTCCTGATGGCGTTCTCGTGGATGACCTGCTCGTAGATCTCCTTCTTCCGGCTGGTCAGATTGATCTTCGCTCCCTGGAGGGCGTTATGGAACTTCTTCGTCACGCTGAAGAAGTCTGGCGGGCCATGGACAACCCGCCACCCCGTCCTGATGCCGAGGCTGTTCATCAAGAGTGTCATGGACGCAAGGATCTGGGAGACCCCGCCTCCGTAGTACGTGGAGTTCATATGGAGGATGTGCATATCCTGGAGCGGTCGTGCCTTTGCCTCGATGCGGCGTATCGTCTCTTTCCCTACGTAGCGTTCATAGGCTCTGATGCCGTGGATAGGGTTCATGACAACCAGTGCTCCGTCTCCCGGACCCGGGCTTCTGCCCACCCCGGGCAAGGGCCACCTGGTCCGGCCGTGGGGATGCATCCTCCTGAACTCTCTTATGCATAACGGCAAGGGATCCCCACCGTTCCTGCACAATGCAGAACCTGTCGTCTATAGGGGGGTCCAGGCCAGCCATCGGCAGAAATGAACCCGGTGTTCTCATCGTCACCGGCGAGGGCGTATGAGATCAGGAAGTCGACCGAGATAGGGGTGGTGCAACTACTACCTGCTGATAGCTCTCTTCGATCGATCTCATCCAGCCGGGGGCTCCTCGACCACCGCTGGCCTGGTCTGCGCAGGAGGCTATCACGGCCCGCCCGTCCCTGGGAAGCCAGGGATGGTGACCAGAACCCGGCAACGAGAACTCCCCTTGGTCCGATTCCGGGCAGGGCCGCGCGCCCCCCTTTGCCGGTCTCTCTCCCGCGTGGTGATCCCCGGGCAGAGGGGGCTTGGTTACAATTTTTTCCACATCCCGTGCGCACCAAAAGATCGTTAAATCCTGTTTGTCTGCTCCGGCGCACCGGTTCTTCGACCGCCAGGCACTCCCCGGATCTGCTCGTCCGAAGATGCGGTCATCCCGGAGGTGCCTGGCGATTGACGATCCTGGTGGGTCGGCCGCATGCGCACGGCACGGGAACGACGGTTTTAACGGACAAACGGGCACGATGCAGGAGATCGAGATGCTCTCGCACCGGGAGGAACCGACCGCGAGGAGGTCTCTTCTTCCCGAAGAAGGGTTTTACAACAACCGATCAGAACCAGGAGAAAAAACAAGAAAGATACCTATATATCCAGCCGGCCGAACAACTCCCATGAATGTACCTTGTCATCCGCTGCCCGGGCTGCAAGACCTTCACCTACGCGGATCGCTATCAGCGCTGGAGGCTCTGTCCAATCTGTGGCGAGGCGATAAACGTCGTGAAGGCTCCGATCTACCTGGACGCCGATGACTTCCAGGATGCAGAATGCGTCGTGGAACAACTGGAATCCTACCTGCACCGGACCGGAAAGAAAGATCTCTCAGAGTCAGACATCCAGAACCTCAGGTCTCAGTACGTTCGGTGGGTGAAAAACCGGGTCTGATTCACCAGAGACGCCCGCAACCCGGGCAGAGGATACAGACTCTCCTTCCGCAGTGCGGGCAGTGAAGACCCGTACGTTCGTTGTTCGATAGCGGCCTCCCGCATCTCTTACAGTGAATCGGGGCCTCAAACCCGCACTCGTGCCTGACCATCAGTCCAGATATCGGTAGTCGTGTACAAAAAGATTTCCTTTCTTCCGGTTCGCGACATCCCCGGTGAAGTGGATAAGCGTCCGCCCCTCGTGCTGGACCGTCCCTTCCTTCCTGAATGTAGGAAGCATCTTGTATGCAGTCCCGTAGACATAGCAGGAACCGCCCCGCATGTTCGCACCAGGACGGTAGCAGTCACCATGGACGATGAGGGTGCCGCCCCGCATCTCAGACCCGGCCATATCCCCGGCATCACCGTGCACGATCACCGTGCCACCAGAGATGTTCTCTGCCAGGAAGTCGCCGGCACGGCCGAAGACCTCCACGGTACCGCCGGTCATACCCTTCCTCCCACCACGGTAGCCTGATGCGCAGTAGTTGGCGGCATCACCCCGGCAGAGGATCGTCCCCCCGGCCATCTCCCGGCCCAGCCAGCCATCAGCGTTGCCGTGGATCTCGATGGTCCCACCGCTCATGAAGTTGCCGCAGTGCATCCCGATATCGCCGAGGACGGTGATCTTGCCGGCGTCCATATACTCGCCCACCCGTTTGAGCCTGAACGTAGCGTCACCAGATATGACGACCTCGACATCCTCAGGTCGGTCGGCCTCCCCCTCCACAGAGACCGAGAAGACCTCATCGAGCCCGAGTTTCCGGTTCCCCCGCCAGACAAACAGGTCGGTGTCAGAGAGGAAGTTCTCCGGGACGATCGACTCAGCCTCGATCGGGATGAACGACATTCTGGTTGGTAGCATGGCAAGCGTAACTCTCATCATAGTTCTGTCTCCGTCTCGATGCACCGGTTCCGTTGCAGATACTCCTCCTGCACCGGGTAGTTTCTCATCCGGACCGTGTAGTAGCGGTCAAAATTCTCGATAAAGTCAGGATCCTTTCCCATGTCGTAGTTCTCAGGGACCTTCGGCCTGACCCAGAACGTGGTGTTGCTCCCGTCAACCAGGCACTCGCCCCTCCGCGAGACGACCCGCCCGCGTTTGATCGTGTACTCGGTCTGGCCAAACGCCTCGATCACCCTCTGGTAGTCGACCGAGGGGTCGACCTCATCGATCCGGATCGGGTAGATGGCAACGTCAGCATCGGCCCCTGGCTCCAGGTGACCTTTCCCGAGATCCTGGATTCCGAGCGCCCGCGCCTGACCGGCTCTGGTCATCACCGCGATCTCATACCAGTCCAGTTCCCGCTCGATCGCCGGGAGGGGCACTCGTGACCCGGTATCTGGGTGGATGGTGGCAAACTCGGCGTCACGGTAACGTTTGCTCATCAGGAGAGCGATGATCTCAGGATACTTGACGAACGGCGCGCCGTTTGGGTTATCGGTCGTGAGCAGGCACTGCCAGGGACTCTTCGTGAGGAGCGCAAGTTCAAGACCGATCGCCCACATGACCGAGTTGACCAGGTTCTTGCGCCGGTAGACGACCGGGATGATCCCTGACCCGGTCTCGAGCTCAACGTCGTGGTTACTCCACTTGTCGTGGTAGAGACGGTAGAGGTTGAACTCCATCGGGCCGTCGGCAGTCATCGTGGTGGTCCTGCCGAACATCACCTGCCCCATATCGATGACGATCTGCGGGCGCATATTGATAAAGTTCGCTATCGGCTCGCTCTTCGAGCAGAAATCTTTCCACCCCGACCCCCCGTAGGAGTGGAACTGGACGTGGGTCGCATACAGGGTCTGTCGCTTCGGGTTCAGGTCAGGGATGAGATCAAGGGATCCGAGCGTGCATATGTAGTTCCCCGGCATCCCGAGGTTGTTGCAGTGGAGGTGGACCGAGTGCGGGAGGTTGAGGAGCTCGTTTGCCTCGACGACCGATCTGATGATCTCTGCCGGCGTCACCTCAAAGTAGGGCACCGGGTCCCTGATGCACGAGACGTTCTTGCCCCACTGCCAGGCCTCGGTGCCGCCCGGATTCGTGAGTTTAATACCAAACCCTTTCACCGCCGAGAGCGTCCAGGCGATGATGGCCGCAACCCGCCTGGTATCACCATCCCTGATCGCCTCCATGATCGCCCAGTTCCCGTCGAAGAGGGTGTTTGCCATCGAATCCTGGAGCGGGGTATAGGTGAACTCCTCGTGGGTGTGGCGGGCCTCAAGCGGCGCCATCGCGCCCTCGA
>CAZYWX010000049.1:0-10925 GCA_964651285.1 uncultured Methanoculleus sp.
GCATCGGGATCGCGATGGGGATCAAGGGGACGGACGTCGCGAAGGAGTCAAGCGATATGGTGCTCGTGGACGACAACTTCGCAAGCATCGTCGCCGGCGTCGAGGAAGGACGCCGGGAGTACGACAACATCGCCCGGTTCACCCGCTACCTCCTCTCCTCAAACGTCGGGGAGATCGTCGCGATCGTCGGCGGGCTCCTCCTGGGGCTGCCGCTGATCCTCATCCCGGTCCAGATCCTCTGGATCAACCTGATCACCGACGGCCTGACCGCGCTTGCGCTCGGGATCGAGCCTGCCGAGCAGGATGCCATGCAACGCCGTCCGCGGGACCCGGAAGAGCCGATCCTCACGTTGCCTGCGTTCCTGGTCATCCTGGGTCTTGGTGCCTGGATCGGATTGCTCACCCTTTACGCCTTCTCAGGGGACCACGCCGTCGACCTCGACCGGGCGCGGACGATGGCGTTTACCGGGCTGATCGTCTTCGAACTCTACAACGTCCTGAACTTTCGGTCGTTTCGCTACCCGCTCCACCAGATCGGGTTCTTCTCAAACCCTGCCCTGCTCTACGCGATCGTCGGCAGCATCGCCCTCCAGGTGCTGGTGGTCTATGTCCCGATCCTGCAGGGCTTCTTCGGGACCACACCCCTGACCCTTGCCGACTGGGGACTTCTCGTCCTCCTCGGACTCCCGGTGCTGCTCGCAGGTGAGGCCTCCAAGGTTCTCCGGGGCGCTATCTTCCCGGCAGGGGACCATCAGGTGCGATGAAACCAAGTTCATCCTCACCGGGCAGGGTGTGCAGATCGGCATGATTATGGGACTGTCCCGCAGATAGGTATCCAGGTAATTCGTTCTTTTTGGAGAGACCTATGACCAGTAATCAGCCTCTCGGAGTATATCGCGCGGCCCGGCCCCCACGATGCCGCCGGGATGGGGGTGAGGTGGTGTGATCGGCCCGGAACTGATCGCCATCGCGGTCTTCCTCTTCACCTACGCCCTCATCATCGACGAGCGGATCCACCGTGCGGTGGCGGCGATGTTCGGTGCCTCGATCATCGTCCTCCTCCACGTTGTTCCCTGGGAGATGATCCCGGTCTACATCGACCTCGGGACGATCTTCCTCCTGATGGGGATGATGATCATCGTCAACACCGCCCGCGGGAGTGGCCTCTTTGAGTTCATCGCCATCAAGACTGCGAAGGTTGCGAACGGGAGCCCGGTCCGGGTGCTTCTGCTCTTCTCGATCGTGACCGCGGTGGTGAGCGCGTTCCTCGATAACGTCACCACAGTCCTGCTCCTCACGCCGATGCTCCTCTACATCGCAAAGGTGATGAAGATCACCCCGCTGCCCTTCCTCGTCGCCGAGATCTTTGCTTCGAACATCGGCGGGGCGGCGACCCTCATCGGCGACCCTCCAAACATCATGATCGGGTCGGCTGCCGGGCTCTCGTTCACCGAGTTTCTGGTCAACCTGGGCCCCATCATGGTCATCGATCTGGTCGTCGTCATGGGGATGCTCTACTTCATCTACCGAAAGGATCTCCATGTCTCGCCTGATGAGCGGGAGGCGATCGAGAAGACGTTCGCTGACCTGAACGAATGGGAGGCGATCCGGGACCGGTCGCTCTTCAAGAAGTCGATCATCGTTATTGCGCTCGTCGTCGGGATGTTCTTCACCCATGACCTCCTCGGGCTGGAACCGGCGCTCGTTGCCCTGATCGGGGCGTCGATCCTCCTCTTCTGGAGCAGGCAGCCGCCCGAGGAGATCTTTGAGAAGATCGAGTGGCCGGCCCTCTTCTTCTTCGGCGGGCTCTTCGTCGTCGTCGGCGCTCTCGTCGAGACCGGCGTCATCGAGGCGCTTGCCGGGTTTGTGGTGAACAGTGTTCACTCGCAGGGCGAGGCGATGCTGATCATCGCCTGGTTCTCGGCGCTTGCCTCGGCGATCGTGGATAACATCCCGCTCACCGCCACCCTGATCCCGCTGATCCAGGATATGAGTGTGGCGATGGATGTCTACCCGCTCTGGTGGGCGCTCTCACTGGGGGCGTGTCTTGGCGGGAACGGGACCATCATCGGGGCCTCGGCGAACGTCGTGGTGGTCGGGATCGCCGCCCGGAACGGGCTTGATATCACGTTCGTGGACTTTATGAAGATCGGGATGCTCGTGCTCTTCGTCACGGTCGGGATCGGCACGGCTATTCTCTGGTTCAAGTTCTGCGCTTTCTAGAGCCCCGGGCCGCCTCAACCTCCTCGAGGCGGCCGACCAGCCAGCGGTAGGCGGTCGCGGCCGCATCCCTGGCTGAGGGGCTCGGGTCCTCGTTCTGCATCAGGTCGAGGTGGTCTTTTGCCCGTGGATCGGCGAGCGCCCCGAGGGAGAGGGCGGCCTGGGCCCGGACGAACTCGTCCTCGTCGTAGAGTGCCCTGATCAGCCCGTCGATCTCGCGGTCATCTCGCATCCTGTCGATATCGTCGAGTGTTGTCATGGGATCTGCCCGTGGTCATCGAAGGCGGTATATATGCTTTTTTCCGGGGTGGTTCCACCCGGTTGAACCTCCTGGTCCGGGGCAGGATCGAGACGAGTGATGACGGAGTGGGAAAAGAGTGGGGTGCCGGTGCGTGTGCCGCTGCCCGGGCCAGGTCTTGAGGTGCATCCCCTCCACGTCCTTCTTCTCTGCCACCTGAGCATGCGCAAGCGACGCGGCCCGCCTGACGTCTGCGTCAGGGTCGGCGAACTTCAAGCGTCTCAGGGGTTCCAGGGCCCGGTCGTCGCCGACGGCGCCGAGGGCTTCGGCGGCGGTCATCCTGATGATTTCGTCGGGGTCACCGAGGAGTCTGGTGAGCCTGTCGATGTCCCGCGGCCTCCGCAGGTGGTCGATATCCTTCTCTCGCATCCTGATCTTTCCTGCCTGGCTGGTTGCGGGGTGGTCGATTTGAGCGGGTGGCGCTGACCAGACGAGTGCTATTGCCCTGGGTGGTGTCACCCAGATCGCCCGTGCATTCTTCTTTGTGATGACCGGAGGGAGCGGTGCCTCTGGCAGCAGGCTCGACTCACTTGTCTGGCCGATCAGCAGAATATGGCTCTGCAGGTCTCCTTTAGTTCTGGATCTCGATGTCGCTCGCCAAAATATATAAAAAGATATATGGTGGGATACACTCGATTCTGAACCATGGAGATCAGACTAAACGCACTGACTCCCATCTGGACCGGGGGAGTCGGTGGTACCCCGGACCGACTCTACGAGAGCGGGATCATCGGGAGTCTGCGCTGGTGGTACGAGGCGGTTGTTCGGGGGGTAGGGGGATATGCCTGTGCACATTCCTGCGAGCTGAGTGCCAGGCAAAAGACCGGGGAAGAGCGCCGGGCGAACCTCTGTCCAGCCTGCTACCTCTTCGGCTGTGGGGGGTGGAAGAGGCGGTTTCGCCTGGTGGCATCCGCAGAAAAGATGGAGCGCTTCCAGCTGGCCACGCTGGATAAAACCCCGTTGGCCACGCGGAATAAGAGCAAGAAGGGAGTGAGAGGAGGCGGAAACCGCTGGTGGCTCAATGAGATCTTTCCTGAATCCGGAGGAGCCGACCTGCCCTCCGGGGAAGTGACGCTTTCTTTCAGGCATGTTGCAGATGCGGGAGTACGTGAACAGATTGTATCGTTGCTCTCAATAATGGCCCACATCGGGGCGATCGGCGCAAAGACCCAGTATGGTTTCGGCCAGTTTGAATGGGGAGATAAGCGCCCGCTGGAGGAATCGGTCAGGACGATCAGGGGGTTTGTGGAGGGAATGGGATTTATGAGTGCTCAAAACCAGAGAGACTGGTACTCCCTTGCCCAGTTCTGGTTCTACGAGCTGGATCTCCCCCCGGAGAACAAGCAGGTGAAGAGGTTTCGTAGTGCAAAGGTTCTCTATGGAGATTCGCTTCCAGAAAACTACCTCCCTGTCTCTTTTGATATTCGCTATAAACTCCCCGGCTCGTCTGCCGGCGGCCTGAGGTTAGCCTATTGCGAATCGCGGAAGGAACTGGCGAAGAGTGAAGCGGAGCGACAGACACAGATGATCTTTGGAACCGCGGCCAATGAGAAGGACCGGCGCGGGAGCCGGGTCTTTGTCAGTCACCTCTTCAAAAGAGATCCGCGCGATGAGAATTACCGGTTGCGTGTCTGGGGCTTCACCGACGAAGACGTCGGGAATGTGGTTGGAAAGGAACTTGAGAAGATGTTCAAACTGGATGAAACCCCCAGGATGATGACGGGGAGGGAGATCGTGGGGGGTAGGTTATGATCTATGACTATTACGCCAGCGAGGCGGCACAGGTTGCTGGACAGACTGATGAGGAACTCCTGAAATCAAAGGACCCGCACCTTATCTATCACTACCAGGCGGTCAATGACCGCTCAAAGGAGGGTTCCGGAGGCAGAAAGAATGCAGGCGAGCTCCGTGCCAAGTGGGTGCAAATGGTGCTGCAGGAGAGGGATCACCAAACGAGGTGGTCCGGCGGGGATCAGATCAAAATCCCGGTCTGCGACCTCGTCCTTCTGCCCCGGTATTCGTTCTTCCTTCAGTTTTCTTTCGTGCTGGCCCGCCCCTACATCTCCAGGGGTGAGCAGGAGTTTTACATCATCGACAACCCCATCCTCAGAGATAACATCCTCGACCTCCCTTATGTGGCGGCATCCTCGTGGAAGGGTAGCCTGCGTGCAGCGTTGCGGCAGATGGGGCATGGGGGAGAGGAAGAGACGATCCGACGGATCTTTGGCAATGAGCGTGGTGAGCAGACAGAGTTCTGTCGGGGAAGATTGCACTTCTACCCGACATTCTTTACCAGGACGTCTGTGGAGGTCATCAACCCCCATGACCGGGAGAGGCGGATCGGTGAGATGCCGATCTACTTTGAAGCGGTCCCCCTGGGCGAAAAAGGGATCTTCTCTCTCCTCTATGTCCCCTACGATCAGGTTGGAGGGGACCTGGTGGAGACCAGTCAGCAGGTTGCCAACGACCTGGTGCTGATCGCCGAAGGGCTTCGTGAGATGCTCACCGTCTATGGGTTCGGAGCGAGGACGTCGAGCGGGTACGGGAGTGTGGAGCCGGAATCCTGCAAGGGCAACATCAGCATGAGAGCAGAGGCTGATATGGGCGGACAGGAGGGGCCTCTCCCTGTGAGGCCTGAAGAGCGGTTCCTGAAGTACCTGAACCCGGACGGTACCCCGAAGGAGGTATTCAGGGGAGATGGAGAGGGTGGATTGCTCAAGAACGCTGAGTATAAGGAACGGGGGGATCGGCTCGGCGGCGGGAGCCTGAGAGAGTTCAAGAAATTCAGGTGGTGGCTTCTGGAGCACGGTCCGGGGTGGCAGGCGCACTGTGCAGGGGGTGGTGCGGAGGCGAGATGCCCGACCTGGGAGTTTACCGGTCTTGACGACCTTGTGGCGAAAGCAGAAGAGATCGCGTCTCAACTGCACAGGGAGGGGAAAGAATGAGAGATCTGCAGGTGCTCGTAGAGAATAAGGACGCCCTCCTCCTGGCAGAGATGGGCGCCTGGCTGCATGATATGCGGAAATGCAGTGATGAGTTCATAGCTACTAAGGTAGGTACGGGTCAAAATAAGAGTTCTCAGAATGGGTCTAAAGACAAAACCGATTTCCTGAAATTACTGGGAGGTTATGCCAAAGAAACCATTCCACTCCAGGAGGAGGTTTCACTACAGGAACTCATAGAGAGAGGCAGACCGAAGAACGTAAAAAAAGAACAGGAACCATACCTGATCCGGTATCTTGGTCGTTGCCATGCCGCCGCACATATCGAAAAAGAGGCTGAAGTACATAAAAAACAGAAAGGAAATGAAAAAAAGGAAGAAAATAATAAAAAAGAAGCAAAGGATGCCCGGATATCTACTCCGTTTGGCTATGAGGGTGACCCTTTACGCGGTCTAACCAGCAAACTTAAGGATCTCCCATTTGAAAAATTAGAACGCCGAAAGGAGTTCTTAATCCCCTTAAAAGATACCTTCAAGACTGCACTCGGTGACACCCGGAGACCGATCAACGAGGTGGACCTCTGGAGCTGGTCGAGTATCGTTGCCGCCCTCTATAAAGCTGCACTGGCAGGAGCACTCCTGGGTCATAAACCAGCCCCAGAAGATCTGCGATGGCGCCTTCTTGCCGTACGTCTTGACACCGCCCGGGTTCTTGGCAGCGCGGATAAAATACCTGTGCTGCTGGCGAGAAAGGAGTGGATCAGCAAAGGACTCGATGCGGTCCAGACCCTCCTTGAGGAGACCTACCCCATCGGGAACGAGGTCTACCGGGACGAGAACGGGAGCATCTTTGTGATCCCCGACCTGGAGGGGCTCCTGGAGATCAAGGATTCTGCGAGAGGGAAATACCTGAACGAGTTGATCTCTGAGGCACTCGACTATGACGGGGAGATCACCGTCTCGCCTGTAGTCTCGGAACATTGGTGGGCACAAAGTCCGGATCGGAATCCAGCTGACGATGAAGTCCCTCCGATTGGCGACCTGCTTAAGAACGATCTCTATTCGCCTCCCGACATCAAAAGGGTGCAAGAGTGGTGGAATTCCCGGAATCATAGACCACAGGTCTGCACCGTCTCATGGCTGCGACCTGAAGAGAGACGATCCGGGCACGCCCGGGTATCCAGGTATTGGGCGGAGAAGATCGGGGGGCGGGCAGAGGAGTGGCTGAACAGACGAGATACAACGATCTGGATAGATGAGGTGGCAGACCGGAACGGCAGGATATGCCTCATCGCAGGAAGGTTTGACCTCTCTGACTGGCTCGCTCCCGACGGGCATATCCGGTCGCTTGTGGTGGATCACAACCTCGCGGAGGTCACAAAGACCCCCTCCTTCGCCCGGCTCAGGAGGATCTGGGAGACAACGCGGACGTTCTGGGAGGAGGTCGAGGCGGATTTCCTCAGACCGATCAGCGTAACAGAACCTCGCGTGGTGTTCTCGGGGGTCTTTACATCCAAAAATGGCAAGAATCTGGAGGATTCACGGGCCTATGAAGCAGTAGCGGGGAGGACATCCTTCAGCGTCTTCTACTCGTCCGGGAAATTCTTTATCATCGAAAATCTGGCATGGCTTGCAAGAAAAATCACCCGGGAAGAGGAAGGCGATCCCCGGGAGCTGATCCGGGAGTTCCTTAACGATAAGAACGTGACGATCCGGGAGCCTGATGGGGGAGGCAGGGAGATCGGCGAACTGAGGGTAGGGCAGATCGCAGATGATGAGAAGTCTTACCCTGCGGTGATACCGATCGTCTCCGACCCCAGCACGTTCATGGCGATCGTCCCTGCAGATTGTGCGGTAGAGATCGCTGGGAGGGTGAAGAAGAAGTATGAGACCGAGATGGGAAAGGTCAGGAGCAAACTCCCCCTCACCCTGGGTCTGGTCTTTGCCGGATCCCGTACCCCGCTTGCGGCGCTGATGGACGCCGGGCGGAGGATGCTTGACCGGAAGGTGCGTAAGGACTGCTGGGCCCTGGCCGACGATGTCAATTTATATGGCAACAACTACCTCCTCAGGTTCACCAACGGTGTGACGTGGCAGGTTCCCGGGAAGATGGGGGATAACACGACCGATGATGACTGGTATCTCCACCTCTATGTTTTGGGAGAGCCACCAGAGAACACCCATGGGTTTCAACACCCAACAAAACCCTGTGTCTGGCTGGTCCATGCCCGTGACCTCAAGAAAGGAACCAGCGTTGTTGTCTTCCCCTCAACCTTTGACTTTGAGTTTCTTGATGTCTCCTCCCGGCGATGGGAGGTAGACTATGATGGGCAGGGGCGGCGTCGGCAGAAGATGAAATCGACCCGGCCCTATCTCCTGGAGGAACTCGACAAGTTCGAGACTATCTGGGAGTCTCTTGCAGGGTCTCTGACATCTTCCCAGATCTGGAAGGTGGTCAGGGCTATCGAGACGAAGCGGCTCGAGTGGCCCGAGGGAAAGGAGGATGAGACCCTGCAAGGGTTCATCCATGACGTTCTTAGAAACGCACACTGGCGAGGTGGGGCGCACGATGGCGAGCACCCCATGCCTGAAGAGGTTGCCACGCTTGTTGAAGAGGCTGCCGTGAGCGGGATGCTGCGCGATGTGACTGAACTGTATATGCAGATTTTGAAAGAAAAACCCAAACCCATGGAGAAGCGAGTATGATTGATATCAGACATCTTGTGATGATGACCCTCGACCCGGTGCACATCGGGTTAGGGGGGTACAGCCTGGGTCGCGTGGACAACGCGATCGTCAGGGAACCAGGGACGAACCTCCCGAAGATCCCGGGAACGAGCCTGATCGGGGCAGCGCGGAATTATGCGGCGATGCGGTATGGGAAGCCCTCTGCTGCGGGCTTGCACAAAGAGTTCAAAGGAGGCGTTGAACAGTGTCCGATCATCTACACCTTCGGAACCGCCTCCGAGAGCGGCGGGGGCAGGGCCGGCACGGTCAGTATCAGCGATGCACAACTCCTGTTCTTCCCGGTCTCCTCGAGCGCGGGTCCGGTGTGGGTCAGCACCCGCAGAACCCTGGAAGCGGCAGGGTTCAATGTGGAGGAGGACGATAAGAATTCGACTAAGAATCCGACCACCCTGAAGTTGGAGAAGAATGGGGAGAAGAACGGGAAGAAGAAGAACAGGAAGAAGAATGCTATAAACCTTGGATGGCTGATGGTGCCGGTGAAGCAGGGTCTGCGGATCACCCCTCCTCCTGGAATGGAGCAGGCGTGGAGCGAGATCAACGAGCGTATCGTGATGATCTCCCCGAACCTCTTCTCTGAGGTTGTCAACAGCAACCTGGAGGTCAGGACTTCGGTTGCGATCGATCCGGAGACTGGAACGGCGGAAGATGGAGCACTGTTCACTTATGAGGCGATACCGCGAGCCACCTGGCTCTGGTGCGACCTGATTGAGAATGACTACATCCAGGAATTCCCGCGGACTGAACATCAGTTTGATGCTAACCTGAAGAAGGAGAATGGCGGGGAACCCCTGGGGGAGACCTGGAACCGGCCTCTGCATGTTGCAAGGGCAGGGCTTGCGCTTATGAAGTACCTCGGTGTCGGCGGCATGAGCACCCGCGGTTTTGGCAGGGTGGATGTCATCTGCGGCCTGGAGGATGAGCCAGATGCGGCATCTTGATTTCGAGGCCGCAAAAGCGGGTCAGGCGATCACCAGAGCGGCAAAGAAGACGGGGGTCTCCGGTGCCAAGGCGGAGAATCTCCTGATGAAGGCGTTGGGGGTGCTCCAGAAGAACGGCCCGTATGCCTGCATCCTCTACCTCTCCTCACAGGCAAAAGAGGAGAAGATGGCGGAGATCATTTATAGTAAGCTTCTTAACCTTGCGGAAATGATGACCGGTCACCGGCCGAAGGGGTCCTCCGGGTGCGAGTATATCTCCGATCACGTCTGCACCGACCTTGAAGCCCTGCTCCTGGTGAAACGGTTCTGGGAGCAGACTCTTATTTACGCCCGGTACGGGGCAAAGGCGATGGAGGACGGCTGATGTCCTCCTGGATCCCCTATCGTGTTCTCCTTCGTCTCCTCTCTCCGATGCACATCGGCTGGAGGAGGACCGGAAACCTCCAGCAGACGCGAGGATATGTCCCGGGACGGGCTATCTGGGGTGCACTTACCGCCACGCTCACCCGGATGGGGAGAGGGAACGACTACGAAGCGGTCGGGAATGCCGTGGAACAGGACCTGCGCTACACGTACTTTTATCCTACCACCCGGAGGGATGAGGTCACCCTCTGGCCCTGGGATCCGGGGTTTGCATGGAGATACATGGGCAGCTACGCGAGCACTGCCCTCTCTGGAACGGTGGCGGAGGAGGGATCGCTTCATGAGACTGAGTGTCTCTCCCCGGTCACGCGGGAGGGGAAGGATGTTTTCTTACTCGGCTATATCCTCGAGAAGGAGGGGTGCAGGTTGTCATGGAAGGAGGCACTTGCAGAGGTGCAGTTTGGGGGCGAGCGGGGCTATGGTTGGGGGCGGGTTACCCCATCTGAGATTGAGCCATCTGAGATTGAGGAGAGTGAGCGGTGTTTTGGGTATGCCATAGAAGAGGCACACGGCACCCCTGCGATCAGAGTTCCCGAGAGGAAATCGGTCCTTGCACACTGCATCGCCGATGCGAGATTCATCCTGAAAGGGGAGGTTGAACCTCTGATCGGACGTGAGACCACCCGTCAGGCGGGGTTTGGGGGCAGGGTCTCCAGCGCCACCGTCTGCTGGACACCTGGAAGCACCGTGAAGGGGGAGACAGTATTTACTATCTGCGGCAAGGGAGTTCTGGAGAAGGTGATGTCTATCCAGTGAACCGGGACCGGTTCTTATCGCGGATATCTATTTGAGCACATCCCAAAAGTCTCTGGCGATCGAAGACCCCGGTGGGTCAGCGCACATCCGCGCACCGGAACGACGATCTGACGCATACTCGACGCAGAACCGGAACCGAGGCCCATTTTCGGGCTTCAAGCCTTGGAGGAGGGACCGGGGAGGGGATGGCCCCCTCCCGACAGAAGAGTTCTGGGACAACCTCTTCCATACAACTTTGCGGGTATTTAGACTGACCCAGATGTGGTCGTCGTTACGGTCGCTGTTTTCAGTTGAGATGACCTGGAGTTTCCGAATCATCGGGCGATTGTGCGGGCCGAATGGGTGGAGCGGAAAGTCCTGCGGGGCGTCGTGGATCATTATAAAGCGAATACGTTATTGGGGATCCACGACATAGGGGTATAGTGTGGTGCTCTTGGGTTCCTTCGGTGGTCGAAAGGGGCAAAAATGGGCGCTGTTTGAATTGGACTAATGTAGGATTGAAATGGGAAGCGGATCATGTCTATCCTGCGAGGTGACGCTCCGTTTGAATTGGACTAATGTAGGATTGAAATTCTCGGTTGTTTTGGCATGGTCTTCGACC
>CAZYWX010000050.1:0-10921 GCA_964651285.1 uncultured Methanoculleus sp.
GCGTAGATCTTCGAGGTGCTCTCGGCCGAGAACATCTGAGTTCCGGCATCGAGCGCCACCGCGGCGACCACACACGGGATGGCCACACCGGCTGCGTGCCTGGTTACGACGTGGTTCCCGTTGAAGATACCGGGGCCGCCACCACCGTAGATCGAGTGGCTGAAGAACGAGAACCCGACAGCAGTACCCATGACACGGCCGTAGTCACAGCCGGGGAGACCGGTCTCGTGCTCAAGCAGGTCGTTGAAGTACAGGAGCGTCGAGGAGACCGCCTGGGCGAACCGTCCGGCACCACAGTTGACCATGGTGGCTGCCATAGTTCCTGCAGCGGCGTAAGCGTTCCAGAGCATGGGGTCCTTCGTGTCGTAGAACTGGAAGTAGCCACCCTTCTTGCCTGGAGTGATGACCTTATCCTCGATGGCACGCTCGACCAGGCTCTGGACGACCGTACCGACGGTACCTGTCTGACCGTTCTCCTTGACGAGATCGTAGACAAGGTTGTTCGCGTTCAGGCCCTGGTAGGCGTAGGTAAGCAGCTGGGCACGCTCAAATGGGCCGATGGCGTTCCCCATCTCAAACATTCCTGCCTGCTCTAAGGTAGACGAGAGCGCAGCTCCTTCCATGGCGTTCCGGTTGGTCATCATCACGACATGGTTGACCGGGACGTTCCGGAGCGCGTAGCCGACCCCCTCATTCCTCTGTGGGATGCTCAAGATAGAGGCAACGTTTGAGCCAGAAAGGTCTACCGTGTGCGGGTAAGCACCCCAGACCGCCGTCTTGACCATCGCTGCGTCGAACGGGTTGACATCGAACTGGTCAACGATCGCGTAGGTGGTTGCGGCAGCGACTGAAGTGATCGCAGCATCATAGGTGGATGCGGCCTCCAGGCGTGCGCTGGGCACCTCAACGAGGACCAGCTTGCCGCCACTGAACTCGCGGGTCTTGGTGTCGTCACCTTCCTCGACCTGAATCATCTCCTTGATCTTTCCGATGACAGCATCCTTGTTGCCAACGATATCAAGATCCAGCTCGCGGCCCTGGACATATCCCTTTCCGACCTTCCCGGTCTTGAGTGCGTTCTCGATGCCTCCCAGGTTGACTGCAATCGTCCTCTTGGTAAGATCGATGATCTTCTTGGTCGCTGGGTTGATCAGTGGGCTGATCTTCTCAAGCGACACATCGCTCTTCAACTCTTTGCCTGCAGCATTATACAGGTCAATAGTATCCTTGAATTTTGCCATAATTTTCCTCCATTACCCTCTTTTTGTGTGCATACAATCGAGAACACTGTGGAATGAACGCTAAAAGTTTCACTGAATGTGACTGTATGTAACTGGTTAGTGCACGTCCTTGTGGGACAAGAAGATAGTAACTTCTTCCATGTATATAAGCGTTGCTTTTTCGGGCCCTATTATATTATATATTCAGGGTGCAATATTAGATATCTGCCACCCCGTGGTCGATTACAGAGTATAGCAGCTTTATTACACTCTTCTGGTAGTAGCACGGCAACTATAAATAGATAACATTTTGTACTACGTTTATTCTGGCGATCACGTCAGATCCGCAGAAAAACGGCACTGTCGTAAATGCGCGGCGGAAAAAAAGGATTCAGGGTTGGACCAGGTGGTATAACTTACCGTAGATCGTCTGGCCTTTCCGTCTTCGGTGGCGCTCCCCGAGGTCGCCCTCGTAGAGGGCAAACCGTCTCGTGACACCCTCAACCTCAACATCAACATCCTCCCGGTATGCAAACCCGGGCATCATGACGTCGATCGTTCCAAAGACGTAGATCTCGCCTTCCACCATCTGACCACCCAGACGGCGCTTGGCATCACCCTTGATGACGATCTTGCCTCCCTCAGCATGGGTAGCCACGTGGACATCGACATCCCCATCGATGACGATCTCGCCACCGTTCATGAAGGTACCGATATCACTTCCAGCATTCCCCTTCACGTGGATCTTCCCGCCGGTCATGCCACGCCAGTCTCCCCGGTATGCAGAACCAAGATAGTTTCCGGCGTTGCCGGTGATGGTGATCTCGCCACCCTTCATACCGGTTCCAGCAAAGGCGTCAACATCGCCATTCACCGTGATCGTACCGCCCTGCATCCATGCACCGACATACATATCAGGGCTACCGTTGACGACGATCTCGCCGGCGGTCATCTTCATACCGATATATTTGACCCGGGAGAGATCGCCGTTGACGATGATCTTCGTCTCCGCCGGGGTCGCTCCGGCCTGGCCCGAGACCTCAAAGAAATCTCCGAGCCGGTGCTCCTCCCTCCCCATGTAGACAGGAAGGTCTGCAATCTCTTCTGCCTTCTTTCCGGCGAACGCATCGGGGGTGATGCACTCAGCCTCGAGGAACAACTCAGGCTGGTTATTAATGGTGAGTATAACTGTCTCCATCCTTCTTTCCTCACTGTGTGGCATCAACCTCAATCACGTAGGGATTGGGCACGTAGTGGCGTCCGGTAACCTCGTAGTTGTTCAGGGTGACGGTGTAGTAACGGAGGAACTTCTCCCTGACATCACGCATCACCTGCGCGTTCTCGTTCACCCGGGCGTTCACCCAGAGGGTCCGCTTATTGCCGTTGCTGACAATTTCGTGGTCGCTGATGATAGGGACACCGGTCTTGAAGAGGTGGCATGCGTTCGAGAACGCCTTCTCGATATCGTCAGGCGTGGAAGGCTCATTCGGATTGAAATCAAAGACTGCAACATCCGCTTCGAGGCCAGGCTTGAGACTACCATACATCTGCGCAAGGCCGAGCGCCTTTGCCGGCCCTGCCCTGGTCATCTGGGCGATCTCGTAGAGGTCAAGTTCGCGGTCGATGCCGGGGAGGATGGTCGCATCAATGACCTTCTCCCTGTGCTTGAAGGCATCAATCTGCTGTTCACGCGCTTCCTGGCTCATGAGCCACTTCATGATACGCGGGTAGCGGATGAACGGGCCGGCGTTCGGGTGGTCGGTGGTCATGAAGACTCGCATCGGGTCCTTGGCAAGCAGTGCCAGCTCAAGGCCGATACACCACTGGATAGCACAGACCTTGATGTTCGGGCTGTAGAGGTAAGGCACGACCCCCGACCCGGTCTCCAGTTCAACGTCAGAGTTTGCCCACTTCAGGTGGTTCATCGCAGTGAGGTGGTGTTCAAACGGCCCGTCGGCGGTCATGGTCGTGGTCTCATCGAGCGTCACCTGCCCCATATCGATGGTGATGTTGTCGTGTGAGTTCACGTAGTCCATGATAGCGTCAGCCTTGGACTCCAGGTTCTTCCACCGGTCACCACCGTAGGAGTGGAACTGAACATGAGTATGATGCATCACCTGCTCACGCCCGAACCTGCTCTTCGGCTTGATCCCCTCCGAGAGTTTGAACGTCTCCAGGGTGGTCGTGTAGTTGCCGGGGTTCCCGAGGTTATTGGCGTGAAGGTGCATCGAGTGCGGGAGGCCCAGGTACTCGTTTGCCTCGATGAGCCCTGTCACAATCTCTGCCGGGGTGATATCAAAGTAGGGAACCGGATCATGGATGCTCTCACAGTTCAGCCCCCATCCCCACGCCTCGGTACCTCCGGGGTTGACGACCTTAACCGCATAACCCTTCGTTGCCCGCAGGAGCCAGGCGATATAGGCGGCTGCGTTCTCGACCTCGTTGTTCTTCAGGTACTCGAGGACAAACCAGTTGTTGCCAAAGACCGGGTAGGCACCCTGGTCGAGGATCGGTGTATCCCGCATCTCTTCGTGGGTGTGCCGGGCGTAAAGCGGCGGCATGGCCGCTTCCATCACTGTGGTATAGCCCATGCGAGCGTAGTCATAGCCGGTCCTGATCGTTGTCGGTACCGAGAATCCGCCCTGCATCCGCTCGATGCCGCTTCCAGGCTTGTAGTTGAAGAGCTTGTCTTCAGGGCGGAAGTTGCGGCCGATATTCACCTTTGGGCCGGCGACATGGGCATGGATATCGACACCGCCAGCCATGACGGTCTTACCACTGGCGTCGATAACCTTCGGTTTCTTCACCGCATCGGTCTCGACAATTTTTCCGTCCTTAATAGCAACATCAACCACATCTCCCCGGATCCCGAGGACCGGGTCGAAGACAAAGCCGTTCTTGATAAGATATTCTGCCATCGTTATACCCCCTTGATCTCTTTAACGCGCGCAAGGACACGTTTCAGGAACTCTTCATCGGTCAGCATGCCCTCAGGAGCATCGACAACCTTTCTGGTCTCAATCGGCACGTTGTCCATCCGGTATGCGCATCCGTTCTCCTCGATGCCAACGAAGGCGACCGGAACATGGAGGTCGCAGACTTCAGTGGTCGGGGTCACATGTGGCTCGACAGCGACCGCAGGAAGATCATAGATCTTCTTGACCGAACTGAAGGGGAAATGCGCACCGGGATCGCTACCGATGACGAAGACAGCATCCACTTCGCCCCTGCGGAGCAGGTCGTTGGAGGTTGTCTCGCCGGGGTTATAGCGGGCAAACCCACGAGAGAGGTCCACCGCAAACGGGAACCCAAACTGCCAGCCCCAGACCTGGCCGGAGCCGGTGACGTTGTAATGGCCGCGCATCGGCATAATTGCGGCCTTTGTGTAATTGTTCAGGTCGCGGGTGACCGCGATGGCTGCATCGATGTTGTGGTTCTTCCCGATCGACTGGGTTACGCCCATACCGAAGAAGATGATCGTGAAACGACCGCTCTTGAGCGTCTCGGCGACCTCGTATATCTTCTCTTTTGGGATCCCGCCGACGAAGTCAGGGAGCTGCTCTCCCCTGAGCGCCACACGGATAGCGTTGAGGAGCTCGTAATCATACCCCTGCTCAATCTGCAGGTGAAGATCTGCCACACGGGCGGTGTCGGTAACACGCGGGTCGACGACGATCATCTTCCGACCTGCATGACCCTTGCCGGTGAAGAATCCACGGGGGAAGATCGAGTAGCGGGACATGTGCCGTGGGTGGGCGTGAGCCGGGTTGCATCCCCAGAAGACAATCCGGTCAGCACGGTTCTTCACCTCACCCAGGGTGCAACTCGGGATACCGATATCCTGAGTTGCAATAAGCGACGTTCCGTGACAGACAGTCGCCGTGTTGTCCATGACCGCGCCGACATACTCGCCAATCTCAGACCCAACCGACTGAGCCTCACAGTTCGTGGAGCTCCAGCCGTACATCAGGGGTTTCTTTGCGTTAGTAAGCATCCGGGCGGTGTACTCGATAGCCTCTTCATAGGTAACCTCCTTCCAGGAACCGTCTTCCTGCCGCATGCGGGGGCGGGTGACGCGGTCCTCTGCCTGGGAGTGGAGGAACTTTTCGGCGCCGATGGCACAGGCGTTATAGACTTCAAGGAGTTTCTTTCCGTCATCGCTGACGACGATCTCAAGGTCATCGCAAAGCGTCCCGCAGAACGGACAGACAACATCAGAAACGGTCTTGGTCATGCCAGTTCACCTCTGCATCCCTTACGCACCAGCTCAAGCGAGCTGAGGACGGGTTCGTTCCTGGCGGCCTCTACCTTGACGGTCGTGCCCTTGAACGTGGGCATCCCGGTCGAGTAGGTGTCCGGGTTGACCACCATGTTTGCCCATGGCCCCATCGGCATATAAGCCACACCGGGGTGCGGGCCCTGGGTTGCCTCGACCGCCTTGACGATGACGCTGCCGTACTTGCTCGTGACACGTACGTTCGTGTTGCGAAAAACTCCCAACTTTCTAAAATCCACTGGGTCCAGCTCAATGATCCCGCAGGCGGCGGTGTAGGCGGGTTTTTCTTTCCCCGCCTCCATCGACACCCCCTGCTGGATCGAGCGACCCGTGATCAGGTTCACTCTGATTGCCATTGAAATTCATCCCCTGTCTGTTGATATATTGTATTATTTATCTGGCGAACTCTTTGAGCGGGCTCGGGCCGAGCTTGTTGATGGTCTCAACGACGTCTTTCATGACCATGCCCCATTTTGCACCCTCAGATGCAGAGACGAAGGTCATCCTGAGACGCCTATCATCAAGACCGATATTCTTGAGGACATTCTTCAGGAGGAACATCCTCTTGGCCGCCTTGTAGTTGCCCTCAAGGTAGTGGCAGTCACCGAAGTGACAGCCCGAGACCAGCACACCGTCCGCCCCATCCTGGAACGCTTTCAGGATGAAGAGCGGATCGATCCGGCCCGTGCACATCACGCGGATGGAACGGACATCTGGTGGGTACTGGATACGGGAGCCGCCAGCAAGGTCTGCACCAGCGTAGGAACACCAGTTGCAGATGATAGCAATGATCTTGGGTTCCCAGTTCTCGTCTGCCATTTACTGTTCACCTCCCAGAAGGAATGCATCAATCTGTGCAACGATCTGCGGCGTTGTGAAGTGCTGCATCTTGATCGCACCACCCGGGCAGAACCCACCGCAGGTACCGCAGCCCTTGCATTTGGCCTCGGTGACCTGCATGACCGTGCGACCTTCCTTCTCGACGAGCGCGAGAGCCTGGTAGGGGCACTGGTTAACACAGAGACCACACCCGGCGCAGAGTTCCTCGATACACTGGGCGAAGTAGGGCTCAAGGTCCACCTGTCCTTTGTGGATCGGGATGGATGCCGCGGATGCCGCACCCTCTGCCTGGGCGACCGTGTCAGGAATGTCCTTTGGCCCCTGGCAGACACCGGCGAGGTAGACACCGGCAGTGGTAGTCCCGCAGGGGTTCAGCTTCGGGTGAGCCTCAAGGAGCCAGCCATCCTGCGAGCAGGATACGCCGAAGAGTCTCCGGATCTCTTCGGTCTCGGCTGTGGGCTCGATGGCGGCTGCAAGCACAACCATATCGACCTCAAGATCCACAGGCCGTCCGAGGAGGGTATCCTCTGCATAGACATGGAGGTTCTTGGTCACCGGGTCCTCGAGAATGTTTGCTACACGGCCACGGATGAACTTTGCACCCTCGTTCTGGATACGGTAGTAGAACTCCTCGTACATCTTGCCGAAGGACCGTATATCCATGTAGAAGATGTAGGGCACCGCGCCGGGGATCTTCTCAATGATCTGGTGAGCGTGCTTGAGTGAGTACATGCAACAGAACCGCGAGCAGTAGGACTTGCCGACGCCGGTGCTGTCACGGGAACCTGCACAGAGAACAAACGCAACCCTCTTCGGGGTTTCGCCGTCGCTTGGCCGGACAAGGTGACCGCCAGTCGGACCTGATGCACAGATCAGACGTTCAAACTCAAGACTCGTGATGACGTTGTCGTAGTTCTTGTAGCCCCACTCGAGTTTCTTCTCGACGGGGAAGATCTCGTATCCTGTGGCAATGATGACAGTCCCGACCTTGACGTCGATGAACTCGTCCTGCGCATCGAGGTCGATCGCCTTCTTATCTCCACATGCCTCAACACAGAGGCCACACTTGACACAGGCGTCGAAATCGACGGTATAGAGCAACGGGACAACCTGCGCGTGGTGGATGTAGATCGCCTTCCTCGGTGCCATACCGAGTTCGAAGGGGTTGGGCTTGATGACAGGGCAGACATCCTCACAGTCACCACAGCCGTTACAGCCACCGCCAACGATGCCGCGGGCTGCGGCCTCATCGGGGGTGAGGACACCGCGTGCTTTCTTCCGGAGGGTCACATCGAAGTTGCCGATGTAGCCCTCAACCGCCTCGACCTCAGTGTAGGTGAGGAGCTCGATGTTCTTGTTCCGTTCGACGTCCACCATCTTTGGTGTCAGGATACACTGCGAACAGTCCAGCGTCGGGAATGTCTTATCAAGCTGGGACATCCTGCCGCCGATGGTGGGGCTCTTCTCGACCAGATAGGTCTTGATGCCCGCGTCAGCAAGGTCAAGCGCTGCCTGCATCCCGCCGACGCCACCGCCGACGACCAACGCTGCTTTCTCCACGGGAACGCTCTTGGGGATGAGATCCTCAAGGAGGGATGCCTTTGCTACGGCGATCCTGACTGCATCTTTTGCCTTCTCAGTGGCCTCTTCAGGCTGATGCATGTGCACCCACGAGTTCTGTTCGCGGATGTTTGCCATCTCAAACCTGAAGGGGTTCAGGCCACCTTCTTCTGTCGCGCCACGGAACGTGGGCTCGTGCAGACGGGGCGAACAGGCTGCCACGACGATCCCGGTCAGTTTATGCTCAGCGATCGCTTCCTTGATCATGTTCTGACCAGGAGTCGAGCACATGTACTGGTAGTGATCGGCGATGGCGACATTCGGGAGCGTCTTGGCGTACTCCACGACCGCCTCAACGTTGACGGAGCCCGCGATATTGGTACCACAGTGGCACACAAAAACGCCGATTCTTGGCTCTTCGTTCTGATTTATTTCTGCCATATTATTTGCACCTCACAGGATCTTCTTCAGGAATGGCTCAACGCTGACCGCATGAAGGTCGAGTGCAAGCTCGTCCGGGCTCATCCCCTGTGCCAGTCCAAGGAGTTCGTTGTAGTGCAGGACCGGGAGTCCCCAGGTGATACCGAACTTCTCTTCGATCTCAGCCTGTCCCCGGTCATACTGGAGCTGACAGAACGGACAGACCTCGGTCAGCGCGTCAGCACCAACTTCCTGCAGGTTGATCAGTTTTTCGTTCGTGATATCAAGCGCGAATGCCAGATCATATCCACGGACACCGCCACCGGCACCACAGCACTGCATCTTATTGCGGTACTGGACCGGTTCAGCGCCGAGAGCTGCGACGAGTTCTTCCATCCACATTGGATTCTCGCTGTTCTCAAAGCGCCGCTCTTTCCTGGGTTTCAACAGGTGACAGCCGTAGTGGACGGCGACCTTCGCACCGGTCAGGGGACGCGTGACGCTGTCGGCAAGTTTCTTGACACCCACGATCTCAGGATCATAGTAGAGCTCGGCAAGGTGCCAGACGTCAATGGACCCCTTGAATTCCATATCGATCTCTGCAAGCACCTCGTTGACCCCGTCACGGAGTTCATCGTTATGCTTCAGGAGTTCGTTGACCTCGTAGATCGACTTGTAGCACCCGTTGCAGATGAGTGTGATATCCATTCCCATCTGTTCGGCGAGCACGATGTTCCGGGCCGCCATAGCGTACCAGACGTTTAAGTCGATCGCACCAAATGCACCCGGTGCCGGACAGCAGCTTGCTCCCTTCAGGGGCAGGAGATCGATGCCAACATTCTTGCTGGTCCTGATTGCCGCAGCCTCGATGCCGGGGTAACGGTTCGGGGCGATGCATCCGAGGAAGAATGCGTATTGACGATTGTTTCCGCTCATGGTCTCACTCACCCTCCGCCAGGATTCTGTCTGCGTTCTCTTTCATACCGTAGTGGTCCATGATCTTCCTGATACCTGGCAGGAATTCTGGGTACTTGTGCGTTGTCTCAGGTTCCTCTTCCAGTCCAAGCTTCTTGCGTGCAGCCCGGTTCGCATCGTTGTTGGGAACGCCGTGGCCTGTCTTGTAGATCGCCTGGACGGTCTTGAGGAAGTTGCGTGGCACGATATCCCGCCTGAACGCCAGATTCCTCATCGCCATGATCGCATCGGTCGGTGCGAGGTCGCGGGGGCACCGGTCGGTGCAGCTGTAACAGGTTGTGCAGAGCCAGAGATCGGGATCGGTGAGCACTTCCTCATCCAGTCCGAGAATCGTCTTGCGCATGAACAGCCGGATGCGGTACGAACTTCGAGGTGCCGATGGGCACGAACCGGTACAGGTACCGCACTGGTAACACATGTGGGCGGCTGTCCGTCCGAGTCTCTCCACTTCCTTAATGAACTCAGGATTGCTATCAGAAGCGTAGTAGTTTCTATCCTGAAGCCTCTCAGCGAGTTTCTGGTCTTTATAATCTTTTTTCACTGCCATTGGTTATCCCTCACGCCTCTTCCAGTATTTTGACCTCAACTTCTCCGGGGGCGGTCTCTTTAACCTTGGATGTCCTTGGAGTGAGCAGTTTCTCCTTAATTCCCTTGAAGAGGTCTGTCTCCTTCTCCTGCATCCTGATACCAGTCCGCCGCAGAATGATCGCATCCTCACTGGGGCAGGCGTTGACGCAGGCACCACAGAAGATACAGAAGTCCCTGTTGATGGCGATGTTAGGCTCAATCTTACCCTTCATCTCCTTTGCCGGGACCGGGGAGGGCAGGTAGAGCGCGTTGCAGGGGCAGACCTCCACACAGGTCGAACAGCCGCCAGGGCACTTCTCGGGGTTGATCTCGATCTCTCCCTCGAAGATCTTCTCGACGGTGATCGCCTCCTCAGGGCAGGAATGGACGCACCAGGTGCAGGTGCAGCAGTCGTCCTGCTGGATGTCGACCTTGCCTGGCAGTTTGTTGCTGACGATCTCACGCTCGAGCGTGATCGCCTCCTGCGGGCAGGCCTCCACACAGATTGTACACCCATCACAGGTGCTCTCTTCCCACTCGACGTCGCCTTCGATCTTGGCGGTCTCGGGGTTTACGGGTTTACGGACGACGGTGATGCTTGGACAGAGCTCGCCGCAGATACCACAGACGTCACACTTCTCGGTGTCAACGGTGAACGTGGTTTTGATCTGCAGTGCAGCCTGACGGGGTTTGCCATTCTCGTCAGAACCCTCAAATGCGGGGACATCCCGGTTGATGGCGTCCCTTGGACAGACATCCTCACAGATAGTGCACCGGTCGCACTTCTCTTCGTCGATCGTTGTGACCATATCATACGTAGGGAAACCTTCTTTCTCGATGATTGGGAGACGTTCCTCCCCATCGATCTTGAGGGTCATCGCATTGAATGGACACATGATGACACAGACGCCACAGTACGAACAGGTTTCTGGGTCGACGTCGACAGGGTCTGCGTAGTCGACAGCCCCACGACGTGCCGCACCGACAGGTCCAAGCACGATCGCCTCCTCAGGGCAGGCGTCGACACAGATGCCGCAGCCTGTGCAGGTCTCTGCGTTCAGGA
>CAZYWX010000051.1:0-10879 GCA_964651285.1 uncultured Methanoculleus sp.
ATCGGTCACCACAAGGTCAGGCTTCCCGGAGGGAGCCGGAGTAGGCGTGGGTGTGACTGGCGAAGGTTCCTCGGCCGGGTAGGGCTGCAGATTCAGACGCGAAGTATCGACAGAACCCGAGACAGCAACCGGCAGGGCAGCGTTCGATCGGATGGTCCCTGAGAAGCGAACGTTCTGCCCGTTCGGGCATGATACCGTGGTCCCCTCACCACCGTAGGTCTCGATATCAAACGAACTCTCCTGGAGAGGATATCCTGGAATGCCGAAGACGTTGTTCTTTGAACCATCACCCTGTGGGTTCACGATCGTCAGACCTTCCGTGGTTATCTTCCCCGCGTTTGCGGCATAGACACCGTACTTCCCGGCATCGATCGAGGTACAATTCTCAAGATAAACGTTGTCTGTGTAGTCGAACCTGTACCCGACCTCAGAACCCACGTCAGTACAGTCATAGAGTCTGGTGGAGGATGATGGATACCAGACCGCATACCCGCACTTCCGGTTCGTCTCAGCGGTGCAGTTTATGAGAGTCATATCACCGTGGAGCCAGAACCCGGCGCCGAAGAGACATCCATACATAGCCTCATCCGGGCCGTTGTAGTAGTTATCTGGCTTCACGCCGTTGTTCTTCGAGACACAATCCCGGAGGATGATTCGCTTCTTGTCCGGTGCCGCCTCGGCGATGAACCCGGCCTCCCAGTTGCCTTCTGCATAACAACCGATCACCTCACAGTCCTCGACGTTAGCGTTCTCTGCAAGCTGGAACCCGCACGTCCACTGGCCGTGCGGAGCAAAACGGCTGTCCCGGCCGCAGTTGATCGCCTCACAGTCGATGTAGCGGATGTTCCGGATCGTCCTGGGAGAACCGTCCCCGTCGCTCTGCCAGCCATGCCTGCCGCAATCAACAGCCTTACAGTTGATGAACTCGATATCCTCCATGATATCGCTTGATACCCAGAGTGTGAAGGCCCCACCCCACCGGGAGCTGTCAACGGTTGCCGTGACGTTATGGACCTTTACATGGTCGCAGTTGTAGATGAAAACCGCGCCGGTTCCTGTCGTCTTGAAGTCACGAAGCACGATCTTCTGTTTTCCCTGGCACTCGATGAGGCCAGAGGACCACCTGAGCCATGTAGCGTCAGGTCCCTGTCCTTCGAGTACAGCGTTGCTCGGGATGTCGAGGTTCCCGCTGAGATGGAACGTGCCCCCGGTCAGGGTAACCGTGCCGCCTGCAGTGCCGAGAGCGTCGAGTGCTCTCTGGATCTCGACCTGGTCAGCGACGCCGTCACAGACGTAATCTGCCTGCGCCCGGGCAAGATCAGGGCTGTCACTTGCAGCAACAACCAGAGCGCTGCTGACCTGCACGATGCACCCGATCGCAGCGCATCCCAGGAGGAGTATCAGTACCTTCCTGGAGATTGCAGAGGTTTGAGTGGATCTCTTCTGTAGTCTACTGCTAAAACAGCTCAGGAATATACCTCCTTCTGTCGCGGGCTGAAGCACACGCGCTCCAGCACCAGAATTATAGATAATGACTGATATATATGTAATTCGATTTATCATCTCGGCAGAAGGTATCCTATTTAACGAAAAAACCTATTTTAAATCGTCAATATGATAACATATCATTTTAATCGGGATATGAACCTATGGTCAACGAATAAATACAAATTTTGAGAAACTGGCGGCATCCCCGAAAAACACGTTCAGCCGGCTATCTGCTCGTAGAGCCGTTCGTAGTCAAGCACGACCCTGTCCCAGGTATAGTTTGACCGCACAAGTTCTCGCCCCCTCGCAGAGAGGTGCCGACACCGGGGGGCATCATCGAGGAGCCCCGTGATCGCCCGGGCCAGCGCACCATTATCCCCGGGGGGAACCAGGACAGCATGATCGCCAAAATTGTCCCTGAGGCAGGGCAGGTCGGTCGTGATGACGGGCAGGCCAAAGAACATCGCCTCCAGAATCACCGTGGGCATCCCTTCTGAGAGCGAAGGGAGGACATAGGCATCTGAGGATGCGTATGCCGAGACGAGGTCATTGAACCCTACCTTGCCGGGGAACCTGACATGATCGTCGATATGGTAACGGCGGGCGAGTTCCTGCGCCTTATCACGGTAATCACCCTCTCCGATAAAGAGGAAGACCAGATCGTCCCGACCCTGCCCATTCACGATCCGGTCAACCGCCCGCACAAGCGTGTCGACTCCTTTCCTCGTCGATATCTGCCCGACAAAGAGCACCCGCTTCTTCCCTTCAAGCCCATACGCCTTCTCAAACCCGGTTGTATCCCGGGCTGTCTGGTGCAGGAAATCCTCCGCTCTGATCGCGTTTGGAATGATCGATATCTTCTCCCTGTTAACACCAAACATCGAGACATACTCTGCATCTGAGGGGGAGAGCGTAACGATCCGGTCCATCCTCTTTACCAGCCAGCGCTCGACCGTCTTCCGGTAGAGCGTCACGAAGAGGTCTCTGACCGGATCCCCGAACATATGCTGCCCGTGGTGTGTCAGGACCGCCGGTACACCAGACCTCTGCCGGGCGATGGCGACACTCAACGCAGCAGTGCTGTATGCGTTATGGGCATGCAGGATGTCTGCTCCTGCAAGGGCCTCATCCGCCCTGAAGAAAGACGGCACAAGCGGGTCGTTGAAGGGGTGTGCCAGGCAGGCATAGCGCCTGACCACGACCCCCCCGTCATTCTCGACCGGGCTCCCCTCCGGTATGTTTGCGGTCAGGACAGTGACCTCATGGCCCCGCTCGACGAGCGCCCTGCTCAGGTTATGGACATACCGCTCGATGCCCCCGGTGTGCGGCGGGTAGTAAGGTGTAACCTGGACGATTCTCATAGAACTGCTGCCACAATCCTCATCAGCAAATTCTTCAGCCAGCAGCCGTCCTCTGTTTCAGACAGGATCTGCAGCCCCCCGGTATCGATGCCTCTGCCACCCCTGATAACCACCGGGTGCGGGTGGTCAGTCCTGATAACACCGGTAAACGTGAGATCCCAGCCTCCATCCCCGTAGATTGTGCAGATAGCTGCGCTGTTCTGGCCGACGATATCAAACCGGCTGTTGCGGACCGGGTGCGCGGCATCCCCGAAAAACACACCGTGCCCATTGACACCCGCCGGGTCGATCATCTGCAGGTTCTTCGTCGTGACTCTTTCTGCCTCGAGCGCATAGACCGCGTAAGCCCCCGCGTTCAGGCTGGTGCAGTTCTCGAGGTAGACGTCATGCGTCTCGACCAGCCTGAACCCTACCATCGACCCGTCATCGGTGCAGTTGTAGAGGCGGACTCCCGGGCCAGCCGAAAATCCTGCGTTCCCGTTGCCCCCAGATCTGCAGTTATAGAGAGTGGTCCCTCCCTGAACCCAGTAGCCTGAACCAAAATGGAGCCCATATGACGTCTCTGAGGGGTTGTAGAAGGTATCAGGTTTCTGGCCATTGTTCTGGCTTATGCAGTCCTCAAAGACCAGATTTGTGATGGTGGGGGCGTCCTCGACATGAAACCCGGACTCGAACGACCCCTCGGCCAGGCACCCGCTGAGCACCGCATCTGCAAGGTCATTATTCTCAGCCAGGGCAAACCCGGTTGTCCACTCCCCGTATGGGCTAAACCGTTCCTGTCGTCCAGAATTGATCGCCTGACAGTTGATGTAGCGGATCCCTCTGATAAGCCTCGGGCTTCCCGCACCATCGTTCATGAAACCCATCCTCCCGCAGTTGATGGCGCTGCAGTTGACAAACTCGATATCCTCAGAGATGCTGTCCTGCACCCAGACAAAGAACGCCCCCCCGCCCATGGAGGCATCAACGCGTGCGGTGATGTTATGAACCCTGACGTGGTTGCAGTTGAAGAGAAATATCGCCCCGGTCCCGCTGGTCTCAAAATCCCTGAGCGCTACGTTCTCTACCCCGTATGCGATGAGCCGACCTGCGGTCCATTGGAGGCGGGTCCTGGTATCACCCTCCCCCGCGATGAGGGTGTTGCTATGCACCGCCAGGTCCCCGTTGAGGTTGTATGTCCCTTCTGCAAGGGTGACGGATGCTCCTCGTGAACGTGACGCGTCCAGGGCGCGCTGGATCTCCACCTGATCGGCAACGCCGTCACAGATGTAATCTGCGAGCATCTTTGACTCTCCAGGACTGTCGTGTGCGGCGACAAGGAGGGTGTTCCTCGCAGGATCTGGAAGGGCATGCATCGTACCGTCCGTCTGCGGCGTAAACGCCTGGAAGGATATCATGCCCGCACAGACCATGAGCGCCACGAGAACCCCTCTGCACCGCATGCTCCGGATCATAGGTCATCCGCACAGAGACACCCGATCGCAACCCGGGGAGGGGCGCCCTCCACACCCCTCTCAGACCGAAGATCAGGGACGATCTCTCCCTCTTCTGAGAACAGGGCCTCAGGATACCTGCACAATTTGTGAGCAGACCGCGGGAGCAGTAGAGGACCGATGATCCTGCCCGCTCTCGACCGGCCGGTGAGGAAGAAACCGGGACCGGTAAGGTGTTCATGAGGTCTCCTGTGATAGTGTGCTGATACCATTCCATCCTCCTGTGGCAAGCCACCGATTCCAGGCGACGTTAGCCGCCGTCGAGCCCCTGATTCCATCGCCGGATGGCGATTCTGGAATACAACACCAGACAATATGAACGTTACGGTCTCAGGGTGCGGATATACCTGATTCGAGCAGGCGGTCTGGCCCCCTGCCCCCGGCCCTCCGGGGTAGGTTCCCGGGTTTTCAGACGGCTCTGTTCAGCCATCCCGAGTATAATCCTGGTCCGGGGGCCAGACCGGTCAATCCTATAGGTATATATAGCCGGAGAACCATCACAATCCGTGCACCGCATGATTGGACTGATGAACGGCCTGGTTCGGACAGCGTAACAGGCGACCGGGGAGAGACCATGAAAGTAGCCCTTCTCTCTGAATACTCTCAGGATACAGAGCCGTATCAGGGCTCAAAGATCTACACCGCAGAACTGATATCACGCCTTACCAGACGTGACGATATCGATCTCCACCTCATCACCATGGGCAACGTGAACGCCACATGGCAGGAAGAGGGGTTCACCTGCCACACCCTCAGAAAGAACGGCCCGCTCTCCCTGCCATACTTCCATCCCCTGGTTCTCCTGAGGATGATCAAGACCATCAGGGCCATCCAGCCAGATATCGTCCATGTGCTCTCCACCCGATATCCCTACTCTACAGCCGCCATGCTCCTGCGCGACAACTACCCTTCCCTCGTAACGGCGTTCGGCATCTTTGAGAAAGAGATTGCGTACTACCGCGAGGATATGTGTATTCTAGAGAAAGCGCTCTCCCATATCTTCCACACCTTCTTCATCCTGAACGAACGCTGGGTGCTCTCACGGGCTCCAGAACTCGTTGTGGATGCCCCGTCGGTCAGGGACCTCCTCAGGACGTCAGAGACCGGCCGGGTCCACGTCGTCGCCGCCGGCCTCGACCTCGAGAGGCTCCGGTCTCACAGGACGCCATCCCTGTCCGGGGAGGTGGCAGACATCGTCTTTATCAACACGCTCACCAGGCTGAAGGGAGCGGACGTCCTGATCAGCGCCCTGCCCAGCGTGGTGGAGGCATTCCCGGATCTCAGGATATGTATTGGGGGAAGGGGGGCCCAGGAACTTGAACTCAGGAGGCTGGTCCGTGACCTCGGGCTTGAGGAATCCGTCACCTTCCTCGGTTTTGTGCCAGACGAGGAGAAGTACCACTACTACCAGATGTGCAAGATGGTGGTTGTCCCATCAAGATGGGATTGCCAGCCATCCCCCCTCTTTGAGGCCGCAGCGTTCGGAAAACCCGTCATCGCGTCAGACATGTCCCATCCCGGCATCGTGGAAGATGGAGTGACCGGGCTTGTTTTCCGCTCCGAAGATGCGGTCGGGCTCGGTGAGAAGATCCTCTTCCTCCTCAAAGATGATACCGCACGCGAGAGGATGGGCCGGGCGGCAGCGGCCAGGGTTGACGCCTACGATTGGCAGCGAGTCGCTGAGCAGTACATCGCGATCTATCAGGACGTGATCAGGAAGCATCGTCGGCAGGAAAGACCGATTTCAGCGCCCTCCGGCGTTCCTGCGGAGAGATGAACTCGTCACATGGGGATTGACATGGGAGAGACGGTTCTCGGGCTGCTCACGTTTCCCATCGAGAGGTCAGGTGTCCATCCTCTCGCCAATCTCATCGAGATCCTCTCTGCTCTCACGCATGAGCAGATCCCGCTGGTGACAGGGAACGCCGGGCGGGAGTTTGAGGGCGACGTGCGGGTCAGGTTCTCTGGTGTTGACCATGCGGGCGGAAGGAACGTGGTATCGCGGATCCTGCACAACATCCTGACGCAGGCGCGGCTGGCCCGACGCGTCAGAGAACTGGACCTGACAGATACCTGGATATTCTTCTTCGGCGGAGAGGTTCTCGTCCTACCGATGATCACGGCAAAACTCACTGGGAGAACTGTCATACTGGCGCTTCCCGGCCACACACCCATCATGATGGCGTCTGCAGGCGACCGGCTTCTTGTGCCGGCCCGGTTCCTCACCAGATTAACCTGCAGACTCTGTGACAGGATCATCCTCTACTCCCCTGCTCTCATCGACCACTGGGGGCTCGAGCGTTACAGGGATAAGATCACGATCGCCCGCGAGCACCTGCTCGACTTTGAGAGGTTCAGGATTGAGGTGCCGCTCGAGAAGCGACACGCGACCATCGGCTACATCGGGCGCCTCGCCGATGAGAAGGGGGTCTGGAACTTTGTCCGGGCTCTCCCCCTGATCGCCGCCAGGAACAGCGATCTCCACTTCTTCATCGGGGGGGACGGTCCCCTGCTCCCCGGGATCAAGGGGTTCATTCAGGAGAACAGGCTTGCAGACCAGGTGACGCTCGCGGGATGGATCCATCACGACGACCTCCCCGCCTACCTGAACCAGCTCCGGCTGCTTGTGCTCCCTTCCTACACAGAAGGGCTCCCGAACATCATGCTCGAGGCTATGGCCTGCGGCACACCTATCCTTGCTACGCCTGTTGGTGCCGTGCCCGACTTTATCAGAGACGGCGAGACTGGATTCATCCTGGGTTCAAACACCCCCGAGGGTATTGCAACCTCTGTCCTGGAGATTCTCGAGCGCCGGCAACCGGCATCGGTTGCCAGGGCTGCAAGGGAATGCGTGGAACAGGAGTTCTCCTTTGAGCGGGCGGTAGAGCGGTTCGCTGCTGCCATCGACGGACCGGGAGTTGGGGGTTGACCGCGACGTGCACCTGGATAAGACCCTCGCCTGCCTCGGCATCGTTGCTTCGGCCATCCTGGTCGTCTATATCGCCTCCACCATCGGGCGCCTGGTATTCGTGCTCGTCGGCATCCTCACCATCCTCTCCTGTCTTCTCTGGCTTGTGATCAGGGAGCGAGCGGTCAGGGAGTTTCAAGGAGCACAGGAGACCCGAGAGAGGCCTAGCAGAGACCGGTTCTTCGTCGTGTTATGCATCCTCTTTCTGATCCTCTACGTGCTGAGCATCGCTGCGCTTCACTTCCGCACCTCTCAGTATGAGCGTCCGCCCGGCTACTTTGTCCTGACCTCGTTCATGGCCGGCGTCATCGCCCTCGAGACCCTCCTGCCACACCGGAAGAAGGTTCCTCTGGTCCTGGCGCAGGTCATCCTCCTCGGGATATCAGTCACGTGGTCGCAGATCCTGATCATTCCAGGCCTCCTTGGTTCTGACCCCTGGTGGCACAGGATGTTCGTATCACACATCCTGGACTTCCACGCCTTCCCTGAAGACTCCTGGTACACCCACATGCCGCTCTTCCACCTGGAGATCACCGGGGCCTCGCTTATAGCCGGACTGGACTACAGGCTTGCGGCGATGCTCTCGGTGAGCCTGGCAGAGATCATCATCTTCCCGCTGGTCATCTACCTCCTCGGAACAACCCTCTTCGACGATGAACGCGTCGGACTGCTGGCCGGACTTCTGCTGATCACTGCAAACCAGCAGATCGATATGAGCGTCGGGTCGATTCCCAACGCCTTCGCCACGATCTTTATGCTCCTTGCTCTCTACCTCCTCTTCAGGCTGGCGTATACAACAGGACCGATGCGAGCCCGGATCCTCGTCTTCCTCTTTCTTGGCGCCATCATCCTGACGCATACCATCACGGCAGCATGCATGGCGCTGGTGCTCTTCCTGATGTGGGGCGCGTGTAGGTTCTACGACCGCATCGAGGGAGATGAGAATGCGGTGGATGAGGCCTATCCCGTCACGCTAAGCCTGGGCTCACTCTTTCTGGCCGCCATGCTCGGATGGTGGTACCTGGTCTCAGGGCACATCGCAGTCCTTTCCGACCTCGTCAGGCAGGGGTTCACCCGGGACTATTTTGTCCAGAACCCGGCGGCCATCGACGCGTATCCCGGGCTTGTGCCGGTCGCAGAACAGATCTTCAACAACATCGGCATGTTTCTCTTCTTCACCCTGAGTCTCGTCGGGATCTTTTTCCTGGTGGCACGAAGAGAGAGGAAGGGGTTTGCTTTCGCGGTGGTGGGGATCACCCTCCTTGCCCTCGGGTTCTTCCCGCTCGTCACCGGGCTCTCGTTCATCGAGCACAGGTGGTGGTACTTCGCCCAGATTCTCCTCGCCATCCCGCTCGCGGTATCGCTGCTCCTGATTGCAGGGTTGCCCCGGGCGCGCAGGGTTCCAGCCATGCTCCTTGTTGCCGCCGGCGTGAGCCTCCTGGTCTTTACCATGATCATGAGTCCGGCAGCAGACAACGACAACCCGATCTTCTCCCCGAACAGCGCTGTAAGGACCGGGTTCACAGAGTCGGAGTTGCGGGCGTTCGATACGGTTGACGCCATACGGACCGGGCCGGTCGGGGCAGAGAGGTACGTTCAGGTTGTCAATTACGCCAACCCCGACCGCGGGTTCGTCATACCGGTCGATGATATGCTCATCGAGGGGGTCTATCGTTTGTACGGGGTGGACACCGTTCTGGTCAGAGAATACAGCAGAGATCATCCTATCTTCTGTTACGACGGCATGTTCAGGCTGAAGCATGACCCGGTGGGAACGCTCGACAGGGAGGGGTATAACCGGGTATATGCCTCAAATTCAGCCTCCCTCTTCAGGCTTGACAGATCATGAGCGCAGGCACGCAAGCCCGGTCTTCCGGACCGGGGAGTATGCGTCCTCACCTCCCGCCTGGCCCACCCGGCCCGCCCGGTTCGCGGCCGTCTGACCACCATCGGACCCGATGGGAGACTGTGCGGACGAGATCAAGCAGGTTTGCAAGATAGGTCTCCTTTGCCTCGAGCCTCCGTAGGAGCACAGCCTCTTCAGAGAGGAAGAGGGTTTTGAGGTGGTATATATCCTCCTTCGGGGAGTAATAGAGGTAAACCGGGATGCCTGCCAGAATGACCAGGATCCCGGCGACCTTATCGAAGGTTGTGGTCGAGGAGAGGAGAAAGAGGCAGATCATAATGCCTGCAAGCGGGAGGATGTGCTGGCCGCGGAGGTTTGCGACGCGGTCGCTCCGCAGCACGATGAGCGCAAAGCAGGTGAGCAGGAAAGAGAAGGCGAGGTTGAGGACGGCGAATGATATCAACCCGGAGAGGTTTCCGATGTTCGAGAGGATGAACGCGATTGCTCCCTGGACGATGAGAACCACGTAGGGGGTGCTGAAACGAGGATGGATTTTTGCGAATATGCGGGGGAAGAGCCCGTCGATCGCCATCGCGTATGCGAGCCGGGCGCTGCCGAGCATCCCTGACTCGTTTGACCCCGAGACCGAGAAGAGGGCGCCGACTGTCATGATGATCGCCCCTGCCGAACCGAAGAGAGCAGTCCCGGCGACGACAAGCGGCACGGTGGTCTGGTTGAGTTCGGTCCAGTTGACGAGCCCGAAGAGCACGAAGTTCGTGAGGATGTAGAAGAGAGCAACGATCAGCATCCCGCTGGTGATGGCGCGGGGGATGGCTTTCTTCGGGTTCTGCACCTCCCCGGCGGGAAGCGTCCCCATCTCAAACCCGGCGTATGCCCAGAAGATCAGGACAAGCGCGTGGGCAGCGTTCTCGAGCCCGAGCGGAAGCAGAGGGGTGTAGTTTGCGACGATAGTCTCTGGCCTGATGATAAAGACGCCAAGCCCGGCAACGATGAGAAGAAGGAGGGGAGAGAGTTTGATGAGCGTGAGGGCATCGTTTATCCTCCCTGCGGCCCGGACGCCGACGATGTTGACGAGCGTCAGGGAAGCGACGAAGAGTGCCCGGACTGCGACCTCTGCGGCCGGGGTAAGGGGAATGAGCGCCTGGAGGTAGTTCGTGAACGCGATCGCAAAGACCGGGAGCGCGAGGAGTTCGGCGATCCACATGCTCCACCCGGTGAGAAACCCGTAGAAGTCGTCGAACGCCTCTGAGACGTAGGCGAACGGCCCACCGACACGGGGGACATAATAACTGCAGTAGGCAAAGACCATCGCGATCGTGGCGGCAAAGAGCCCGGCCACCACCCAGAGGACGATCGAGAACGGGCCGACGAGGCCGGCGGTGATGGCGGATGCGATATAGATATCGGCGCCGACGATCGCCCCGACGATGATGCTCGTCAGGTCAAACTGCGAGAGTCGCTGCTGGAACTCCATGGCAGCAGGGGGAGGAGGCAGTAGCGGCCATAAAGATTCCGCACCGGGATATCCAGTGGACCATTCCAGCCAACGTTTCCCATGACAACCGCTCTAGTGCCTCGTGTCACCTTATTTTAAAAATTTTTGTCGCATGCTGGGATGGGCACCTCCGGTCTCACGCGAAGACGCGAAGGGCGCGGAGAGAGACGGGAGCTCTCTCCATTGAAGATGACAACGAGCACTAGT
>CAZYWX010000052.1:0-10723 GCA_964651285.1 uncultured Methanoculleus sp.
CTGCCGGCGCGGATCTCCCTTCCCGGGCTCGTCCTGGAGAGTGCGTGCTGCTGAGCACATCCCAAAAGTCTCTGGCGATCGATGATCCCGGGGGGTCGGCGCACCTTCACGCAGGGGAACGCCGATTCGACGCATCCAGGGCGCAGAAATCGGAACGGCTGCCTATGCCCCGGGTATCGTGCCCTGGGGGAGGGACCGGGCGGCGAGGGGGTCGCCCCCTCCCGGCAGAGGAGTTTGGGGATAACCTCGCTGTCAGAGACGACCGCGCGGCTACCAGGAGAGCGACGGTCAGCGATCACCAGGGACCACGAACGCAGAGGTGATGATTATTCTTTTAAAAAAAAAAGGAAATATTCTGGATGCGATTCAACAAGATCTGGACTTAAAACCGGTCAAAGTCGTTCCTGGGTCTTGGAGGACGAGCCTCGTCGATCCGCAGGGTGCGACCTTCAAATACCGTGTTGTTCAGGGCTTCCATTGCCTGTTCAGCCTCTTCCGGGCTGGACATATCAACAAACCCAAATCCTCTACGACCGATGATTCTGACGTCTTCCACCGTCCCATACTGGGAGAAAAGCTCCTCCAGTTGTTCTTCAGTCACTGAGTATGTGAGGTTTCCAACGTACAGATTTCTGGTTTCCATTCAGGATCCTCTATAGTACCTCTGCCTGGACCCTTATTAGTCTTGGGGGAGAAAAACCGGAATAGCGATCAGGGTCTGGTCAGGAGCAATCAGGGGTTCCTGGCACACAAGCCCTCCCCGTGAGGGTGAGGGTGAGGGCGACAGCAGAGATCCTGCCGGCATCCCGATCCGGTGCACCGGGACAGGCCGGGGGGAGAAGACCGGTTCATCACCCCTCTACCATCGGCAGGGGAGCAGGTACCGGCTGCTGGCGACCTTTATATATGGAAACAGCCACCTACCACCGATGACACCCGAGGACTCAAACCCACCGGCGGTCTGCCTGGGATTCGACATCCACTACCCCTGCTACCTCAATCCCGGGTTTCGACCAGAAAGAGTGAAGAAAACGAGAACCCCGGAAGTAAATTATTTTTCCTCGCATACAAAGGAGGACCTGGGATGGGTCATCGACCGCTCCTTCTGGCCGGCGACAGAGATCCTCCTCACCCTCCTCGATGAGGGGTTCAGGTGTGCACTCAGTATCTCAGGGGTGATGCTAGAGCATCTCGAGCGGTGGTACCCGGAGATGCTTGAACTCCTGTCGTGCGCGGCAACCCACCAGAACGCCGAGGTCCTCGCAGCGACCTACTACCATAGTGTCGCCGGGCTGTTTACCGACAGGCAGGAGTTTGTGGATGAACTCCTCATGCACCGCGACCTCATGAACGACCTCTTTGAGGTCACCCCGACCACGTTTGTGCATACCGACTACCCCATCACCTCTGCCACCGTCAAAGCCCTTGTCAGCACCGGGATCGAGGCGGCCATCATCGAGGGGAGGGAGGGATCGGTCCTGGAGGAAGACCAGAACCAGGTATACACCTGCTATGGCCTCCCGGTCCTCGTCACCCACTGCGACCTCGCCGATGACATCGCCGTGCGGTTCCCGTGGCGGGAGTGGGACCGGTGGCCACTCACGGCCGACCGCTACGCAGGCTGGATCGCGGCATCCCCCGGCACCTGCATCACCCTCTTCCTCGACTACCGCATCTTCGGGGACGCCATCGGCCCTGAGACGGGCATCCTCGATTTCCTGCGTGCGCTCCCATCCGCTCTCGCCGACGCCGGGGTCAGGACCGTGCACCCTGCAGACGCCGCCCGTCGCCCACCGCTGAAGGATATCGGGGAGACCGGCGGCCATGGCCATGACCGGCAGCAGACCATCATGCAGCAGTCAGCGCTTGAGGCGCTCGAGGCGGCCGGGAACCTGGTCGCAGACCGGGAGATCTGGCGCTACCTCCTCGATACCAGCCATATCCGCCGGATGGTCATGCGCCCACCCTCGTGCGGGAGACCGCTCCACGCCGTCAGCCACCAGGCAACCCACGACTACTTCGCCACCTTCATGCGGGTCCTCTCGCACCTTGAAGAGCGGTCGGCAGCCAGCGCACGGTCACGGCGAGCCGTGCTCTCGCTGCGGTGCGTCCCCCCGGACCTGGCGTTCCACTTCTCGTCGCCCGACCGGCCGGCCGGCTACGCCGCACACAGCCTGCAGGAACTCGCAAACATGCTCGAGTTCGCCCCCGACGACGTCGTCAGCTACCACATGGAACGGGGAGACTTCGACCGCTGGGTCAGCCAGGTCATCGGTGATACAAAACTTGCGAAAGAGATCCGGGGTATCAACGACCGCAACGAACTCCAGACAGCGGTCCAGAAGAGGGTTGAGAAACTATGGAATCGCTTAAGATAGGTTTCTTCTGCTTGGAATCGCTCCACTCCTCGTTCAAGGTGGGCGGGCTTTCGCCGGCAGCAACCCACCTCGCCGAACATATTGCAGCAAGGGGACACGAGGTCCATTTCTTCACCCGGGGAAAGAAGGGAGACCCCCGGGAGGTCAACGGCGTCCACTACCACTACTGCCTGCCGTACGGTGACAACATCGTCGAGTACTGCAGAACCATGAGCAACATGCTCACAGACGCCTTCCGGGCCTGCGACACCCCGCCGTTCGACATCCTTCACTTCCACGACTGGCATCTCGTCGAGGCGATGCACACCCTCCGCGATCGGAACACCGTCCTCTCTTTCCACTCCACCGAGTATGGGCGGCACGGCGGGAACTTTGGCAGCTGGTGGGAATTTCAGGAGATCTCGGGGAAAGAGTGGTACGGGGGGTACATAGCAGGCGCGGTCACGACGGTCTCGAAGACGACAAAGGCCGAAGTGATGCATCTCTACAACGTCCCCGAGTGGAAGATCACCGTCGTCCCGAACGGGATCGACCCCGAACCCTACCACACCAAGCTCGACCCGGGCGAGGTGAAGAAACACTATGGTATCCACCCGCTCGCGCCCCTCGTTCTCTTTGTCGGGCGGCTCAACTACCAGAAGGGCCCCGACCTCCTCATCCAGGCCATCCCGGGGATCCTTTCCAGACGGGGGGACGTGCAGTTCCTCTTTGCCGGTACCGGGGATATGCGCAGCTACCTTGTGGGGATGGCACGCGGTCTCCCGGCGCAGTTCCCGGGCTACGTCTCAGACCCAGAGCATATCAGGCTCTTGAACGCCTGCGACATCGTTGCCATCCCGAGCAGGAACGAACCCTTCGGGCTCGTCCTCACCGAGGCCTGGAGCGCAGAGCGCTGCGTCGTCGCGACCGATGTCGGGGGGCTCTCGGAGAACATTGATAACCACGTAGACGGGATCAAGGTCCCCGTCCACCCGGACTCGATCGCCTGGGGGATCGGTCATCTCATCGACGACCCGTCCCACAGGCAGCGACTCGGGAAGGCCGGCCGCAGGAAGGTGCTGGAGCGGTTCAGATGGGGCATCGTCACTGAGAAGATGCTCGGCGTCTACAGAAAAGTTCTCTCCGGCAGCCCTGAACCGGGGTGAGATAAGTATGATGCAGCAGACACTACCTGACATCACAAAGACCGGGAGCCTCATCAGCGGCTACGACGTCTACCTCTTCAGGCAGGGGAACCACTTCAGGCTGCACGAACGGCTGGGGTCGCACCCTGCCAGCCTCAACGGCGAGAAAGGAACGTTCTTTGCGGTCTGGGCACCGAACGCGGAAGCGGTATCAGTCATCGGCGACTTCAACGCCTGGGAAGCAGGCAGAGACCCGCTCAAGGCCAGAAACGACAACTCTGGTATCTGGGAGGGGTTTATCCCAGGAATCGGTCACGGAACGCTCTACAAGTACCATATCAGGAGCCGCTACAACAACTACTCGGCCGAGAAGGGCGACCCCTTCGCGCACTACTGGGAGATCCCGCCAAAGACCGCGTCCATCATCTGGGATCTCGCCTACACCTGGCGCGACCGGGCGTGGATACAGGGTCGCGAGGAGAACAACTCCCCTGACGCCCCGATATCGATCTACGAGGTCCACCTCGGTTCGTGGCGGAAGGTGCCGGAAGAGGGGAACCGGTCACTGAGCTACCGGGAGACCGCTGAAGAACTTGCTGACCACGTGCTCGAGGCCGGGTTTACCCACGTGGAGTTCCTCCCGGTCATGGAACACCCGTTCTACGCATCCTGGGGTTACCAGACGCTTGGTTACTTTGCCCCAACGAGCAGGTACGGCACCCCCCAGGACTTCATGTACCTCGTCAACTACCTCCACCTGCGCGGGATCGGGGTGGTCCTCGACTGGGTGCCCTCCCATTTTCCGGCTGATGGTTACGGGCTCTCCTACTTTGACGGCACCCACCTCTACGAGCACGCCCTCCCCGGCCAGCGCTACCACCCCGAGTGGCAGAGTTACATCTTCAACCTGGGCAGGAACGAGGTCAGGTCGTTCCTGGTGAGCAGCGCCCACTTCTGGCTTGAGCGCTACCATGCAGACGGGCTGCGGGTGGATGCGGTCTCTTCAATGCTCTACCTCGACTACGCACGAGACATCGGCGAGTGGATCCCCAACACCTACGGCGGGAGGGAGAACCTCGACGCGATCGGGTTCCTCAGGCAGGTGAACGACACCATCCATGCGAACTTCCCTGACGCCCTCGTCATCGCCGAGGAGGCGACCGCCTGGCCGGGGGTGACCGCCCCGACCGCGACCGGGGGGCTCGGGTTTGACCTGAAATGGAATATGGGCTGGATGCACGATACCCTGGACTACTTCGCGCTCGACCCGGTCTACCGGAAGTACCGGCCTGACCTCCTCACGTTCAGCATATGGTATGCGTTCAGGGAGCGCTACGTCCTGCCGCTCTCGCATGACGAAGTCGTCCACGAGAAGAGTTCGCTCATCGGGAAGATGCCCGGCGACGAGTGGCAGAAACGGGCAAACCTCCGCCTCCTCTACGGGTACATGTTCACGCATCCAGGCAAGAAACTCCTCTTCATGGGCGGGGAGTTCGGGCAGTGGTCTGAGTGGAGCCATGATACCGGGCCTGAGTGGCACCTCCTGCGCCACCCTCCCCACCAGGGAATCCTCCAGTGGGTCGGGGACTTAAACCGTCTCTACCGCCGCTACCCAGCCCTCTACGAGCGGGATTGCGACCCGGAGGGGTTTGAGTGGGTCGACTTCTCTGACGTGGAGAAGAGCGTCATCATCTATCTGCGGCGGGGGTATGCGGCCGACGAGGTCTTCCTGGTCGCCTGCAACTGCACCCCGGTGCCGCGCTACAGCTACCGGGTCGGCGTCCCCTTCGGGGGGTTCTGGGAGGAGGTGCTCAACAGCGATGCGGTCGAGTACGGCGGGAGCGGTGTCGGGAACCTGGGCGGGGTAGAGGCTGAACGGGTCCCGGCGCACGGCCGGGCGTGTTCGCTCCCGCTTACCCTGCCCCCTCTCGGGGTTGTCATCTTCGCTCCAGAAGGGGTGTGACCGGTGGACCGCGCCGTCTGTATCCACGGCCATTTCTACCAGCCCTCCCGGGAGAACCCCTGGTCAGGGGAGGTCGAGGTCCAGCGGTCTGCCGCTCCTTACCACGACTGGAACGAACGGATTACGGCAGAGTGTTATGCTCCAAACACCGCCGCACGCCTCCTTGATCCGGAGGGGATGATCGTGGGGGTCACAAACACCTACGGAAAGATCAGTTTTACGGCCGCCCCGACACTCCTCTCCTGGCTGGAACAACACCGCCCCGGGATCCATGCGGCGATCATCGATGCCGACCTGGAGAGCAGGGAACGCTACGCCGGGCATGGCTCGGCGATCGCTTCCTGTTACAACCATCTCATCATGCCGCTTGCGACCCGACAGGAGAAGCGGATCCAGGTCGCCTGGGGGATCAGCGACTTTGTGGCAAGGTTCGGCAGGAAGCCTGAAGGGATGTGGCTTCCTGAGACGGCGGTTGATACCGAGTCCCTGGACCTGATGGCCGGAGCCGGGATCAGGTTCACGATCCTTGCCCCCCACCAGGCAGGAGGGGTGCGGGCAATCGGGGCGGAGGACTGGACCGAGGTCTCGGGCGGCCGGGTCGAGACACGGATGCCCTACCTCTGCCGCCTCCCCTCGGGGCGCAGCATCGCCATCTTCTTCTACAACGGGAGGGTGTCCCGCGACGTGGCGTTCGGCGACCTGCTCTCCGACGGCCGGCGGTTTGCCGGGCGGTTGCTTGGCGCGTTCTCCCGGGGGGGGAAGCGTCCTGAGCTTGTGCATATCGCGACCGACGGGGAGACCTACGGTCACCACCGCACGTTCGGGGAGATGGCGCTCGCCTCCTGTCTCCGTGTCATCGAGACGCAGGGCGATACACGCCTCACGGTCTATGGCGAGTACCTTGACGCCCATCCACCCACGCACGAGGTCAGCATCAGGGAGGGGACGTCGTGGAGCTGCACCCACGGTCTCGGGCGCTGGCAGCAGGAGTGCGGGTGCCACAGTGGGATGCATCCGGGGTGGTCGCAGGCCTGGCGCGAACCGCTCAGGGAAGCGGTCGTCATGCTCAGGGAGACCCTCGCCCCCCGGTCGACGGCGGTGCTCAAGACCGTTCTCCGCGATCCTGTGGAGGCGCGAGACGATGCCATGAGTCTCGTCTCTGGCCGGTGGTCGGAGGAGACCGTGGCGAGGTTCTTCTCACGGCATGCCCTCCGCGACCTTGCCCTCGAGGAGCGGCGGCAAGTCCTGGCGCTGCTTGAGATGGAGCGGCAGATGATGCTGATGCAGACGAGCTGCGGCTGGTTCTTCGACGACATCACAGAGCCGGGGAGTGTCCAGGTGATGCGCCACGCGGGCCGCGCGATGGACCTTGCCGGGCAGGCGCTCGGGATCGACCTCGAGCCGGCGTTCACCGAGATCCTCGGCCGGGCCCCGACGAACGATCCCGGGTATGCGACCGGCGCTGCGGTCTACGAGGCCCTGGTCAGGCCGGCAGCGATGGACCTTGCCCGGATCGGGGCCGGGATCGCCCTCTACGACCTCTTCGGGCTTGAACCACCGGCGGTCGCATCCGGGATGTATGATGTCGCCCGGGAGGACCGGTCTTACCGGCTGGAGGAGGGGCGCCGCGGCCTTACCGGGACCTGCCGGGTGCGGTCCCGGGTGACCGGGGAGGAGGCGGTCTACGATCTGGTTGCGCTCTTTTCCGGGATGGATCGGGTCTTTCTTGGCGTGCGCGAGCCGGGCGGTGACGCTGATGCGGCGCTCAGGGTGGCATGGGAGGAGGTGACTGGTTCTGGCACCACCGCCATCCCGGTGGGGTTTGGCCGGGTCTACACCGCCGCAGACCTCTCCGAGGAGGAGCGATGGAGAATCGCCTCTCAGGTTCTCCCTGATGTTGGGGAGGCTGTCTCTGCGGTCTACGAGGACGCGGCGGCGCTGATCAGGGTGATCGAGGACCTCGGCATCCCCGCACCCGGAGTTGTCACCAGCCTGCAGGAGCACGTCTGCAACGAGCGGCTCTGTGCGATGCTTGAGGAGGGGTGTCCTGACCCCGACCGGTTCAGGACGATCGCAGGCGAGATGAGAGCGAAGAACCTCAGGCCTGACCGTGCGGTCCTTGGAACAGCGGCAAGCAGCAGGATCATGCGCTTAACCCGGGCGGCGGCTGCCCGGCCCGCTGACCCGGGCCCGTTCGAGGAGGTCGTCCGTGTCGTCGGGTGCGCGGAGGTCCTCGGGCTCCCGCTCGACCTCTGGGAGAGCCAGAACACCGTGATCAGGATGCGGGGCCACTCCCTGGAGATGCAGCGGCGTGCCGGAGAGGGCGATGGAGCTGCAGAACGGTGGGTAGCCGCCTTCAGGAGGGCGGCGGCATGCCTCGGCGTGCGGGCAGCGCCCCAAAATTCCTGACGTTCTGGCAACTGCACGCTTCGAGCTGCCGGTGATCAGGGGTGGGGGAGGAGAAGACCCCCGCGGTCGGTACCGGCGGCGGTGCCCAGACCTCATCTTCCTTTGCGCCAGCCGCCTGCGCAGCCACCGGTTCCCGGGGTCCTGGCAGGCGACGGTAGGGTGAACCCCGACGCCCCGGCCCCCGGTATACCAGACCCCCTTCCTCAGGTATCCCGCCCGGTAAAAAACGATATTTGTGCGTTTTTTTTAATATTACAGAACTACGAAAAAAAATCCACAACCCTATATAATAATAAACACGGAGAGTACTGCACCCAGAAGGGGAGAGAAGTCATGGGAGATATCCTGCACGATCAGTTTGCTCACGTCCCGGAGCACCTCTCCGGTCTCGTTGACCTCGCCTACAACCTCTGGTGGACCTGGAACCCGGAGGCCCGGATACTCTTCGAACGGTTGAATGCCCGGGCATGGGAAAGAAGTGGCCACAACCCGATCCTGATGCTTCGCGAGATACCGGCCAGATTCATGGAACGGGCGGCAGAGGACCCCGCCTACCGCCACCGTTACGAGATCGTCATGCGACGGTTCAGACACGCCATGAACACCACCAGGACCTGGTTCTCAGAGGAGTATCCCGGCCGCCCCGCGCTCCCGATCGCCTATTTCTCGGCAGAATACGGGCTCCACCACTCGCTCCCTATCTATGCGGGCGGGCTCGGGTTCCTCGCCGGCGACCATCTCAAGGAGGCAAGCGACCTCGGTCTCCCCATGGTCGCCGTCGGTCTCCTCTACTCGCAGGGCTACCTGCGCCAGCAGATCACTCCTGACGGCTGGCAGGAGGATATCACCGAACCGGTCAACCACGCAACCGCGCCCATCACCCGGGTGCTCGATTCGGCCGGCAACGACCTGGTGGTCAGGGTCCCGCATATCGACCCGCCCATCTCTGTCGGTGTCTGGAAGGTCCAGGTCGGCAGGGTACCGCTCTACCTCCTGGACACCGAGATCGATTGCAACGACCCGCAGAACCGCGGCATATCGTCCAGACTCTACATTGACGACCTGGAGCAGCGTCTCAAGCAGGAGATCGTGCTTGGCATCGGCGGGAGGAAGGTCCTCCACGCGCTCGGGATCACCTACACGGCGGTGCACCTGAACGAAGGCCACCCGGCGTTTGCGCTCCTTGAGCGGATCCGGGAGCGGGTCGAGCGGGGGATGGAATTTGATGAGGCGCTTGCCAGGGTGCAGGCGACGTCTGTCTTTACCACGCACACCCCTGTCCCGGCAGGGCACGACGTCTTCCCCATCGACCTCATCGACCGCTCCTTCAAGGATTACTACCCGGCGCTCGGGATCGACCGCTCCAGGTTCCTGCATCTCGGCGTCCACCCGCAGAGGCCGGGGGCAGGCTTCAACATGACCGCGTTCGCCCTGCGTGCGTCGATGCACCACAACGGGGTCTCGCGCAGAAACAAGGCCGTCACCAGGGACCTGTGGCGGTGTCTCTGGCCCGGAACCCCGGGGACAGCGGTGCCCATCGACCATGTCACGAACGGTGTCCACGTGCCGACCTGGCTGAACCCCCGGATGAAGACCCTCTACGACCGTTCTATCGGGTCAACCGCCCCGGGCTGGCTCAGGGAGCAGCATGACGACCCGGCGGTATGGGAACTCATCGACGAGGTCCCGGACGCTGAACTCTGGCAGCTCCACACCCACCTGAAGGCAGACCTCATCAACCAGATCCGGGAGCGGGGGAGGACCCGGTGGGCGGCGTACCATGGCGATGGCAGGGCGCCGAGCCCTGTGGCTACCGGGGCGTTCCTGGACCCTACCGTCCTGACGATCGGGTTTGCACGGCGGTTCTCGACCTACAAGCGGGCCTACCTTCTCTTTGAGGACCTGGACCGGCTGAAGAGCATCCTGAACAACCCCTGGTATCCGGTCCAGGTCATCTTCGCCGGCAAAGCCCACCCGGCAGACAACGAAGGAAGGCAGGTGCTCCAGCAGATCTACCGCTTCACGCAGGATCCCGGGTTCGGGGGGCGGATCGCGTTCATCGAGGACTACAACGAGCAGGTGGCCCGCTACCTGGTGCACGGGGTCGACGTCTGGCTGAACAACCCGCTGCCCCCGATGGAGGCGAGCGGCACCAGCGGCATGAAAGCCGCGCTGAACGGGGTGCTGAACCTCTCTATCCTCGACGGCTGGTGGGTCGAGGGCTACAACGGCAGGAACGGCTGGGCGTTCGGGAACGAGACTGCCGCCCGGGAAGGGAGAGACGCCACTGATGCCGCAGAGGTCTACGACCTCCTGGAGAAGGAGGTTGTCCCGCTCTACTACGACCGCTCCATCGACGGCATCCCCCACGGCTGGGTGCGGATGATGAAAGAGTCGATCAAGAGCAACGGCCCCCGGTTCTCGGCCCGCAGGATGGTGAAGGACTACCTTACCCTCTACTATCCCTCCCTCCTCGAGGCCGCAGGTGCGGGGTATGTCCGGACGCCGGCGTGGAGGCCGCAGACGACCGGGACCGGGAAGGCCGGGGAAGAGAGCGAGTAAGTCTGTTGCCCTCTCTTCCCCCGGTCCAGCTGCTGCTCTCCTGGGGGTCTGGAGATGAGTCAGGGTTTCCCGGGGTGTATGAAAAATAGAGGATAGAAAGCCCGTATCCCCTCACCCGGGCGAAGAAGGGTGACGGTGACGTGTCCCGGCGGCATGCTCTGCAGACCCACTATCAGACGCAGGTTCAACAACAGTCAGCCTCCTGTATTGTGAAGAATGCAATCTGCAATCGCACCCGGCAGGGTGGCGCCCGCCGATGGAAGACCCCCTCCAGGTCCCGAGGTCTT
>CAZYWX010000053.1:0-10659 GCA_964651285.1 uncultured Methanoculleus sp.
TGAGTTTCCGCAGCACGGTGGTGTGCGAGACGCCCAGATCCTTTGCAAGTTTGCGGGGGTGTGCGTCGCGCTTAAGCAGGAGAGCAACGATCTGGACGACCATATTTTGTTCCACGTGGAACATATTTGAACCGTCTGGTGAAAAGAGATGTGCCCGTCTCGAGAGGCGGGGGTCCAACGTCCCTGCCCTTTGATCACAGCCACAGGATGAGTTTCCTGGATGACCCCCCCCATCCGCTCCGTCAGCCGGGCATAGAACCACCGGTGCCAGAACGCCACATCGACCAGCCAGCCGGACAGGTTATCAGTGGAACGGAGGGGAAACATCTCCAGCCCGTCCCCAAGAGAACACTTGTTTCTGGCCGAAATGGGATCGTCATGACCCGGCAGTGAGATTGGCCCGACTGCAAGCGCCCACCGGGAGGGAGGTACCTACCCCATGACCCCCTCCTGCTGCTCATCGATCCAGGCCCGGGTCCAGACCCGCAGGTCGTTGACCGATACCGACCCCTGCCGGTCACACATTACCTGGAGGTGATCCTCGAGTTCATCGGCCAGTGCAAAGATCAACGTTTCGGACGCTTCCTGCGACAGGGGGGTCCTGGCCCGCAGGTGGGCAGCACCCATCTCGAGAAAGTGCTGTAACTCGCCCGTTACCTGGAGGATCACCGTGAGATCCAGCCTGACACTCTGCCCCATGAGATGGAGTAGATCCCACCATAGATAAATCCCTTCCCCTTTGTCCTGGATGCTACAGCCGGCCGACGTCGGGAATGGGGTGACCAGAGGGGAATTACCTCTGAGCGATGATCGATCATGTCGTGCTCGCCATGGGAGCATCTGCAGGTTGGGTCCTGGCTCCCGGGAGAAACTGCCCCAGAATTTGGGCAGATCGCCCCTCGTAGCACTTTAATCGCTATCACCTCTCCGGGTGCCTGCTCTGGGCCTCTACGGGGCGCTCAACAACCTCATCTGGTTCGAGGAGGGCGTCCTGAAACCACCCCGCTGGGCGATCCCGGTCGGCGTCCTCGGATTTTCGCTCCTCATCGGCCTCTTCCGAAGATACCTGCATGCACCGACCGTGATCCACGGTGGATTCACAGAATCGCTCAAAGACGGGGGTGAGAGACCCGACTACCGGACCTCCCCCCACACCCTCCTCGCGTCGTTTTCTTCTCGCTCCTCTCCGGGGCAAGCGTCGGCCCTGAAGGAACCATCACCGTCCTCATCGGGTATATCCCGTCCTACACCAGGGATAGACTGAAGATCAGATCGGCGACCGCCGCGCTCGAGTTTGACGTCGCGGCGTTTGCCTCGGCCTTCAACAGCATCATCGGCAACGTCCTCTTCACCGGGTTCTTCGCCACCGAGTTCCCGGTCGGCGGGAGCAGGGGTGCCCTGAAATTCCTCACCTGGAACCTGCTCGCCGGCACCATCGGCTACCTCGCTTACCTGCTCCTCGGGCTCCCCTCTTTCGCCCGGTGCATCCCGTTTGAGCCGATCCGTGGACTGAACCTCGCCTACATCCTCTACGCAGTTCTCTTTGGTCTCCTCGGGGGGCTGCTTGCGGTCTTTATGGGGCTCTCCATGCAGGCCGCAGGATGGGTCATGGAGAAGGCGTTCGGGGATGCGGTCATCGCGTGCGTCGGCTACTTCATCCCGGAGGTGCTCTTCTCCGGGGAGGGGCAGATCCACGCGATCCTCGCCGACCCGGCCCGGTTCGAGGCCGGGACCACGTAGGGTGCCGGGAGGTCCTGTTTCACCACCGCCTCGATCCCGTAGACACTTCCGAGTATCTCCGGGGTGAGAACCTCCTCCCCGCAAGGAGATATCTGGAGACCCCGTTCTGGTGGTCCCCACCCCGCCCCTGGGGCGGGAGCAGTGCGTGGCGAAGAGCCCGGAGAGGAGTATCAGAATTTCACGACCGGCTGGAGGACCACAGATGCATCGTGCTCGATCCAGCCTGACACCCGAAACCAGACGCGAGAAGGAAGTCCCCGGACACAGGACCGGGAGGGGGGTCCGCCCCCTCCCGGTCCTCCCCTCCAGAGCGCAAGACCCCGACAACGGCAGCATTTCCGATTCCTGCATCTGGTATCCGACAAAACCCCTGTTCCCGTGCGTTCCGGTGCGCTGGCTCCCCGAGTTCTTCAATCGCCAGATACTATTGGGATGAACTCGTTCTCGCGGAGAACATCCAAAAATAACTCATCTCCACCATCGCCCAGCAACGATCACCACCTGATCCCTTCATCCACCAGCCGCTGCGGTGCCTCCGGGGTGGCGCTCACATCCAGCTGCACCGGCTCATCATCGCGATCGGTTACTGCATCTGGGTATACTCATCCCTAAGTCCCTGGTTCTCGCGCTCCAGGTGCTTTGACTCCTGCTCGTTTATCGGCCTTTCGGTAGCTCCACAACGGCACGCTCCAGTTCCGCATCCGTCAAACTCCCGGACGGCATGCGCCTGATCAACGAGGGGGTCGACCTCGGGAGCAACACGGTCTTCCGACTGGTCGAGACGGACGACCCCGCGGCCCTACGCCCTCTCCTTCAGCCATCCCGGCCTGACCGGGACCACGTAGGGTGCCGGGAGGTCCTGCTTCACCACCGCCTCGATCCCATAGACGTTCTCGAGCATCTCCGGAGTGAGGACCTCCTCTGGCGTCCCGTAGCCATAGATCGAGCCCTCCGCGAGAACCAGAAGACGGTGGCAGTAGGTTGCCGCGAGGTTAAGGTCATGGAGCGCGATGACGACCGCAAGACCCTTCTCTTCGGCAAGCCCGTGGAGGACCTCCATGACCGCCATCTGGTGCGCGATGTCCAGGTTGCTGGTCGGCTCGTCGAGGAGGATCACCTTAGTCTCCTGGACGAGCGCCCGGGCGATCATCACCCGCTGGCGCTCTCCGCCCGAGAGTTCGGCAACCTTCCGGAACGCAAGCCCGCCAAGGTCGAGGAGGTCAAGCGCCGCGACCACCCGTTCCTCGTCCTCAGGGCTCACCGTCCAGTTCAGGTAGGGCCGCCGCCCCATCAGGACCGTCTCAAAGACCGTTGATGCGGTCTGGTTCCCGGTCGACTGCGGCACGTAGGCCATCTCACGGGCAACCTCGCGGCGGTGCATCCCCTGGAGGTTCCGGCCCTCGAGCGTTACCCTCCCCTCCTGCGGGGTGAGCATCCCGTCGACACACCGAATAAGCGTCGTCTTCCCGCACCCGTTTGGCCCCACAAGCCCGAGGATCTCCCCCGCCTCCACCGAGAACGAGATCCCGGCGAGGACCTTGCGGTCGCGGTAGGCAAACGCCAGGTCCTCGACCGTGAGCCGCGCCATCAGGCGCCCTCCCGGTGCATGAAGAGGTAAATGAAGAACGGCACCCCGAGGAAGGCGGTCACGATTCCGACTGGCAGGACTTGCGGCGCAAGGATGCTCCGCCCGATGCTGTCGGCGGCAAGCAGGAGGACCGCCCCCACGAGCCCTGATGCCGGGATGAGGGTCCGGTAATCGCCGCCGATGGCCATCCGGGTGATGTGCGGGGCCACGAGCCCGATAAACCCGATGGTGCCGGTGAAACAGATGATCACCGCGGTGATGAGGGAGGCGACCATCATGAAGACCATCATCGACCGCTCCACCGGCACCCCGAGGCCGGCCGCCACCTCGTCACCCTCGGCGAGGGCGTTGAGGTCCCAGGCCCGGTAGACGAGGTAGGGGACGGTGCAGGCGAGGACCAGGGTCACGATCCCGAGTTTTGGCCAGGTGGATTTGCCCACCGACCCGAACATCCAGAAGACCACCGCCTGGAGTTCTTCGGCGGTCCCGACGTACTGGAGGAGCGAGGTCACCGCCGAGAAGAGGTACATGAGGGCGATACCGGCGAGGATCATCGTCTCAGAACTGATGCCCCGGTAGCGGGCCATGCCGTAGATGGCAAACGCCGCAAGCAGGGCGAAGAGGAAGGCGTTGCCGATGACGAGGTACTCCCCGCCCACAAACCCTGCACCGAGGACGATAGCGACCGACGCCCCGGTGGCGGCGGCCGAGGATATCCCGAGGGTGAAGGGGCTTGCGAGCGGGTTTCTGAGGATCCCCTGCATCACCGCTCCTGCCACCGCAAGCCCGAACCCTGCCGCGACCGCAAAGAGGACCCGGTGGAGCCGGTAGTCCCAGACGATGACATCAGCCATCTCGGGGGCGGTGAAGGTCTCCGGGAAGAGGCCGGCGAGGATGGCGAGGTAGGACTCGCCCACGGTGAACCCCGCCGACCCGAGGGTGACCGCGACCCCGACGAGGATGACGAGCAGGGCGAGGAGCCCGCCGATAAAGACCGTCCGGGTCTTCTTGAGCCGGGCGTACCCCTCACGCAGAATGACGCTCTCTTCCATGGGCATCTTCCCGGTCAGGGATAGACGAACGCGCCCTCTGACGCGAGGTTGAAGTCAAGCCCCTGGAACTCGGTGAGGTAGCGCTGGTGAACAGCGTTCGGGTCGAGGTCGGCGAACCGCTCCGGGTAGAACCACTTCGCGAGGTAGGCGGTCCCGATGAAGTGCTGGGCGCCGCCGAGGATGTCTGAGTGGATGACGTAGACCCGGTCGTTCGCCACCGCGACGAGCTGTGACCATCCGGGCCGTTCAAGGAGGGCCGACCTGGTTGCCTCAAGCGCCGCGATATCATGCCCCACATACCCCCCGGCAGCCAGGCCCCGACCGGTGAGTTTGACCACGACCTCAGGGTTGCTGACGATGACTGCCTCGGGATCGATCTCGGGGTACTCGGCAGATTCACCGGCGAAGGGGTTGTATCCTCCGGCGATCTCCAGTTTCTCGTTATACCCTGAGCCGGACGCGAAGGTCTTGTAGTCGGTCCAGTACTCGAAGTAGACCCTGGTCTTCTCGTCGTCGGGGATATCGGCCGTGCCTGCCCGGATCCTCTCCATGACCGAGTTGTAGAAGTCGACAAACGCATCGCCCCCGTCTTCGCATCCGGTCATCGCCGCGATCGTGCGGATCTCCTCCGGGTAGGTGGCCGGCTTGAAGCAGTCAAACCGCAGAACCCTGATCTCCGGGCTGCTTGCCTCCAGTTTCTGCTGGATCTCGTCGCACGCGGCGGTGCTGATCGTCGCGTAGAGGAAGACGGCGTCTGGCCTGAGGCTGAGGACCTGTTCCATGTCAGGTGACCAGATCGAACCGACGTTCGCCTTCTCTCTGCATTCGGGGAAGAAGATGCTCTTCTCGTGGCTGTATTTGTCGACGGCAACGACCTTCTCGATATCAAACCCGAGCGACCTGAGTGTCTCCAGCGACTCGCCGGTAAAGGTCACCACCCGGCGCAGGGGGCGGGAGAGGGTCAGGGTCTGCCCGGTGGAGTCGGTGACCTCGAGGGGGCGTCCGTCCCAGCGGGTAAAGACCCAGGCGGCGTCCTGGATATCGGTCCTGCTGAGGTCCCCTTCGCCGACGAGGTAGGTGAGGGCCGCTGTCGTGTACTCGGATCGGTTGAGGACCCCGTCGCCGTCTGTGTCCCCCGGGATGCCGGTGGCAGAGGCTGTGCCCGCGATGAAGAGGAGCCCGAGGACCAGAACGAGGAGGAGACGTCGGTTCATCGCCGACCACCCCGGCAGGCTACAAGACCGGCTCCAAGGAGGATGCCGGCGATCGCTACAAGGGGGGTGAATGCCGACCCGGCCCTGGTTTCAGTGGTTGAAGGAGCGGGGGCAGCCGCCCCCGGGGTGTCGATCCCCTCCACTGCGACGGAGGATGCCGGGACCTGGCCGTGGGATTCAGCGATGAAGTTCTCCCACTCTCCAGTGATAACTCCGCTCCCTGAGGCGGGGGCCTGAACAGAGTAGGTGATCGCGGTCTCGTTCATCACCGCAAACGCGACCTTCTGCCCCCGGACGAGGACACGATCGTCGGGGTGGTCAGTCCCCGCGAAGAGGTAACCGTCCGGCAGGGTCTCGACCACCCCGCCGAGGTTCATCCCCTCGATCGAGAGCGAGACAGTGAAGACCTCGCCAGCACCTGGTTCGGCGGTGGAGAGGCTCCGGGTTACCGGGGTGCCGCATGCCACGACCGGGATGATCATGAGCAGGAGGGCGAGACAGAAGAGACGGTTTTCCGGGGATCTCATCATGGCATTTCTGTTGTCGATTTTGTGATATGAATGTTTCCCATTGTGCTAAGAAGTTAGAATATCTCCCGAGTCATAGCGCTGGGGCTGGAAGCCGCATCCGGGGTCTGGCCAGAACACCGCTGTGCCTGCTATCGACCACCGGTTCGAGGGGCAGACCCGGCCTGCCGGTTCATCCCCCGGAGTGCAAGATCGCCTGGACCTCCACGAGGTCGGGAGTGGTGATCCTGTGAGAGGCTGGGGAACGACGGGAGTATCGTGCCCGGATTCCGGGAAAGACCTGGATCCGGACGGCGGACCTGGAGAACCCCTTCCGGAGCACCACCCGCCATCCTCGGGTTGTCCTTGTCCCGGGGATGGACCCCTGGTTCCGGGATAACCGCTCTGTCAAATCAATGTGCGATCGCGTAATCCAGGTCATCCGGTTCTTCGATCGCCGGGCACAGCCTCGTGCCCGACCTGGAAAGATCAGATCTCCGTCATTGCGTTCCGGTGCGCTGGTCTCTCCCTGAGGAAGGCAGCCCCGGGCCCTGAAACTCCCCTGCCACCACCACAAAAAGGTCCCCCCGGACGCTTGGGGGTTCTGCTGCCGTCCCGACCGCGACCCGTTCCTCAGGGTAGCCGAGGTCCTCGCAGATAGCGATCCTGATCTCTGGCGGCAGTGCAGCCGCGAGTGCCCCGACCGAGAAGGCGGGGTCGGCGATGAGAAGGACCACCCGGCCCGCGATGACCGCTTCCCTGGCTTCGGCGATCGCCCGGACATGGTCCTTCCCGTGGGCCGAGACAACCGCCGCCCGCGCGAGCGGCACCTTCAACCGGGCAAAAGCGACCTGGAGGGAGGATATCCCCGGGATCACCTCTCCCGGGAGGTAGCCGAGCCCCGCAAGCATCGGGTCGCCTGTGGAGAGGACGACCGCGCCTGCCGGCAGGGACCGAAGACCCTGGTAATCAGCGATCTCGTGGACCTCGCACCCCGGTGGAATGGCGCCCCGGGCAAGCGCGATCGCACGGGGCGAGCCGTAGACGAGCTTTGCTCCCGCGATGACCCGGGCTGCCTCCGCGGTCAGCATCCCTGGCCCGCAGCCCACGCCCACAACCTTCACAGTGATCCCCCGATGATCTTCCCGTCGCGGTTCACGATCACGACCCTGACGTGAGGGTGGCGTTTCTGGAACGCCGCGATCTCCCGGGCCGCCACCTCATCCCACTGCGGGGTCATCGAGAGTTCCTCGACCGTCGCACACCCGGTCCCCTCGAGGATGTCAGGGTTCATAAACTTCAGGATCAGCCCAGGGAGCCCGCAGATGATTGTATCGCCGTCAGCAACCTGGAGTGCCTCAGCGAGGTTGCTCCCCACCAGGACCGCTTCCTGTTCAGGAAAGAGAAGCCTTGCGTAGCGGAGCCCGAGCCGCCCGGTCGTCAGCACGACACCATCGGGAGCCTGAGCGATCCGGTCCAGCACCCCCTCCATCAGGTGGTCGTCCCAGGGCTCAACGAGCCCGGTCGTCCCGAGAACTGATATCCCACCGTGCACCCCAACCTTTGGGTTCAGCGTCTTCTGCGCCACCTCCGCACCCCGGGGAATCGTCAGGATGACCGTCACGCCAGGGAGGTCGGCCTCCTCCACCCCCTCTGCGATCGATCGTCTGATACAGTCAAGCGCCGGTTCGCTGATCGCCGGCGTCCCCTGGCGGTGGCGGGGGGTGTCGCGGGCAAAACTCCCGATCCCTTCACCCGGGACAAACTGGACCGAACCTGAGATCGAAGGAGCAGCGGTCGCGACGAACTCAAGCCCCGCGGTCACGTCCGAGGGGTAGTCGCCGGCGTCCTTCCAGCACGACGCGGTACCCCGGTAGGCGTCCACCGGTATCCTGACCGCGATGCCACAGGGGAGGGTGATCTCCACTCCTTTGATCTCATCATTCTCTACAAGCGAGAGAACCGCTGCCTTACAGGCTGCGGCCGCCGTCGTCCCGGTCGTAAACCCCCGGCGGAGGACTTTCCCCGACGCTGTCAGGACCGCAAGGCCCCGCCTGACGTCGGGGAGCAGGTCAGGCGACTGGCAGGCCGCCACCCATTCGTCAGGATACCCAAAATCAGTAACCGGATCTCTCATTTCCTGCACGCTCGGCGAACATCGTGATGATCTCGTTTATCGCCGCAACCGCAACCGGCGTGCCACCCCGGGTGCCGGCGTTAGAGATCGACGGGACATCAAGAGCACGGAGCGCTTCCTTCGACTCTGCTGCGTTCACAAACCCGACCGGCGTCCCGACGACCAGCGCCGGGCAGACCCCCTCCCTGATCCTATCGCAGAGAAGTAGGAGCGCCGAGGGGGCGTTTCCGATGACCACGATCGCGCCTTCGATCCGGTCCTGCAAGGCGACAAACCCGGCCGACGTCCTGGTGATCCCGCGCTCGCGGGCGATCTCTTCCCCGAAGTCGAGGGCACAGAGGACCTCGCTGTCATGCCCGCGTTTCAGGATGCCCGCCTTCACCATGCTGATATCGGTGATGATCGGCGCCCGTCGGGCAAGCGCGGCAATCCCCTCCGCGACCGGGTCGCCGCGAAACCGCATGAGTTCAGCCATCGCAAAGTCGCCGACCGCTATCGAGCACCGCTGCCGGACCCGGTCCTCGGGGGTGGCGTTCCCCAGTCGTTTCCGCGCAAGATTCCGGCTCGTGCTCGATATCGCGTAGGCCTCCGGGGTGTCCGCCGCAAGGTCAGTATACGTATTTCCGGTGATATCCCCGGGGCGTAATGATTCCTCTGGCACCTTCCTCATCCCTCCAGATCCTGGTTTCTTCCCCACCGATGAATACTGTTGCGTGCATATCCACAAAATCGAAATGATCTTCAAACTCACCGAGCGTTGTGATCAACCGCTCCTCTCCCTCGCGGTAGGCGTTCTTGACCACACCGACGGGGGTCTCGTCAGGGAGGTGCCGGCGGGCGATCGCGACCGCCGCGCCCAGGTTGTGCGGCCGCCCCCTGCTCCGGGGGTTGTAGAGAACGACCGGCACGCGCATCTGGAACGCAAGGTCGAGCCTCCGCACGATCTCTTCCCAGGGGGTCAGGAGGTTGGAGAGGCTTATCGTGACGTAATCCCCTGAGAGCGGGGAGCCCAGCCGTGACCCTGCCGAGACCGCGGCCGTGACCCCGGGGACGACCTCGATCTGGACCGTCGTTCCTGACCGTTCTGCCACCTCGAGCACGATGCTCGCCATCCCGTAGACCCCGGCGTCGCCCCCGCTCACCATCGCGACGACCTGGTCCCTGGCGAGGGCGAGGGCTTTCTTCGCCCGGTCGACCTCCCGTCCCATGCTGCTCCGGAGAACCTCTTTCTCGGCAAGCAGCGGCATAACCAGGTCCAGGTAGAACCCGTTGCCGATGACGCAGTCGGCCTCCCCGAGGGCTCGCAACGCCCGGGGCGTCACATGGAGCAGGTTTCCGGGACCTGTACTGATGATGTATAACTTTCCTTTTCTCTTATCGCGCGATTGCAAGAGTGACACTCCCATATAGCTGCCTGGCAAGCACCAGTTCCCTCTCTTTTGAGACCGCCAGGGCCGCGGGTTCAGCGACCCCGACAAGCCCGATCAGAGAGGCACGTGAAGGTGTTGGGGCCTCCTCTGCGTTAATCGTATCGTCGTCCAGGAAGACAAGGTTGCCCCCCAGCCCTTCGATCGCCTGAATAAGCCCTGCCTCCCGACGCTTCTTTGCGGTCGTTGCGTAGACGAGAACCTCGTTCCGGGCGATCCCGGCATCATGGAGCCCCCGCTCGATGGCCTCGGTCACCTCTGTCGCCGAAACGCCCTTCCGGCATCCGAGACCGACGGTGTAGTCACCCTTCCTGAGAAGGACCGAGACCCCCGGGCCAGCGACGACGATCCCGGGTCCCGCGATGGCATAAAGGGGCACTTCAGCGTCCAGGATCGCGGCGTTCACCGTCCTGGTGGAGTCGCGGTTCACGATATCGCATCCTCTGCGGGTGGCGATCCCCTCTACCGACTCCAGACCCCTGGTCTCGGTCGCGGTCGTGATCACCGGTTCGATCCCGAGTGCGGCAAGGTCCCGGGCAAGGTCGTTTCCGCCGTGGTGACCGCCGATGATCGGGACGGCGTGGCTGAGGTCAGGGCTGATCACCACGACCGCCGGATCCCGCCACTTGTCGACGAGCAGGGGGGCGATCCCCCGAACCGCGATCCCGGCTGACATCAGGGCGACGACCCGGCGGTAGTTGGCGAACGCTATCTGGAACGCGTCCGGGCTGTAGGGGATGACCTCAGCGCCAAGGGCCTCCGCGATCCTGCGGGCGTCGGGGAGGAACCGGTCGAGAGCGATCACGGCCGTCCTGGTCATGAGTAGAGGGTCGACCTCCCAAACCCGGATGTTGCCGGATCAACCACCTTTCCGATGACGATCAGCGCCGTCCGCTTGATCCCGGCCGCCCGGGCCTTCGCCGCGACATCGGCCACCGTCCCCCGGATGACCTTCTGGTCAGGCCAGGAGGCGTGGTAGACGACCGCCGCCGGGG
>CAZYWX010000054.1:0-10357 GCA_964651285.1 uncultured Methanoculleus sp.
GGTCGCTCATGATATCCATGTGCTTCACGGCAAACGCCCGGCACTGCTCGATGAACTCAGCGATGCCGTAGTCCTCGATATCCTTCTTGGAGGCAAACCCGAGCAGGTGCTCCACCTTCACCTCGATAGGAAGCCCGTGCATGTCATAGCCGGCACGCTCGATGATCTGCGCACCCCGCATCCGGTGATACCGGAGGATGGCGTCTTTGATGATCTTGTTCCAGGCGGTACCAAGGTGGATGTGACCGGTGGTATACGGCGGCCCGTCGACAAAAAAGAACGGTTTTCCATCCTTTCGCTGGGCCTGGGCGCGTGCATAGATATCTTCTTGCTTCCAGAAATCCTGGACTCCTGTCTCGATATCACGCGGATTATAACTGCTGGTGACTTCTTTCACCTCATATCCCTCATATTCACACTCTGGTGTACTCTTTGTCTTTGTGAGTCAAATCATTTTGGAGTGGTGCCGCGCGGCTCCCGACGGGATGCTCGAAGAGAGCGAACCCCAGGTGGATGAGTCCCCGAGGGGAGCGAGAGCGGGTTGTCCGGGATCTGCCAGACCAGGGAGACCGGCTCCGAACAGCGGAGCAGGTGCGCAGGGGCACGAAGGAATTAAGCGAGCGGGGTCGTGCAGAAAGACGGGGTTTGCGCAACCGATGGTCCGACCGATATCAGCGGCATGGCAATGCGAGGAGGGCGAGACTGCCAGTCTCCCTCCCAACAACCCCCAACATTATCTTCTCGGAGACAAGAGTCTCCTCCATGCAGATCGCAGTCATCGGGAGCGCGGACTGCTCCGAGAGAGAATACACGGCGGCTGAGACCATCGGCCGCCTCATCGCCAGCAATCGCGGGACCGTCTGCTGCGGCGGTCTGGGCGGGGTTATGGAGGCCGTCTGCAGGGGCGCGCAGGAGGCTGGCGGCACGACCGTCGGCATCATCCTCGGCACCGGGGACGGAAACTCCTACCTGGACGTGGTTATCCGCACCGGTATGGGACACGCAAGAAACGTCATCCTGGTCAACTCCGCTGACGCGGTCATCGCCGTCGGCGGAGGTTATGGCACGCTCTCTGAGATCGCTATCGCGCTCAAGACAGGAAAGCCCGTCTTTGGGCTTGCGACCTGGGAGATAGAGGGGGTGGTGGTCTGTACCACGCCCGAGGAAGCGGTCAGCCTCGCGGTTCGCGCAGGACACCAGTCTCGTCTGTCTCGTAGCCCCCGAGATCCTGGAGAACCTGCTTGAACGCCTTCGACGAGACGGTCTCGACCAGCGCCGCGATCCTGGGGTCGTCAAGCATCGCGCGGTGCATCACGAGTTCGTATCGTTCAGTCGCCACCGGAACAAACTGGAGACCGAGGGCCTTCGCGGCGCTATAGACCCCCATCCCTGCATCACCTTCTCCCGTCCTGACCGCAAGCGCCACCGCAAGATGCGTCGTCACCTCACGCCCGTACCCCGGGATGGATGCCGGGTCGATCCCGCGCTTTGCAAGACAGCGATCAAGGAGAATTCTGGTTCCTGACCCCTTCTGCCGGTTGATGAACGTCCGCCCAGGAAGGTCATCAAACCCAAGCCCGTCACGTGAGATGATCCCCTGCTGTCGCTCTGCCACGCAGAGGAGAACAAGATCAGCACCGGGCATGTAGCGCTCCAGGTAATAGGTGTTATAGGTGCCATCGGGGGCGAGGAGGTGCATCGGGGCTGCGTGGCATTCCTCTTTCTTCAACGCGATCACGCCTCCCATGCTCCCGAGATGGGTAGAGTGAAGGTCGACACCACGCGACCTGACCAGATCAGCCAGGTGGTCGAGGGCTGGATCGTGACTGCCGGTGATGAGCACCGCCTCCTCCGCCTCTGCACGCGGGACAGAAAGAACAACATCTACCGTCTCCCCCGCCTCAGCGCCCTCCTTCTTCGCCGGGATCTGCATATACCCGTTCGCCCGGACCGCGCTCATCTGGACCCCGGCGCCCCGTGACTGCGGCACCGCAACCCAGCGGTCGCCGATCCTCCCCACCGAGAGGAGAACAAACTCGTCGGTCCCGATATCAGAATCAAGGCTCGTGGTCAGTCGGGCGGGGACGTGCTCCGGTTCGTGTGCGGGAAGGCCGTAGCGGGTGAGGAGCGGGAGCACGATCTCACGGAGGACGGTCGCCGCCGCCAGCGGGTAGCCGGGAAGACCGATCACCGGCTTATCCTCGATCCGGCCGATGATCACCGGTTTTCCAGGTTTGATGGCGACCCCGTGTGCCAGCACCTCACCGAGATCCCTGATGATGTCGGCGGTGTAGTCGCGCGTCCCGGCTGACGAGCCTGCCGAGACCAGCAGGATGTCGTTCTCAGCGACGCCCCGGCGGACGGCGTCGCGGATCTGGTCGTAATCGTCAGGGACGATACCGTAGCGGTGCGCTTCCGCACCTGCTCCCTCGAGGACCGCCGCAGCCATCAGGGTGTTGCTCTCCACCACCTTTCCGGGCGGCGGCATCACACCGGCAGGCACCAGTTCGCTCCCAGTGGGGAGCAGACCCACCCTGACATTGAGGACCGCGATCTCGGTGACCCCGTAGTTTGCAAGCGCCCCCACGTCCAGCGGCCGGATCCGGTGGTTTGAGGGGAGGATCATCTCCGACTCCCCGATATCCTCGCCGACCGGGCGGATATGCTGCCAGGGGCTGACCGGTCTCCTGATAGTGTAGGTCTCGCCGTCTACCCAGACATCCTCGATCATGATCACCGCGTCGTAGCCGGACGGAACGATATTGCCCGTATTGACCCTCACCGCATCCGGGAGGGTCACCGGGTTCTGCTCACTCGCCCCAAGGGTATCGGCGCTCCTGACCGCGATCCCGTCCATCGCTGATATGTGGATGGCGGGGACCGAGAACCGGGCAAATATGGGTGCCGCGGTGATCCGGCCGACCGCCGCGGTGGTCACCGGGATCCGCACGACCCCGGGGACCGCCGGGAAGGAGCGTTCCACGAGCGCCAGCGCCTCTGCAAGCGATATGACCGAGAGGTACCGCTTCACCACAGGATCACCTCAACCTCCTCACCCACCTCGAACCCCTCGATCGATGCCGGGACCCGAACCAGCCCCTCGCTCTGGACCAGGGTGTTGAGGAGTCCTGATTTCCCAAAAACCGGCGTGGCCCTGGCATCCTCAAGGCTGACCCTGACATAATCCTCCCGCCCGCGGGCGGAGGGAACGTTCTGCGTCAGCCGGGCGCGGAGGGTCCTCCGGGAGACCGGGGTTCTGCGCATCGCTGCGAGGAGGTGATCGACGATGGCGACGAGAACGACATAGGCGGAAGCCGGATGTCCAGGGAGCCCGATGACCGGTTTTTCCCGCGCCGTCCCGATAATGGTGGGTTTCCCGGGCGCAATGGCGATCCCGTGCACCAGCACCTCACCGAGGTCAGCGATGACCGCCGCGGTGTTGTCACGCTCGTCCTTCGAGGACCCCCCGGACACCAGGACAGCATCGCACCGGTCAAGTGCCGAAGAGATGGCACGCTCGAGCGCCTCCCGCTCATCCCTGATGATCCCAAAATAGACCGGGCAGCAACCTCGCTCCGCCACGAAGGAGCCGGCGAGGTAAGAGTTCGCGTCCCGCACCTCTCCTGGCCCGGGGATCTCAGCGGCAGGGATCAGCTCGTTTCCTGTGGAGATGATCCCGATCACCGGCGGTGTCACCACCTGCACCCGGTCGGCGCCGACCGCCGCGGCGACCCCGATGTCCCGGGGAGAGAGCAACCGACCCCGCCTGAGTACCACCTCCCCGGCCCTGAAATCCTCGCCCCGGGAGACCACGTTCTCACCGGGCGCCACCGGGCGGTGTACCAGGACGTCGGCCCCGATCAGTTCGGCATGCTCGATCATCACGACCGCGTCTGCACCCACGGGCAGGGCGCCGCCGGTTGGAACATACCGGCACGATCCCGGGGCAATGCGCCCGGGGTCCGTGCTCCCCATCATGACCCGGCCCCGGCACTGGAGCATCGCCGGGATGGCCTCCGAGGCTCCGGTGGTATCAGCCGCAGCGACCGCGTAGCCATCGACCGTCGATCGGTCAAATCCCGGGATGTTGGTGTCAGCAGAGACGTCCTTCGCGAGAACCCGGGAGAGAGCCTCCTCAAGCGGGACCTCCTCGCATCCAGGCGGGGGCGCGATCCTCTGCACCGTCTCCACCGCCTCGCTGACCTGGACAACCTCGAGGAAGAGACTCATCTGAAGCAGCCCAGCTGACAGCTCCTTATCTTAATTCTCGGTTCGCGCTGGTTGCAGTAGCGAGCGATATCCATCTTCGGGATGCTGTACTTCTCTGATATCTCGAACGCCTGCGGGCAGGTGATCTCGTTCTCGATACCGTATGCCTCAAATGCCTTCTGGATCTTCTCGATATCCATAGTACACACATGATCTGCCTGCAGGAAGATAGGATTTGCTATGGAGCCCGGTCAAGCACTACTCTTTAGCATACCGCCAGCCCACGTATATACCTGATGCGGATCGCGCTGATAAACTCAAAACAGGATAGAGCGGGTATCAACATCAGGGAGCACCTGCAGGAGATGCTTTCTGGGGGTGGAGGGTGGCCTCTTGCCGACCGCCATTCGCTAACGTTCCACGAGGTCGACGGACGGTTGATCGCTCAGGACCGGATCGATGAGGAGATCGATTGTGACCTGATCATCTTTCTCTCCCGACATTCGAGTGCGCAACCAACCCCTGCCCTGACTGTGCACGTGACCGGCAACTACGATACCGCCGATCTCGGTGGGGAACCAGAGGCACTTGCTCCGGCGGCCCCTGCATGGATGCATGCCATCCTTCGAAACCTCGCCGACCGGGCCCCCAGAGGCTACCGTGTCTCCTATGAGGTGACACATCACGGCCCGACTGCGCTCACCACGCCTTCGTTCTTCGTCGAGATCGGGTCCACCGCCACCGAATGGGCTGACCCGGCCGCCGGGAAGGCTGTCGCGGAGAGCATCCTTGCCGCAGCACCACTGGAGACGATCAACCTGATCGGGTTTGGCGGCACCCACTACGCCGTGCGGCAGACCGAGATTGCCCTCTCCTCCCGTGGGGCCTTCGGTCACATTGCCCCGGCCCGGCAGACCGGGATTCTCAACCCTGGTCTCGTCCGGCGGATGCAGGAGACGAGCCATGCTGTTGCTGCCTACATCGACAGGAAATCGCTCTCTGCTGAAGAGGTCGAGAAAATCGAAGAGATGATCGACGACGCCGGGCTTATCCAGCTCTCTGAGTCTGAGATCCTGGATATCGGTAACCTCGAGTGGACCACCTACCTTAGAGTCAGGGAACTTGCCGGGAGGATCGCACCCGGATCCCGCATCCATATCCACAGTCTCGCCGGGCGCGGAATCCCGGTAGAGGTGCGGGTGACCGGAGAACTGGTTGCGGAAGTTGTAAAAAATAAGAAAGAAGCCTTTATCGAAGCCCTGGAGAGATTACCTGTCGCTCATCTCTCGAAAGGCTCGACAGAAGTATTACCGGTATTTATTACCTTCGAAAACGAAGCCCCTCGACTCGCAAGTGATATAACTACCTTATGCGTAAAACTCTTACTTATCTGTGAAAACGCTGTTATCGACGGTGATCACCTCGTCCTCCAGAAGGTGCGGTTTGACCCTGAGAAGGCGCGCAAGCACGGGGTCCCGAAGGGACCGCTCTTTGGCATGCTTGCCGGCGGGAAAGCGATTGAGATTGACGGACGGAGGGTCACACCCGATGCAGTGCAGACAACCAGCATAAAGCGGATACATATCCCGGGATTGGAGAGATATACATGAAATCAATCGTAGAAGAGGCACTTTCGCGGGCAGAAGAGGAGCAGCGGTTTGCTGAACCCACTGAGCTCGACAAGGAACTTGAGGATATCCTCATGGAACTCCGGACTGAGATCGCAGTCGTCGGGTGTGGAGGAGGCGGTTCGAACACGATCACCCGGATGTCAGAGGAGGGTATCAATGGGGCCAGGTTGATCGCTCTCAACACCGATGCACAGCACCTTATCAGGACGCAGGCGGAGTTACGTATCCTGATTGGAAGGCAGAGAACCCGCGGTCTTGGTGCAGGCTCGATCCCGCAGGTCGGCGAAGAGGCTGCCCTCGAGAACGAGGATGACATCAAACGGGCCGTTGGGGGGTGCGACATGGTCTTCATCACCACCGGTCTCGGTGGTGGCACCGGGACCGGTTCTGCACCCGTGGTCGCAAAATCTGCCCGGGAGGAGGGCGCCCTGACTATCGCCGTGGTTACCCTGCCGTTCACGGCAGAGGGTGCCATCAGGGCGCAGAACGCTGAGGCGGGGCTTGAACGGCTCCGAGAGGTGGCAGATACCGTGATCGTTGTCCCGAACGATCGGCTGCTTGACGTTGTGCCCCGTCTCCCACTCCACGCTGCCTTTAAGGTCTCAGACGAGGTGCTGATGCGGGCGGTTAAGGGGATCACCGAGCTGATCACGACGCCCGGGCTTGTGAACCTCGACTTCGCCGACGTGCGGACCGTCATGGAGCGGGGTGGGGTCGCCATGATCGGCATGGGCGAGAGTGACAGCGAAGACAAAGCCGCCGATTCGGTCAAGAAAGCGCTGCGTTCCCCGCTGCTTGATGTGGATATCTCCGGGGCGACCGCTGCGCTTGTCAACGTTGTCGGCGGTCCTGATATGACCATGTCAGAGGCCGAAAGTGTCATACAGGAGATCTACCAGCGCATTGATCCCGATGCCCGGATCATCTGGGGGGCACAGGTTGATCCCGATATGGAGGGCAAGATGCGAACCCTGCTGGTTGTCACCGGTGTCCGGTCACCACAAATATATGGCAGAAACGAAAAGAGTACGCCGCGCGTAATGAAACAGTTTGAGATTGACTTCCTAAAGTGAGCCGATATGATGAACTACAAAGAGAAGGCAAAGGAAGCCAGGTCTTTCAAGATCGATGGGGAACTCATCAAGAAGTACTGGCGTGTGCTGAAACTAGCACGGACACCGACCCGCGAGGAGTTCTCCAAGATCGCGATCGTGGCAGCGGTCGGCATTGCACTCATCGGCACTGTCGGCTTTATCATATACGAGATCATGCTGTTATTGCCCAACTGATAGATGGATATGGCTGAGAGCGTAAATAAGATATATGCGATAAAGACAACCGCAAAGCAGGAACGGACGGTAGCGGATAACATCGAGAGCGTGACCAGGGATCAGAAAGAGATCCACGTCGTGGCTGTTCTCGCCCCCGAGGAGTTGAGGGGCTATATCCTTGTGGAGAGCCCTGACCCCATCGCCCGGATCGAGCAGCTGGTTGAGTTGATCCCGCATGCGCGTGCGGTGGTGCAGGGCTCGACCGACCTCGCCGAGGTCGAGCACTTCCTGGTGCCGAAACCGGTGGTCAGCGGGATCACCGAGGGCACGATCGTCGAGATCATCGCCGGACCGTTCAAGGGCGAGAAAGCGGTTGTCAAGCGGATTGATGCTGCAAAAGAAGAGATTACTGTCGAACTCTACGAGAGTATGGTTCCCATCCCGATCACGGTACGGGGCGACTCCGTCCGCGTCGTGGAGCGGACCGAGGAGTCGCACTGAAGACCCCCCTCTCCACCCATTTTTTGAATCATAGCCCCGGATGAAGATGCGTAAATCCCCTCCCATGACCCGGGGACCGGGGCGGTTCTGCATCCCCGGCACTATACCTTTAAATCCCCTCACGATGACCTTTAATAACCCAGGCAACTATTCCTTTCGAGGAATAGGCTGGTGAATTTGTATGACAGAAACGGTCGAGGTATTGGTACCTGGTGGCAAGGCAACAGCAGGTCCACCTCTGGGCCCTGCGCTCGGACCTCTCGGTATCAACGTGAAGGCTGTCGTCGATGAGATCAACAGCAAGACAGCTGATTTCAACGGCATGCAGGTGCCGGTGACGGTCACGGTCGACGAGAAACGAAACTTCACGATTGAAGTGGGTATTCCACCCACAACGGCCCTGATTATGAAAGAGGCCGGTATCGAGAAGGGCGCCGCAGAGCCAGGCACTGAGGTGGCAGGCAACCTGCCGCTGGAGGCCGCTGTCCGTATCGCCCGCATGAAGATTGATGATATGCTCGCGTACGACCTGAAATCGGCGGTCAAAGAGGTCGTCGGAACGTGCGTGAGTGTTGGCGTCACCATCGAGGGGTTGAAACCCGATGAGATGACCCGGGCCATCAACGATGGAAGATACGACAGCGTACTCGTCGAATAGATGTCAGACAACCATAGAAGATCGTGAGGTCGTGTACTATGGAGGCAAAGGATGGTTGATAGAACCAGTATACTGGATGCCGTGAACACGGCACTGGAAAAAGCTCCGGAACGGAAGTTCGAGGAGAGCGTGGATATCACCGTCAACCTCAGAAACCTCGATATGTCCCAGCCCAAGAATCGTATCGATGAGACGATTCATCTCCCCTACGGTTTTGATAATGTCAAGATCGCTGTTCTCGGGAAGGGTGACATCACCACCCAGGCAAAAGAAGCGGGTGTGGACCTGATCATGGGACCAGAGGAGATCGAGCAGCTCGGGGAAGAACCCCGGGAAGCACGGAAGGTGGCGGAAGAATACCAGTTCTTCCTCGCAGAGACGGCAATGATGCCTCTTGTCGGTCGTTATCTCGGTGTCAGGCTCGGACCGCGTGGGAGGATGCCGATGCCGATCCCGCCAGGGACGGACATCAAACCGATCGTCGAACGTCTGCGGAGTTCTGTGAGAGTACGGACAAGGGACAAGAAAGTCTTCCATGTAAAGGTCGGGTCTGCCGGGATGAAACCCGAAGAGATCGCCGAGAACATCGAGACGGTCCTGCGGAGAGTCGAATCTCGTCTGGAGAGCGGGGCGTTTAATATTCGTTCTGCCTACGTGAAGACAACCATGGGGCCGGCAGTGAGGATGATCTGATGGCAATTTATACGCAAAACCTGCCCCGATGGAAGAAAGAGAGTGTAGACGAGATCAAGCGCGGCATCAAGGAGCACGAGGTCGTCGGCATCGTGGACATGTACGGCATTCCCGCCTCACAGGTTCAGGATATCCGGCGTAACCTCCGTGGCAAGGCCACGGTGAAGATGGCCCGGAACACGTTGATCGAGCATGCGCTTAACGATCTTGGCGGTGGCGTCAAGGCATTGAACGAGCACACCGCAGGTCATAGCGCCCTGATCTTCACGAACGAAAACCCGTTCAAGCTCTTCAAGCTGCTGGAGAAGACCAAGACGAAGATGGCGGCAAAGCCCGGCGAGACTGCGCCGGAGGACATCGTCGTCCCGAAGGGTCCGACCAGTTTCAAGCCAGGTCCCATCGTGGGTGAGCTTCAGCAGGTGGGAATTCCCGCAGCCATCGAGGGCGGAAAGGTCAAGATCCGTGAGACCAAGACGATCGTGAAGGAAGGCGAGGTCATCAGCAAGAAGGTTGCCGATGCGCTCTTGAAACTTGGTATCAAGCCAATGGACGTTGGTCTCGTCCTGCAGGCTGCATATTACCACGATACTATCTTCACGCCAGATCTCCTGGCCATCGATGAAGAGGCCTACTACAACAACATCGTGCTTGCGGCTCAGCAGGCGTTTAACCTCTCGGTTAACGCCGTCATACCGACCCGGTTGACGGTCAGCACGATCATCGGCAAGGCGGTACAGGAGGCCCGGAACCTTGGTGTCGAGGCAAGCATCTACGAGAAGGATATCATTGACCTGATCATCGGACGGGCACAGCGGGAGATGCTGGCCGTCGCGCTCGTAGCGGCAGAGAAGGGCTTTGAACTCGATGAGGCAACCCTGAAGGCAGTCTCCGCTGCAACAGCTGCTGCACCCGCAGCCGCTGCCCCTGCAGAAGAGGAGAAGCCCAAGGAAGAAGAGAAGGAAGAGGAAGAGAAGGAAGAAGAGGCTGAAGAGAGCGGCATGGCCGGTCTTGGAGCCCTCTTCGGCTAAATATATTATTTGCTTTAACGAAGGTGAACTAACAATGGAGTATATCTACGCTGCACTGCTCCTGCACAACGCAGGCAAAGACGTAACTGATGAGAATGTGACTGCTGTCCTGAAGGCGGCCGGTGTCGCCGTCGAGGACGCCCGTGTGAAGGCGCTCGTCGCTGCACTCGAAGACGTGGACATCGAGGAGGCCATCAGCAAGGCTGCCGTCGCACCGGTCGCCGCTGCTGCACCCGCAGCCGCTGCTCCTGCAGAAGAGGAGAAGCCCAAGGAAGAAGAGAAGGAAGAGGAAGAGAAGGAAGAAGAGGCTGAAGAGAGCGGCATGGCCGGTCTTGGAGCCCTCTTCGGCTAAATCTCTTTTTCTTT
>CAZYWX010000055.1:0-10324 GCA_964651285.1 uncultured Methanoculleus sp.
CGTAGATCGAGCAGGATCTGATTTCACCTGGACTGGAGAAGACGGTATCAGAAAAGCAGAATGCTGCTATGGGGATTCGAACCCCAGTCGTGGGAGTGAGAGTCCCACATGATTGGCCGGTCTACACTATAGCAGCGCGTGCACCATCGTGCTCTACCATATCTGCTTTCTTCGTACTTATACCTATTCTTCGCCGCACCACCCCCTCTTCTTATGACGACCCGGGAATCCCCGCCCAATTCAGGCTCCGTTCACCCCACTGCCCCGCGATTTCCAGCATGGACACCAATAAGTATCTTCCCAACCATACCTACAGGCAGCAATGAGCAGTGTCGAAGAGGAGATTCAGGAGATAGAGGACGAGATCAAGAGGACCCCCTACAATAAAGCGACCTCCAAACATATCGGCCGCCTCAAGGCCAAACTCGCGAAGATCCGCGATGAAGCAGTAGCCCGGGCGATAGCTTCCTCCGGGGGAGGCGAGGGATATTCTGTGAAGAAATCGGGAGACGCGACCGTCGTCCTGGTCGGTTTCCCGTCTGTTGGAAAGAGTACGCTGCTCAACAGGCTCACCGGCAACGACCTGAGCGAGACCGGGGCATACGCCTTCACGACCGTCTCTGTGGTTCCGGGCTCTATGGAACACCGGGGCGCAAAGATCCAGATCCTGGACATCCCCGGACTGATCGCCGGCGCTGCCATGGGCAAGGGACGGGGAAAAGAGGTCATCGCTGTCGTGCGGAGCGCTGACCTGGTCCTCATCCTGGCCGACGTCTTCAATGAGCAGCATATCGATGTTCTTCTCCGCGAGCTCCATGACGCTGGTATCCGGGTCAACCAGCAGCCGCCCGACATCACCATAAAAAAGACCGGAAGCGGGGGTATCAGGCTCAACACCGTCGGCGACGTCGGTCTTGAACTCGAGGAAGTCCGCGCGATCCTCGCGGAGAACAGGATCGTCAACGCAAACGTCCTGATCCGCGGACAGGTCACCCAGGACGACTTCATCGACGCGATGATTGGTAACCGGGTTTATATCCCTGCGTTCATCGCGGTCAACAAGGTCGACCTGGTGGATGAGAAGACGCGGGCAGAGATTGAGAAGAGATTGACCAGACGGTTTGGTGAACCGCCCATCATGGTCTCAGCACAGAGTGGTTACCAGATCGAAGACCTCAAAGACGTCATATTTGACCACCTCCGGTTTATGCGAGTCTACCTGAAACCTGCCGGCGGTCCTGCAGATATGGACGAGCCGCTGGTCATCCAGAGTCCTGCCACGGTCGAGGACGTCTGTAATCACCTTCACCGGGACTTCGTGGACAAGTTCAGGTATGCGCGGGTCTGGGGGAAGTCGGCAAAGCACGACGCACAGCGTGTCGGGCTCAATCATGTGCTGGCAGACGGTGACGTCCTCTCCATCGTCACCCGCCGCTGATCACTTCTTCAAGGGTTTGAAGGGGTGCATCGGTCTTCAAGGCCGTCCCTGAGTAGTGTGCGCGACTTGCCCGGTAGCCACGGGCCTCCAGGTGTTCGATGAGGGTCCCGATCCTGCCGGGCGAGATCTGTTGCGCTTTTGCGATGACGTGATAGTCGTAGTGGCTCGAGGTCGCCAGTTCCTGGTGGCAGGTCTCGAGCAGCCGCGTGAGTCTCGGGGCGGTGCCGGCCGCAACATCAGGGAGCGCTCCCAGCATCTCGCAGAGCGTCCGGTCATCGTTGATCGCCCCTGTCCAGAGGGGACCGACCGGCACGAGGTCTGCGCTGCAGAGCGGGCACTCTTCCGGTTCGGGGAGCATCCCGGTCTGTTCTGAGCGGTAGAGGCAGTGCGGGCATTGCATCACGTAGCCGATCCGCGCGATCGTTCGGTCGGCCGCCGCCGCACCGTCCCGGAGCCTGAGGTGCAGGCGATGGAAGTGCGCGTGTGCGTAGCAGAAGAGCGGTTCAACCCCCCGGTCATACTTGATCACCTCGCGGACAACAAACCCGAGCAGCGTCCTGAGACCGACCTCAGCGTGGTACTCGGTGTTCCGGGGGCAGGAGAAGTATCGGCGTTTTCCGGCTTTCAGGTGCGCTCCACAGAGCGGCGCGGTATCGGTGGCGGTGACGAAGAGGTAGTTTCTGGCGCTCCTGGCCGCGGCGTCGACGAAGGGTGCCGGTGTCCCGAAGGGGTCGAGGTCGACGGCGTCAAACCTCCTGCTGCTCATCAGCGTGTTGGCATCCTCTCTGGTGACCTCTGCGTTGAGACCGAGCGCTTCCACGTTCTGCCGGATCAGGTCGACCGCACTCTGGCTGCGGTCGTTGATCGTCACCGGGATCCCGACTTCACACGCCACCCTGAGCCCCCGGACGCCAGATGCTCCCATGGCATCAAGGTAACTCTCTGGCCGCAGGGTGGCGAGCAGGAGGATGGTGGCGTCCCGGTTCAGTTCCATGCGCGGGTTGTAAAAAACCGGTCCACTCCCTGGTGGAAACTGGAGGTGAGGATCCTGTCTGGACACAAAAAACGGGGTCTTTCCCTCGCTAACCTCAACAACATCCATGCTTCTGAAAAAAGGTGGATGCTCGATATCCTTATACCTTCTCATGAGTACTATTATTGGTCCAATTCCGGGGCTTGTGGCCTAGCCAGGATATGGCGTCAGCCTCCTAAGCTGAATATCGGGGGTTCAAATCCCCCCAAGCCCGTCCTTTTTGCACCGGTTCCGTTCGGGGAGCGAAAGGCTCCGGGGATCCAGGTCTGGTTGTTCGTGACCGCTGCCAGGGCCCTCCTCACGGTGATATCCCGCCTGGAACCCCCCTATCGTGCCCGTGCCGCCGGTCCGTCCCTACCTCCGTGTTCTGCCAGGGTCAGGCTCCGGGCAACCATCGAACCCGGGGTTGTCCACCGGAGTTGCTCAACCCCGGTTCTTGCTCCTGCAGGGGGGGAGGAGGACCAGGAGGAGTTTTTCTGGAAGTCGTCTCATCAACCGCCTCGCCACCCTGGCCGGTGATCGATCGTTATGCACTGCTCCGTTGCTCCCGGGTGGCGGGTTACCGGCAGGGGCGGGGGCGGGACGCCACGCCCGGGCCCCCGGTCCTGAGGGGTGGTGGCAGGCTGGATCCAGTCGGTGCCACTATGGGACCCTGACCACATTCTTCTCTCCAGTCCCGGGCACCATCGTATACCGGTCTTCAGAGCCCCGGGCCGGCAGACCACGGGGTATTTATCTTCTGCACTGTAACCTAACACCTCGAGAATGAGCGTCTCCGCCTATATCAGGATTACCCGTCCGCACAACGCTGTCGTTGCCGGCCTCACCGCGCTCCTTGGCTACCTCATCGCCACGGGGACTCTCACGCCGCCTTCACTCCTGCTCGCCGTGACCGTTCTCTGCATCACCGCTGCCGGGAACGTCATCAACGATATCTACGATGTCGATATCGACCGGGTTAACCGGCCTGACCGGCCGATACCTGCAGGGGAGATCAGTCTCCGGGGAGCAGGAATCTACACACTGGTGCTCTTTGCCGGCGGGATCGCGTTTGCCGCCCTGACAGCACCGCTCTGCCTCCTGATCGCTCTCATCAACTCGGGGATCCTGGTCGCTTACGCCGTCTGGCTGAAACGGAGACCGGTCTTTGGCAACGTGGCGGTCGCCTACCTGACCGCCAGCATATTCCTCTTCGGCGGGGCGCTGGCTGGCATCGAGGGGCTTGTCAGGAACGTCTCGCTTGCGATGATCACGTTTCTTGCCACCATCGCACGGGAGATCCTGAAAGATGCGGAGGACGTAGAGGGTGATGCTGCAGGGGGTGCACGGACCCTCCCCATGATCATCGGTGTCCGGGGGACCGGGGTGGTGGCGTTTCTCTGCGCCTGTGGCGCTGTGGTGGCAAGCCTCCTTCCCATCGGCGACTGGTGGGGTCCTTGCTACCTCGTCGCCATCGGGATTGTGGACGCCGTCATCCTCTACGGGGCATCGCCAGGTCTCCGGTGCAGAACCCCGGGGTGTGTCCGGGAGTCAGGAGCGACATCGACCCTGCGGATAGGGATGTTTGCTGCCCTCGCGGTCTTTGCGGTCGCCGCGGTGGTGTAAGGTCCGTCCGGGAAGGGATGTTCCTCTCCCCCGGGTCACCCCCTCTCGACCGGAAGCCTCTCGCCGGCCGTTATACTGATAATTATATCAGGTTGCGGACCGAAACTCGTATCTGGAAGATCTTCATGAAGGTTTACCGGCACGGGGACACATACATAGCACCGCAAGGTTCCTTTTTTGACGGAAACGTGAAGATAGATGGGAATTTCATCGCTCCTCCGGACACCCACATCTGGGGCGACATGGTTGTTGCCGGCTGCCTCGAGCTCGGTCCCTACTCATCGATCGGCGGTTCTGTCAGGGCAGGGAGGGCCGTCATCGGGCATGACGCCAGGATAAAAGGGCCGCTCAGCGTCCTGGAGAGCGTTACCGTCTGCGACAACGCACACCTCGTCTCCATCATGGCAGGAGGAGACATCACCCTCCGCCCCGGCGTCAGGGTCGGCGACGTCAACAGCAAAGAGACGATCTTCGTCTACGGCAAGGTCAACAGCGACCGATTATTCGGGAGAGCCGTAAAAGTCTACGGGATCTGAAGCCGGCTCGATCCCGAGCAGGGCAGCCTCTCTCACTCCGTTCCAGTTTGCGATCGTCTCTACGCACCCATCCTTCAGGTTCACCACACCGAGTGCGATGATCCCTATCCGGTCGGCCATATCAATACCATCCTTTACCTCCATGAGGCATCCGACACCGATGATCGCCTGCGGGTGATACTTCTTGGCCATCCGCTTGATGAACGTCGAGCCCGGGACGATAAAGACACGATACCCGATGCTCTCAAGCCACGCTACATTCTCCCCGACCGAACAGCGCCCGCAGTGTCGGCATTCCAGGCCTTCGGGTGTCAGGTGTGCCGGACACTCAGCCGACCGCAGGCACTGGGGCAGGAAGACCGCCCGCCGCTCCACCGGGGTCTCGGCGAAGGCCTTGGTGTTCATGGTGTTCCGAAGCGTTATGAAGAACGTGATGAGGTCCTTGTCGTCCAGCCCGAGGAGTTTGCAGAACGCCTTCACGAGCCCCTCCAGGAGGACCATGCCCGGTATCAGGATCCTCGGGAGGTAGAACTTCCCCCTGGTGATCGAGGCAGTGGCGATGATCGCAAGCGCGATCGCCGCAAGCACCATCCCGAGGATGAGGAAGAACGTGACCTCCCCGATGAGGGTCATCAACCCGACCCAGACCCCCGAATCAAAGAAGACCACCGTCAGACCCCCTCTCCCTGATTCTTTGCCCGTTCTCTGACCAGCTCGAATGATTTGGCGTATGGTGGCCGGAGCACCCCGATCTCGGTGATGATCGCATCGACGAGATCGAGCGGGGTGGCGTCGAAGGCGTAGTTGCGCACAGCCACCCCGTCTGGCGCGAGCTGTCGTTCGCCACAGAAGGCAAGTTCATCCCGCCCCCGCTCCTCGATGGTGATATCCTTCTCTCTCCGGGCGAGGTCAAACGTGGAGAGGGGGGCAGCGACATAGAACGGTATTTCGTGGTGGTTGGCGGCGACGGCGTGCATGTAGGTCCCAATCTTGTTGAAGACCGCGTCTTCCGTGATCCGGTCAGCACCGACGATGACAAGGTCGATCTCCCCCCGCCGCATCAGGTAGGCTGCTGCAGAGTCGGGGATCAGGGTCACGTCGATCCCATCCCGGTCAAGTTCCCAGCAGGTGAGCCGGGATCCCTGGTTCAGGGGTCTGGTCTCGCAGGCGACCACCTGCACGTTCTTCCCGGCCGCAACCGCCGACCTGATCACACCGAGGGCTGTTCCCCAGCACCGGCAGGCGAGCGCTCCTGCATTGCAGTGGGTAAGCACCGTGCAGTCGGCAGGAACGAGGTCAGCGCCAAACGTGCCGAGCGACCGGCAGGTCGCCTCGTCCTCCTCGGCGATAGCGTTTGCTTCAGCGACCGCGCGTCGCTTTGCCTCTTCGACCGATCCGGCCGTCGCCACCGCTCTTGCCACGCGGTCGATCCCCCAGCCGAGGTTGACCGCGGTGGGGCGGGTGTCTCTGAGCAGGTCGGCGGCCTGACAGATCTCCTCCTGGAACCGGTCGAGATCCCGCTCAGTGCTCCGCGTGGCTGCGAGCGCCACGCCCATCGCCCCCGCGATGCCGAGCGCGGGGGCTCCCCGGATCTCAAGCCCCCGGATCGCCCGGGCAAGGTCCTTGACGGTGGTGCACCGCATCACCTCATACCGGCCGGGGAGGAGGGTCTGGTCGATGTAGATGATGCTCCCGGTCTCACTCTCCCACGTGATGGTGAAGGGCTCTTCTCTCTCCAGCATGCTTATCCCACCCGAACCGCGTCAAGATACGCTCGCATCGCTGCTGCCCCACCCATGGCGACCGAGTCGGGGATATCCCGCGGCGCGGTTGCTGCCCCTGCCACGTAGATCCCGGGCCTGATCGTGAGCACCGGGCCGACTTTCTGGTCGGCGACCTCGAAGAACCCGGTCTCGTCCTGCGGGATACCGAGCATCCGACTGATCTCTTCTGCTCCCCGGGCAGGTTCAAGCCCGACCGAGAGCACCACCAGGTCAGGGTAGATCATCTCCATCTCGCAGGTCTCGGTGTTCTCAGCGACCATCATCAGATGATCATTCTCCTCGAGGACCTCGCCCGGGAACCCGCGGACGAACCTGACCCCCATGCTCTTCGCCCGCTCGTAGTACTCCTCATAGCCCTTGCCGTACGCCCGGATATCGTTGTAGAAGATGGTGACCGCGATTCCGGGATCCTTCTCCCGGACAAGCATGGCGTTCTTCATCGCGTACATACAGCAGACGCCTGAACAGTAGGGACGGCCGATGGAGATATCCCGGGAACCGACACACTGGACAAACGCCACGCTCCGGGGCGGTCTGCCGTTGGAGAGCCGTCTCAGTTCTCCCCCGGTCGGGCCGCTCGCGTTGATCATCCGTTCAAACTCAAGACTCGTGATAACGTCGGGGATGGTGAGATACCGGAGGTGTGCCTTGTTCCTGGCATCAAACGTCCCATACCCGGTCGCGACGATGATGCTTGCCGCTGTGATATCGATCAGCCGTTCGTGGTCCTCAGTGAGGATCGCCTCCTTCCCACAGACGTCATAGCAGAGGCCGCACTCGATGCAGTGTTCCTGATCCTTGATGACGATGTCAGGGACCGCCTGCGCGTGGGGTTTGTAGATGGCTTTCCGAACCCCGATACCGGCATCAAACCGGTTGTAGACCTCCACCGGACAGATCTCGGTGCAGTCTCCGCACCCGTTGCACTCCTCCTCGATGATGTAGCGGGGATGCTTCCTGACCCTGACCTGGAAGTTGCCGACCTCGCCATCGACCGATTCGACCTCGGAGCAGGTGTGGATGGTGACGTTCGGGTGCCGGGCCACCTCCACCATCTTCGGAGAGAGGATGCACATGGAGCAGTCGTTGGTCGGGAACGTCTTGTCGAGCCGGGCCATATTCCCGCCGATGCTCGGTTCGCGCTCGATAAGGTGGACGTGGATACCGTGGCCGGCGAGGTCGAGCGCTGCCTGGATACCGGCGACCCCGGCGCCGATGACCACGACGTCAGCCAAGGCGGTACCTCCCTGCGAGTCTGACATAGTCCCGGGCGTTCCGGAGAATCCCCTCCTGCTGGTCAGGGGTTGTCTCCCTGACCACCCTGCCAGGGACGCCGAGGACCAGCGAGTGTGGCGGGATCTCTTTACCTTCAGTCACCACGGCGCCGGCGCCGATGATGGAACCTTCTCCCACCACTGCACCGTTCAGGACGATAGCACCCATCCCGACGAGCACCTGGTCGCGAATGGTGCACCCGTGCAGGATGGCACCATGACCGACCGAGACCTCTGCCCCGATACTGACCGGGAAGGTGGCCGTGGTGTGGACGACAGCGTTGTCCTGGATGTTTGAACCTGCTCCCACCGTGACCCGGTCTTTATCGCCCCGGATCACAGCACCGAACCAGATATTCACGTCGTCGGCGAGCGTCACGTCTCCAATGACGGTTGCGTTCTCTGCAATAAAGACGCGATCCCCCACAACTCTTCCGCTCTCCATAGTACGTTTAGTATTTGTTGCAACGATACAAAATGCTCTCCCTCCGGGGAATCCAGATCCGGGAAGATGGTCACGGGGCGGGAGGTCCAGAGGATCCTATTCCCCCTACCTGCGACTGCCCGGCCCCGCTCCACTGTGTCGGATGAACCAGAAGGTCCCATCCGCCAGGACGGGATGCGTCGGTACCGCAACGTGCCTCCACCGATTCACCCGGGAACCCGGTTCATCCCATCCTGCTGTATCCGTCAGATCATCGTTCCCTCGCGCAGATCTGCTCAGATCCCCGATCCCCCTACCGCAAGGCAGGTTCCCGGTCCGGTCAATCGGGTGGCATCGATGGTTGCCGCCTCGACCGGGCGAGGATCGATCTGGTGGCATCCCCGCTCTCACCCGTATCTTCACCCACCCGGACGAGGTGCGCGGATTCCCTTCCCGGGAGACCATGTGCTGCCTTCCGTCCAATCCGGACCCACTACCCATAAAACCCTTCAGGGCAAACGTTCTCCAGATGAGAGTGATGGTCGGGGGGACGTTTGATCCTCTGCATGCCGGACACAAGAAACTCCTTGCCCGCTCCTTTGAACTGGCGGGGCCTGACGGCGAGGTGATCATCGGGTTGACGACCGATGAGTTTGCCGGTGCAAAGCTACATCCGGTCCTCCCCTACGAGGGGCGGCTGGCAAACATCACGTCTTTCATCAAGAGACGCGGCTACACGGCAGCGTGGTCGGTCGAACCGCTCTCAGACCGCTACGGCAGTTCGCTTGATGTTGACTTTGACATCCTCGTCGTCTCAGAGGAGACCTTCCCGGTCGCCGTGGAGATCAACAGACTCAGGGAACAGCGGGGACGAAAAAAAGTGGATCTCCACGAGATCTCATGTGTCCTCGCTGAAGACGGCCGGCGGATCTCGAGCACCCGGATCCACCGGGGCGAGATCGACCGGTGCGGTCGCCTGATCAGATGATGTAGTTTGCGATATCGTTCTTGATCAACCAGTCACAGTAGAAACAGTGGAGTCCTTCAGGGAGCACCTCAAACCTGCTCTCGACCGGCTCGTTTGTGTTCGTGATGCATCCGGGGTTCGGACACCTGACCACACCGATGAGCACCTTCGGGATCTCCACACCTTTCTTCTCCACCACCTGATAGTTCCTGATGATGTTGATCTTTGCCCGGGGTGCGATCAGGGCGATCCGGTCAACCTCTTCTTTCAGGAGTTCTCGTCTCTCAATCTTGACGATATCTTTCCTCCCGAGCCTCTTGCTCTCGACGTTTGTCGCGATGCTCAGGCACTCCCTGGTCGACCCGGTGATCCCCAGGATCTTTAAGACGTTCAGGGCCTCGCCTGCCGTGATATGGTCGATAACGGTGCCGTTCCGGATCGGGCTGACCAGCAGCCCCCGGGATGGGTCTCGTCTGCTCATCTCATCACCTCATAGAGGAGCGCCATCCTGACCGGCACACCGTTCCTGGCCTGCTCAAAATAGCGCGCATAGGGTGTCCGGTCAACCGCCGGGTCGATCTCCCCGGCGCGCGGGAGGGGGTGGAGGATCATCAGGTGATCCTTCACGCCGTCAAGAAGGTCTGGCGTGATCCGGTAGCTTGACGCGACGTCGTAGTAGGACGCTGTGTCAGGGAACCGTTCGCGCTGGATCCTCGTGACATAAAGGACGTCCAGGTCCCGGATCACTTCCTGAACATCCTCATGCTCGACCACCTCCATCCCGCGCCCCCTGAGTTCGAGGGTGATGTTCGCCGGCATCTCAAGCCCCCCCGGCGCGATCGTATGGAGGGTGACGTCGTCGTAGAGCGAGAGGGCGAGGGCCAGCGAATGTGCTGTCCTGCCATAGCGCAGGTCACCAAGGAGCCCGACGTTCGTCCCGTCGATCGGCATCGACTGCCTGATAGTGAAGAGGTCAAGCAGCGTCTGGCTCGGGTGCTGCCCCGCGCCGTCGCCGGCGTTGATGACCGGCACCCTGGCAAACTCGCTTGCCAGCCGCGCCGCCCCTTCCTTCGGGTGGCGAAGCACAATGGCGTCAGCATAGCCGCTGATCACCCTGATGGTGTCAGCCAGCGTCTCTCCTTTGACGATAGAACTTGCCTCAACCGAATCAACCTCGATCGACCGTCCACCGAGCCGGGCCATGGCCGTCGCAAACGACATCCGCGTGCGGGTGCTGGGCTCAAAGAAGAGGAGGGCCACAAG
>CAZYWX010000056.1:0-10322 GCA_964651285.1 uncultured Methanoculleus sp.
GACCATGTTCTCGGAGGTCACCAGCGTCCCGGTATCTGACGGCTGACCGCCGCCCTCAGGGTAGAAGAGCGTCTGGTCCAGCACCACAACCCCATCAAAGTAGTCCAGCACCATCGCCTCGAACTCGACCTCAGTCGGCAGGTCGTAATAGAGTTTCTTTGTCGCGGGCAGGGCATGAATCCGCTCACGGTAATCAGCGAACGGGTCCTCACCTTCCTCCTCCTTCTGCGACGATGCCGAGTGGAGATCGGCGATCAGCGAGTAGAAGTTGTCCGGGATCTCCACCACAGCTCCTTCAGCAGCGGCGACGTCTTTCACGATCTCAGGCGGGATGCCGTGCGAGTCATACAGGGTGATCACCTCGGGGAGAGGGATCCGGGAACTCTTCGCTTTGTAGTTCCGAGCGATCTTCTGGACGATCCTGGTCCCGCGTTTCAGGGTGCTTGCATACCGCTCGACCTCGTTCTCCACGATCTCCCTGACCACGCCGACGTCCTGCTCGAATTGGTCAAGCCCCACGGTCTGCATCTGCGCCTCAATCAGGTCTGCCAGGCTCTCATCCACCTCGAGGTCGTTCATCATCCGGATCGTCCTGCGGATCACCAGCCTGGCAAGATACCCTTCCTGGACGTTTGAGGGGACGATGCAGTCACCGAGCATGTAGGCGAGGCAGCGGGTGTGGTCAGCGATCGAGTAGACCTTCTCGATCGGGGCAACGAACCGCTCCAGTTTCTCCACCGGGACGTTGATCGCTTCGGCAACCTTCCTCCTGAGGTTGTAGAGGTTTGTCCCCGAGACGTCCATCACACCGGCAAACCGGGCGCTGAGCCCCATGACCTTCGTGAACTCTGGGTTGTCAAGGAGATCTTCGAGGTGCGCCGAACACATCAGCCGGCTTACCATCTCCGGGAAGACCGCGTCATAGATCGTCGGCGACCCTTTCGAGGCCCAGACAAACCGTTCCAGCCCGTAACCGGTGTCCACGATGTTCAGCCGCATCGGGTAGTAGAGGTCCCCGTTCACCTCCACCGGCGGCTGGTTGGTCTTCTGCCGCCCGAGGTTCATGAAGACCAGTGTCGCGACCTCAAGACCCCCGATGAGCACCTCGACCGATGCTCCGGCATTTCCGCCGCCGAACCAGGGATGCTCCTTATAGCTGACCTTGTTGAGGTCGCCCCCGATAGACGCGATAAACTCGTCGCAGAGGGCCACCGTCTCGTCCTTCCAGTAGATCTGCTCTTCCGGGGTGTTGAAGGCATGGTGCGCCATCATCTCAAAGAGGGTCAGGTGGCGCCCAGAACGCCCGACAGAGTCAAGGTCGTTTAAGCGGATACAGGGCTGCGAGATGGTGAGCGGGTTTGCGGGCGGCGGGACGACCCCGCTCGTGACAAACGGCTGGAAGTCAGCGATGGATGCGATGGTGAGATAGATATCATCTCTCCACCGTGCGGCTACCGGGTAGCGTTCAAGACGGGTATGCCCGTGCTGCTCAAAGAACGAGAGGAACGCCTCTCTCATCTCATCAACGGTATGGGGTTTGAAGACCGGATTGCCGATGAAGTTATACGTCACACACGGAGCGTCGCCGCAGAACTCCTGATCGGGGTCCCGGGTCCAGAAGGCCGCCCCGCAACTTTTGCAGACCTTCCGCTCAAGTCCTTGAGCACGGAAGTAATCGAGCGTATATTCTCCCTCGAGCATCAAAAATCACGCAGTATAAACATATATGACCGGAATTAATATAGTTGTTTGTGCAAGGTATTTTAACCTTGGGGAATGCAGGGCGCCTGCAGAGAGGATCTCTCGCTCTTCCGGGCAGGATGAGCGGGAGAGAGGCTGATCAGACCCCGACGTTGTGCCTCTCCCGGGCCGGGATGCGGGCGGTTCAGATGCGCCACATATCCTGGTACCAGAGGTCATAGGTTTCGTAAATCCCTGTTTTTCTGGCGATCCGAACCGCGAGGATATGCCAGCATTCGCGCCCTCTGAAGAGGAAGTCGTTGCAGGTACAGTAGTCGTCCTCTACGACATACTCGTCGCTGTGCCCTACCACGACGAAGAAGTCCTGGTAGGATTTCACCCGCAGTTCGTCGACGGCGGCGAGCGCCTTTCTACCGCGGTCGCCGTAGGCCTGCTCGATACAGGCGCGGAACCCGGGTGTCAGGACCGCTTCTTGTTTGTTCTTCTTCCTGATCCCGTTCATGGAACTACCACGATATCTGGCGGATCCGGGATATAATGCCACCCCATGCGCGATGCGAGGGCCTCCATGGCAGGGGCTTCCAGGGCGTAGTGGGTGGCTTCAAGGCAGGGGATGGGTGATGCACGGGCCACGCTGTGTTTCAGTTCTGCCGAGAGGAACGCGTCTGCTCCGAGAGTGGCGGCTTCCTGGATCAGGTCAAGATCAAACCCGCTCCCCCCAACGACCGCCAGTCGCCAGATCCTGCCAGGCTCGCCGTAGACCCGGATCCCCCCGCCGCCGGGGAGACGGCGGGCGATCTCTTCTGCGTCGAGTGAACAGTCGCCGACGATCCCGGCGGTCATCCGCTCGGTCCCGAGGAGACCGAGCCGTTCGGCCAGGGTCTCGTTGACGCCGCCCCGGGCATGGTCGAAGTTGGTGTGCATGACATAGAGGTTCATGTCGGCGGCAAGCAGGAACCGGAGCAGGCGTGATGTCTGACCTCTGACCGCCGTGATCGGGTTCCAGAGGGGGGTGTGGTGGACGACCAGCATATCGGCGCCGTTCATGATGGCAGCCTCCACCACGTGTTGTGTGGCATCGAGCGCGCAGCAGACGGTCTCGATATCGTCTTTTCCTTCGACGATGAGCCCGATTCTGCCTTCGTCATACTCTTCGGCCAGGTCAGGTGGAGCCAGCTTCTCCATCTCTGTGATAACCCTGCGGATATCCATGGGTACTCTTGTGCGCCGCTCCTAGAATAAACTGAATGGGTTGGGTGCCGACCCTCCCGCTCCCGGGGAGGGCGCTTGCGGATGCGGCGTGCCTGGACCTGGACCGCAGAGCCCGCCGCCGCCGGGGGGAACGGCGCCCGGTCAGCGAACCCGGGAATGGCACAAAATCCTCGAAAACGACCTGATCCGCCTCTCATTCAGCCTCCGGGCCAGTACCTCACCTGACCAGGGGAACCGCCATGGTTGGGCCTCATATATTACTAAAAGTAATAATCAACACCTATAAATATTCAAGAGCGGATATACGTTCATGGAAAAGTCCCTCGACCTCATCAATGCCCGTATCCGCGACGGTAACGCACGAGTCGTCACCGCCGAAGAGATGCCGGCTATCGTCGAAGACCTCGGAGAGGAAGGAGCACTGGAGGAGGTCGACGTCGTCACGACCGGGACGTTCGGGGCAATGTGCTCCTCCGGTGCATTCCTCAACTTCGGGCACGCCGACCCTCCCATCAGGATGGAACGCATCTGGCTCAATGACGTGGAGGCATACGCCGGTATCGCGGCGGTCGACGCCTACCTGGGCGCCACCCAGGAAGCCGAGACCAAGGACCAGATCTACGGCGGCGCCCACGTCCTCGAAGCCCTTGTTGCCGGAAACACCGTCGAACTTCGGGCGACCTCCCGCGGAACCGACTGCTACCCGCGCCGGAGCATCACCACAGAACTGCTGCTTGAGGATATGAACCAGGCAATCATGGTGAACCCCAGGAACTCCTACCAGTGTTACGACGCGGCGACGAACACCACCGACCGGACGCTCTACACCTACATGGGCACCCTTCTCCCGCGGTGCGGCAACGTCTCCTACTCAGGCGCAGGAGCCCTCTCGCCGCTTGCAAACGACCCCGGGTTCCGGGTCATCGGGAGCGGTGTCCCGATCTTCCTCGCCGGTGCACAGGGGATGATCGTCGGCGAGGGGACCCAGCACTCGGCAGGAACCGGGTTCGGGACGCTGATGGTGACCGGGGACATGAAACAGATGCAGCAGGAGTTCCTCCGTGCTGCGGTGATGAAGGGGTATGGGGTGACGCTCTATCTTGGCGTTGGCGTCCCGATACCGGTGCTCAATACCGATATCGTCCGGAGCACCGCGGTGCGGGACGAGGATATCCTGACCGAGGTCATCGATTACGGCACCCCCCGGCGCGACCGGCCGTCGGTTGCGACGGTCAGTTACGCTGACTTAAAGAGCGGGAAGATCGAACTCGGCGGGGAGACGGTCAGGACGTCGTCGCTCTCCAGTTACCGGCGGGCGCGGGCGGTGGCCCGGGAACTGAAGGCCTGGATAGAGGAGGGGAAGCTGGAACTTGCGCTCCCCACCCGGCCGATCGACCCGACGAAATGCGTAAAACCCATGCGGGAGACGGCGATCACCCCTCGCGTCCACGAGATCATGAACCGGCAGGTGTTCAGCATCACTGAGGATGAGGAGATCAGCGTGGCGGCAAAACGGCTCCTCAAAGACGAGACAAACCATCTCCCGGTCCTGGACAGCAACGGGGTCCTGGTCGGGATCATCACCACCTACGATATCTCCAAGGCGGTGGTGACCGACGGGAGGTTGCGCAAGGTGAAAGATATCATGACCAGGAAGGTGATCAAGACAACTCCCGACGAACCGGTGGATATCGCGGCCCAGAAACTGAAACAGAACAACATCAGCGCGCTCCCGGTGGTTGATACGACCAACCGGGTGGTCGGGATCCTCTCGGCGATCGACCTCGGGAAACTCTTCGGGGGGAGGCAGTGGCGATGAAACTCCTGCTGACGTTCTCCCGCAGAGGACCAAACGATCCCGGGAGGGAACCGGTGATCGCGCGGGTGGTCAAGGAGACCGGCGTCCTCCTCAGCGTGGAGAAGGCCTACATCGACTCCATGGCCGGCGAGGTGCTGATCGATGTTCCTGACGACGACGCAGACCTGGTCAGGCAGCGGCTCGATGCGATGGGCGTCGCGGTCCGCGTCATGGAGAACGCCATCATCCTCGACGAGACGGAGTGCGTCGACTGCGGGGCCTGCATCAGCGTCTGTCCCCAGGAGGTCTTTGCTTTCGATGAGGAGTGGCGTCTCCAGGTGAGCGCTGAGCGGTGCGTCCTCTGCGGGAAATGCATCACGGCATGCCCGCATGCCGCCCTCTCACAACAGAGATGATCAGAGACCATTTTGAGTTCAGGCAGACGATTACAACCATCCTCGCCGAGGAAGAGCAGCATAGCAAGGCTGCAAAAGCAGGGATGCTGCTCGCCCGGCATGAGGTTGAGCGGCAGATCGCTGCGGACCCCTATTTTTCTGCGACCCTGGAACCCTATACCCCGAAAGACCCGGCCAGGACCGTTGGCCGCATGGCACGGGCCGCCGAAGAAGCCGGGGTCGGACCGATGGCGGCGGTTGCCGGCGCCATCGCCTGGGCCGGGGTTGAGGCGATGGTCGATGCCGGGGCGACGGTTGGTCTCGTCGACAACGGTGGAGATATCGCTCTTCTGAGTGACCGGGAGGTCAGGGTCGGTATCTTTGCGGGAGATTCGCCCCTGAGCAGGCGGATCGCCTTCCGGATCCCGCCGCAGGAGGAGATCCTGGGGATCTGCACATCCTCAGCGACCGTCGGGCCGTCGATCAGTTTCGGGAGCGCTGATGCCGTGACGGTCTTCTCGCGAGACGTCGCCGCCGCGGACGCCTGGGCGACGGCGATCTGCAACCGGATCAGCAGGGACGATACCTCCATCCTCGACGCCCTCCCGGGGACGGCCGTCCAGGGGGTGCTTGCCGTCATCGGCGATGCGGTGATCTGCTGGGGCGACCTCCCCCCGATCGTGCGGGCGCGGGTGGATGATCGGCTGATCACCGCCGGGAGACCGCCGGTCTAGAACCACTCGTTCAGGTACCGGATCATCTCCTGGTATGCCCCGGACCCGCGGAACTCGGCGTCCACGGTATCTCCGTCGGTGACCTGGAGGATGGGTTCCCCGTCTTTCCAGAAGAAGATCACTTCGTAGATCTCGATCTCGGCGATGACAACCCCCCGGGCAAGGTCAGCGGCGCCCCGGAGCTGCAACCGCTCTCGTACCAGGGCGTCGGGGGTCTCCCGAAACGAGTAGTAGAAGACCTGGTAGGCGTTGAGGAGGTCTGAGGAGAGGAGCGCTTCCCTCGTCTCGCTGTCGAGCGTGTCCAGGACCTCGGCCAGCCGTTCGTCGTCATCATCACTGATCTCAAAGAGGTTATCGGCAAGGACTGCCAGTTCAACATAATCAACCATTCTCTCTCCCTTCCGCACACCGATCCTGCCGCCCGGCGGCCACGTGTTCCTGGCTCCAGAGAGACGATCTCCGGACAACAGGCCACAGAAGCCCGAACGGCGCTTGCGAGCGCATGAATAACTATATCGGTCTTCCCGCAAAAAGAATACCTGTGCGAGAGGAAGAACTGGATTGGATCGTCTACCATCGTATCCCCGAGATCGGTGGTATCACGACTGAAGACCTGGTAGCAGCTACCGGTTTTGAACCTGATGCTGTCACGGCATCCCTTGAACGGCTTGAGCATTATCTTTTAGTCAGGCGGTCTGGGGATGCGGTGCGTCTCCTCTCTATCCAGGAGTCGCTGATCGAGTGTCAGTGCCGGTATGCTGAGGACCTGCCATTTGTCATCGAGAACGGTATTATCAGAGCAACACCAACGCGGAGGGAGAAGTGACGATGCCAGAGGTGGCTGTACTCAGGATCGGGCACCGTCCTGAACGTGATCAGCGGGTGACGACCCATGTCGGGCTTGCGGCACGGGCGCTCGGGGCGCGAGGCATGTATCTTGCTGCTGACGACCCGGGCGTGATCGGAAGCATCAGCGACGTGGTCTCCCGGTGGGGTGGAGCGTTTTTTGCCGAGAATAATGTGCCATGGCGACGATGCATCCAGGACTGGAAGGCGGACGGCGGGAAGGTTGTCCACCTGACGATGTACGGGCTCCGGATGACCGATGTCATCGATGAGATCCGGGACCAGGAACGGGTGCTCGTGGTGGTGGGCGCCGAGAAGGTGCCGGGCGACCTCTATGGTCTTGCCGACTATAACGTCTCGGTGACCACCCAGCCCCACTCTGAGATATCGAGCCTTGCCATCTTCCTCGATCACCTCTTCCAGGGCGAGGAACTGAACCGGGAGTATCCGGACGCGAAGATCAGGATCGAACCGACGAAGGTCGGGAAGAGGACGGTGGAGCATTGAGCGGCCGGGTGCTGATCGCCGGGTTTTCGACCCGGCACGTGGCGCAGTCGGCCCGCCGGGCCGGGTATACGGTCTACGCGGTTGATAGTTTCTGTGATCAGGACCTTGCCTGGTGCACGGAGGATTGTCTCACCTACGAGGAGAGCGATGAGATCCCGGATATGATCGCCGAGATGGTCGCCCGCCATCCGATCGATGCGCTGGTGGTCACGTCTCGTGCTGAGGCGATCGATGCTGTGATCCCGCTGTATGCCACGCCGCCCCGGAGGGCAGAACGGTTCCTCGATAAACTGGAGGTCCAGCGGTTCTTCGAAGGGCTGGACGTTCCGGTCCCGCCGCTTGCTGAAGAGGGGCAGTACCCGGTGATGGTCAAGCCGCGCCAGGGATCGGGGGGATGGCGCAACGCTGTTGTGCGGACCGAGGAAGAACTCCGCCGGTGGAAGGAGGAATGGCCGGACGTGCCCTACATCACGCAGACCCTGGTCGACGGGATCCCCTCAAGCGTCTCCTGTATCGCTGACGGTCAGCGGGCGCGGGCGATCGCGGTCAACCGCCAGATCCTGCGGGGTTCGGGCAAGAGGGCCTACGGGTTTGCGGGGTCGGTCACCCCGTTCTCTCACCCGCTTGCCGGGGAGATGATCGCATGCGCCGAGCGGATCGCGGCGGCGAGCGGGTGCGTGGGCTCGATCGGGATCGATTTCATGGCCGGGGAGAAGCCCTGGGCGATCGAGCTCAACCCCCGGTTCCAGGCCACCCTGGACACGGTGGAGCGGGCGACCGGGGAGAATGTTTTTGCCATGCACATGGATGCCTGCCGGGGCGTCCTCCCGCCGGCGATGCCGGCGGCGCGAAGGGTCGCGGTCAGGCGGATCCTCTTTGCTGAGCGGGATATGCGGCTCCGCGTGGACCTTGCCTCGCTTGCACCCCGGATCGCTGACATCCCCTGGCCCGGCACCGAGTTTGAGGAGGGGAATGCCGTCGTGAGCGTCTACGGGTGCGGGGAGACGGAGACGGCGGCGTGTGCCGACCTGGAGAGGAATATCCGGTTGGTCAGGAAAGCGATCCCTGGGTGAGAATGGCGCCCGGAGAAGGGAGGGCCGGGGCCGCGCCACCCCCTGCTGCCGTGCCGGCGGTTCGCGATCTGGTTGTTTGTGGGGGGATCTCCTCTGTCCCGGTCATCCATCATCCCGGGAACGTTTTTCTCCTGCCTGCCAGGGGCGAACCACGGGAAAGGGAGTTATGGGTTGGGGCCCCACCACTGAGGCACCGACGGTTGAACAACCTACTTATACGATGTTTGGGGAGGAACTTTGAGCAATGGTATCCATCAATGAACTGTTAAACGACCCGGCGATCAACGCCTATATGCTCCGCCTGATTGGAGCGGAAGGTATCGAGGTCCTGAAACGCTATCCTGAGGACGGGGAGGAGCACAGCGACGAAGAACTCGCCGAGCTGACCGAGATTAATCTCAACACCGTCCGCCACACGTTATATTCGCTCTACGAGAAGCGGCTGGCCGCCTACCGGCGTATAAAGAACCCGGAGACCGGCTGGCTCACCTACCTCTGGCATCTCCACCTGGAACGCATCTATGATGTGATCGAGGAAGATGTCAGGGACGCGCTCGATCGGCTTGTGATACGGCTCAACTACGAGGAACAGAACGATTTTTACATCTGCACGAACTGTGGTCTCGTCTACCCGTTCACGGATGTGGCAGACTGGAACTTCGAGTGTCCGAACTGCGAGGAGATGGTTGAGCATTTTGACAACGAGATCATCACCAATGCCCTCAGGAAACGGGTCAACCAGATCAAGGAAGGCCTGGGGTGTGCCTGAGCCGCAGGCGTGTATCGGTCTTCTGCGGCAGGCCGGGTGTTCAGAGCAGGTCATCGCCCACTGCAGGGTGGTGCGGGACCTTGCGCTCACCTACGCCGGGGATCCCCTGGTCGATCGCGATCTGGTCGAGGCGGGGGCGCTGCTCCATGATATCGGCCGGGGGGTGACGCATGACCTGCGTCACGCCGGGGTGGGGGCGGCGATATGCCGGAGGTTTGAGTTGGATGACGCGGTTGTTGCCATCGTCGAGCGGCATATCGGTGCCGGGCTGACGGCGGATGAGTGTTCGCTCCTCAACCTGCCGCCGCGGGACTGCGTGCCCCGGACGATTGAGGAGAAGATCGTCGCCCACGCGGATAATCTGGTGAAGGGGACCCGCGTTATCTGCCTGCAGGAGCGGTTGATGCGGTCCCTGGCTCTCCCGAGGAAGCAGCGGGAGCGGATCTACCGGCTCGGGCTTGAAGTAGAACTCTTCAGATGATCAACTGCTTTACCTGCGGGAGGGCGCGCAGGTCTTCGTAGACCGAGGGCGGGACCCGTGCTTCGTCAACGATCATCACCAGTTTTGGCTCTTCGGCAAGGTAGGGGTCGGTGACAAAGATCTGGCGGATGGAGAGGTCGTGATCAACGAGGACTTTGACCGCGGCGCCGACGATTCCTTTCTGATGGGCATCTTTTGGGAGCAGCGTGATGACCGAGAGCCCGAGGGCCTCGGCGACCTGGCTGAGGTCAGGGGATGCGCGCATCCGGGTAAAGATCTTCCGCATGGTTGGGTTGGTAAGGATACGTCGGGCGGTGGCGTCCACGACCCGGCGGTCGGTGTCGAGGGCTCTGCCGATATGGGTGGCAGGGATCTCGATGTTGTTGCAGACGATGCGCCCTTCTTCGTTGACGCCGAATCCGTTCTCCAGCAGGAACCGAACGACTCTGGTCTGCGATGGCGAATCGGCGAACTCTCGTGAGATATCGTCCCACATAGGGAAACTATTGGCGTCAGGCGCATAAATATACACCGAAGCCAGGACCGGGGCAGGGATGTTCGACCTGGTGCTTTTTCGGGCCGGGGCCGCGGGCCGGGGGATGCCCTGAGTCCTCCTGAGGGTTGGTTCTGCGGTCGGGGGGACCGGGGGATCTGCCCGAGAGGAAGGTCTTTTATGTCTGCAGTGCGTTGTATAGAGAGGAACAGGGCGAGGGTTGCCGAGCCAGGTCAAAGGCGCAAGGTTGAGGGCCTTGTCTCGCAGGAGTTCGGGCGTTCGAATCGCCTCCCTCGCATTTGGTTTCGTTTTT
>CAZYWX010000057.1:0-10318 GCA_964651285.1 uncultured Methanoculleus sp.
GCGATCCGTTCATGGATGTGTGCGACGATCTTCCGGGCCTTCTTCCGTTCGGGAGCGTCGAAGGATCTCAGATCCCCCTGTCGTCCCGAGATAGCGGTTTCCTTCTTCGTGATCGGCCCGGCTACATCCTCAATCGCGAGACGTAGCACCACCTCCCGGTCGCAGATCGCCGAACCGCGCAGGTCCGTGATGCCGCTTTGATCGGATGATGGAGGACGACCCCATCCGTCTCCATCGAGGGTGAACCCAAACCGCGGGTGGGCGAAACGCTCGTAGCATCCTTTTCCCCATGGATCGAGGACACTCCGCAATATCCCCCTACCGTTACGTGCCAGAAGAAGGCGTTGAACACAAGATCCCCACGCATCTGACCATTCTGGAGAGCCCGCGAGGAGACTCACCTCTTTTCTGGCCGATTCTTCTTCCACCAGGAGAGGACCCCTGTCTGTCTCATCGAAGGGGACTGAGATACACTGCTCCTGCTCCCCGGGCATTCTCCAGCGTCGTGGCAAGCACCTCGTTATTATCGACCTCCTCGAGTGATCTCAGGTGTCTCGTCGCTCCAGTCATGCGGTCCGAGATCTGGGGGGACGGGGGTGGTTACGATACACGTTACGCACAAATCGCATTGTAGCCGGGGACGGCCTATAGCCGGCGGATGGGATGATCTATCCTGCAGTGAGGTGCTGGGGATAAGTCCGGTCTTGATCCTAAAAAGAGAACTAGGGTTGAGTTCATTTCACGGTCTCGGCTGCCATCCGGACGTCAGTTGCCTTGACCGTCTTTCTGCCTGCGTGCCCTGCCAGTTTTATCGCTTCTTTTGCGATCCGCGAAGCGTACTGCTCCATAAGTTTTGCGAGTTCTTCGTTAGCATCAGAACTCACTCGTTCCGCGCCCGACTTCTTCACGATTCTTCCAACAGGTGCCAGAGGTATATCTGTCATGATCTCATTTCCCCCTTTTCATTGAGCTCTTTGAAATGTGGTTTCAAACAGAGCTCGTTTTACAGAAGCAACATATCTACTCTCATATAAATACTTATCCCTCTTTGGGGGGTTCGAAGTGAGAAATTCTGTGCGAGAGGGTATCAAAGGGAGGGAAAGACCTGAATTATATCTGTCTGGGTTATGATACCGATGGGTTTGCCGTCCTCCACCACGATCAGTCTCCCGATCTCTCGTTCCTTGAATCGTCCCACGAGATCATAGAGCTTGATGGACGGCGGTGCTTCAACCACATCGCTGGTCATGACCTCTGAGGCAGGCGCGTCTAACGTGAGCCCCTCGTCCAGACCCCTGGCGACATCGCTCAACGTCACGATGCCCTTTAAGGTGTTTTCATCCACCACCGGCGCGCCGTGGATCTGGTGCTTGTTGAAGAGACGGATCGCATCCCGGAGGGTGGCGTCCAGCGGCAGTGTCAGGAGTGGGGTGCTCATATAGTGCCTGATTGTCTGTTTTGGGAGGGATATCATCTCAGAGACGCTGATCAGGAGTGCCTGCTGGGTCTCATCCATCCCATAGATCTCACCGCGGACAAGGAGTTTGTTCACCGGCGTAGGCCCGATCGAGACCATATCTCCTACCCTGAAGAGTTTCACGCTTCCGATGATCTTAATCATCGCGTGGCAGAGATCAGGGTGGCAGAGGGAGGTGAAATCAAGTTCAGCGACACGGACCCCCTCCACCTTCTCCCCATCACGGAGGATCTGTACCTCAGACTGGTGTTCAAAGTCTTCCAGATTGAGCACCTTGTATGCGCGTGCGGTCGGGCTGTAACCTCCTTTTGGACCGGGAACACCGTCTACGAGTCCGAGTGCTTTTAGTGCCTGCATCTGGTTGCGGATGGTGCCGGGGTTCCGCCTCAGCAGGTCTGCGATCTCCTCACCTTTTATACAATGGGAGGACCGATGATATAGAGTAATCAGGGTTACCAGGATATCTTTCTGAATCGGGGAGAGATCCATAACCATCAGTCATAGTATGTTGTTTAAGTACATTAGGTTGTGCGTGTAGTGGAGTTCGAATCTATCCCGACCGTTCCGACGGCGGACGAAGTGCTTGATCGCAGTCTCCGCAGAGCGGCAGCCAGGAAGAGGTTGAAGAAGAACGTCGATCGGGCAAACGAGGAGTTTGTGAGAGCAGTCACGAGTTCCATCCACGATAAGTTAAAAGATGTGGTCAGGTCGTTTCCTAGCTTTGATCATCTCCCTCCCTTCTACCAGGAGGTGGCCGACATCCTCGTCTCGCTCGACCGACTGAAGCGCTCCCTCGGTTCCGTCACCTGGGCGGCTCATCAGGTCAGGATCGTCGGGTCCAATCATGCCCGCAGCATGCGATCGGCGCGGGATACGGGGCAGGTCAGGCGGCAGGCCGTTGCCCGTATCGCCTCCATCGTCCATCAGGTGGATGATGACCTCCGATTCTTGAATGAAGCCCGCGACATCCTGCGAAAACTCCCTCACGTGAGTGAGGACGAGTTCACTGTGGTCGTGGCTGGCTATCCCAACGTTGGGAAATCCTCATTTATCAGACTTGTATCCACAGCAGAACCCGAGATCGCCGCCTATCCCTTTACCACCAAAGGAATCATCGTCGGCCACCGTGATATCGGGGGACATGAACGGGTCCAGTTCATCGATACCCCCGGGGTCCTCGAGCGCCCGGCAGATGAGCGCAACCCCATCGAACGGCAGGCGGTGAGTGCTGTCATCAACACCGCTGACGTCGTGCTCTTTATCCTGGATGCGAGCGGCCACTGCGGCTACTCGCTGGAGGATCAGATGGGGCTCCTTGATGAACTACGCTCTCTCGTCGATGTGCCTGTGGTGACGGTTGTCAATAAGGCAGATCTCAGGGGCGTCGAGGGTTACCCCACGATGTCCACGCTCACCGGGGCAGGGGTGGAGGCGGTGCTTGACCTGCTGCTCAGATCCAGGGACACCAGGAGAACGAGCCTGCGAGAGCCGCCCCTATCAGGAAACCAAGAATAGCGCCCCCGTTTAACGGAGGGAGTCCTGCCTGTGGTCTTCCGGTGTTCACGAAGTAGAGAAGCACGGCAAGCCCCGCAAGAGATCCGATCATCGCGCCGAGCGTCGGTGCTGAGAGGGTCCAGACCACGGGCGGTGCATCCACAAAGACGTGTGACGATATTGCAAGGATGGAGGGTATGATCAGGTCGCCCATGCCCATGACGAACGCACCGCGTTCTTCTTTTTCTTCCTCAATGTTGAGCCCGTCCTTCCTGAACGAGTAGTCCCTGCTCTTCGGGACCACGACCATGATCGGGGCCTTTGTTTCCAGAACACCCTCGGCGAGCGTGATCATATGTTTTGTCCTGTAGACCGATATGGCATCGTAGGCTGCAAGCAGCACAAGCAGCACGAGCACCGGCAGGACGGCGAGCGATATCCCGAAGATGGACGCAATCCCGGCTGATATCAGGACGCCGAGGATATCGATGACGTACCACTCTGGATAAAGGTAGAGGAGTGCCGTAGCCGCTCCGGCGCCAATGACCGATAATATAGCGGCCGCATCGCAGATACCGATCAGGAGGATAGCAAGCGCTCCGAAGATGTAGAGGAACGTCATGAATATAGCAACGCCGATGAAGAAGGCGATGAAGCGCCGCCCTTGCAACCGGATCAGGAGGAGCAGGAGCAGGGTAAACGCCAGTAACATCCCTATGAAAATCAGGGGATTTGCAACCGACTCAGGATTTTCGAACGCCACAAGTCCTGCGGCCTGCATGGGGAGGACGAGGATGATGGCGATCACCTGGACGGAGATGAGCATGAGGGGCATCCCAAGAAACGGCAGCCAGTCGCGTATCTGCATCATACAACTCCATTCATTTTAGGTAGGTTAATTAATGCATCCTCATCACTTTAAATTATGGAGATTCGCGAACTCATCGGCGACATTATTCTCACCATCGTGATGGTGGTCTCCACTGTCGTGTTGGTGATGCGGTTCTGGCAGGACCTGATCGTTGCGGTTGCTGCGACATTCATGATGCTCTCCCTTGGGGGGTTACTCATCTCTCTTGGGATAAAGATCGTACGGCTCGAGGAGAGCGTCGCACAGCGAGAACGCACCATGCGTGTGAATATGGAAGAGATGGGGAAGGCAATGAGCGACAAATACGATAATACCATGGTTCGGATCGAGGAGATCGTTGACGGCCTTTCTCGGAGGATGTACCGGTGAGCGCCACCTTAATAGGTTCTCCCCCTCTCATGTGTAAGTAAGCATGGGCGTTGCTATCCGTGATATTCTGGTAGATTGTAAAGAAACGTTGACGTGGGCTGACCTCCCCGGCATCGCTGCGGTGGACGCGCATAACGCGCTCTACCAGTTCCTCTCGATCATCAGGCAGCCCGACGGGACTCCACTGATGAACAGCGCGGGTCGGGTCACCTCCCACCTCTCTGGCATCCTCTTCAGGACGGTCAACTTTCTCGAGAAAGGCATCAAACCGGTCTTTGTTTTTGACGGAAAACCGCCTGAGTTCAAGCAGGAGACGATCGAGCAACGGCGGGAGGTCCGCAATCAGGCCAACGAGGCCTGGAAGGTGGCGCTGAAAGAAGGGGATATGGAGGAGGCCTACAAGCAGGCAACCGCGGCCTCCCGGATCGACAGCCATACCATTGCGTCATCCCACGAACTTCTTGGCCTGCTTGGCATCCCCTGGGTGCAGGCGCCGAGCGAAGGTGAAGCGCAGGCAAGCCACATGGTACGGAGGGGAAGCGCCACCTACGTGGTCTCGCAGGACTATGACGCGCTTCTCTTTGGCTCTCCGGTGCTGGTGCGTAACCTCACGGTCAGTGGCAGGCGGAGGTCGCGGGGGCGGACGATCACGGTAACCCCCGAACGAATTGTCCTCTCTTCCCTCCTCGACCGCCTGGGCATAACCCGGGAGCAGCTGATCGAGATCGGGATCCTGGTGGGCACCGACTTCAACCCCGGGGTCCGGGGTATCGGCGGAAAGACCGCCCTGAAGATTGTGCGGAACGGCGAGTTTGCGTCGGTGATCGCTGAAAAGCAGCCCGGTTTTGATCCCGGGCCGATCAAGGAGTTCTTCCTCAACCCTCCGGTGACCGACGACTACACCCTTGCGTGGCGGCCTCCTGATGGTGAAGGGGTTGTGGAGATGCTCTGCGGGCGTTACGACTTCTCTGAAGAGCGGGTTCTGGGCGCCCTTGATAAGATCGAGGCGAAGGCGACACAGAAAACCCTTGATGCCTGGTTCTGATCCCGGTTCCTGACCAGCTGTTCCACAAGCGCGGTTGTGGGTTTTTCAGGAACGCGTGGAGGGTGGGATCGGTTCGCTACGATTCTATTCGAAGATCTGAATGTCAACGGTCTGACAAGAAGCATCGTAGATGTAGCCGGGACCATCGTTCATCACGATCCCCAAGAAAGCATTGCGGAAGTGGCTGGCTCGCATGATCCTGGATCCATCACAGCGGTGTTCCCGGTGTTCCAGACGCGGGACGATCGTCGCGAGGGCGCCTTTCTGGCCGGATCCGTTCCTGCCCGTATTTATGGGCTTATCCTGGATCGCGACCTGGACCCGGGTGTTCGCGAGAATGAGCCGGGGCTAGCAACCTCGGAGGAGAGCATCCCGGGATGTCCTTCTCGTTGGGGGAACAGGCACCCTTTGAGCATACCCCTGAAAGCGCCTGGTGATGGAGGGGCCAGGCAGGTCAGAGCATACGCTGACTTATAGCAGGTGTTTGAGAAATACTTGAACACAGCCTCCCTGTTGGCCCCCGTTTCACGGGGGCGGAGGGACCAGGGAAGTGGCCTGCCTCTTTCCTGACAGAGGTCTATTTTGGACAATCTCCTGGTTATACGGCGTTTCAATCCTTCCAACACCCCAGGAGAGGTCGCATCGCTCCAGATATCTGCTCGGGTTAAAGACACAACTGATATATGGGAGAATAACAACAATGTCAATTGTCGGAACTCTACCAGGCATTTGAGGCCAGATGAAGGGTGCAGAGATTTACAGTGACCCAGGTGCGTTCTCGATTCCTGCTCAAGCGTTCCCAAGCATCGTTTACCTCTGTTCTCTCAAGCAGACACTATCCCTTCCGTCATCATCCATTGTCTGGGGTTGTTCTGCTGAAGCGGGGGGTCCCGATGGGACCACCGCGCATCGTTCCCCTGGAACGTGCTGCTGCCTGGAAGACCGGGCAACGAGGATGATATGATAGGTGATCTGAAATGAAAGAGCTCTACGAGAAGATGATAGACGAGGCCATGGCCGCCCAGCGGGCGGACGTGGAGACGGTAAAGGCGAAACGTGGCAAGAAATTCGTCATGAAGGACGCACGACCCTACGTCGATGCGGTCAGGGGGATGACGGCGATCGCCGACCAGAGCCCGGCGGTCATCGACCTCCACAAGAACTCGGTGATCTCACACTATGAGATCCTCAACGGTCTTACAGAGACTGTCCGTCCTGAAGACGATCCCTTCGTCGAACACTACCAGACCCCGGTGGTGCTTGAGATCCTGAAAAGCCAGGACGAGGCGTTTGCGAAGAGCGTCGATGCCTTTGTCCAGGCAATCGCTGACACAGAGGCCAGGATCGGGCTTGAGGCGGTGCGGAACTACGGCGGGTTCTACGGCCCCACCTGTGTCGTCGACTTCGCGCTGATCCCGGGGAGCACAAGCAACATGGTGAACCAGGTGTTGAAGAAGGTCGATATCCCGGTCGACCACAAGCGGGCGATCCTTGCCGCCAAATCATGGGGTATGAACACCTCCTACGGCTTCGGCGACGCTTTCGCTCACGCCCTTGAGGCAGGGGCCACCCCCGCCGAGGCGACCGCCCGGGAGATCGAGACCATGCAGAAGATCTACCGCGAGCCGGTCGATGCCCAGGTGGAACTGATGGAGGAGGCAGGGATGACCTCGTTTGATGCCCGGAAGTACATGAGCGAATACCGGCGTCGGATGGAGGGATCCGTTAAGGCCGCGATCGATGACGGCGTCCATTACGGTAACATCCTGACCGTTCCTGCCTACAGCGTCGGCGACATCTCCCACCACATCGCACAGTCGACCTTCAACATGTGCAAGGACGATGTCGTCATGGCGGTGATCGAGGCGGTCACCGAGGTCATGGAGTCGTCGCTGAAGAAATCGGTTGACTCCTACACGACCTACTGGGACGTCCTCTCGGTTGCAACCGGAGCCTCGGCGATCGCGACCGAGTACATCCTTGAACTTGACGCGTTCAACGCCCCCATGATCATCGACCTGCTCACGAAGCGGTTCCACAACTACGTCCAGCGCTACCCAACCCGGGGAGCGGCGGCAGAACTGCACAACTGCGATTTCATGGATATGATCTACCGCGGATGGAAACTCCTCGATAAGGCACAGCGGAACCGGAACGGGTCAGGTGAGGTACTGGTTCCCAGGGTCGGTAAATACCCGGTTGACCTCTCGCCTATCCACAATAACGAGATACTGATGAACCCGCAGTGGTATGCCTACGCAGCCTGTGCGATATCAGTCAGGTTCTCTGCCCTGATGCGGCTTGCCGACTACCCCTGCCTCCTGACCAGCGAGCCTGTGACCGCGACGATGATGACCAACATCATCGCTCTCGAGAAGGAGACAGCGGCCGCCCCGGTGCGGGCGTGCAAGAACTGCGCCACGGCGACGCTGGTTGATCAGCGGCACCACTATTGCCAGTGGAAAGAGGCGATCTGAGGAGAGGGAGGGAGTTTGCCATGAAGTGCTACTACTGCGCCCTTGAGGGGGGAGAGAGTGAGGCGGTGGCGATCTGCATTGTCTGCGGGATGGGGCTCTGCATGGAGCATGCTGTCCGGAAGGATCTCGATGTCTGGGAGGGTGGCTACCCGTTCCCCAGCAAGCGCGTGAAGGCACCTCTGCCGAGGATCCTCTGTCCCGAGTGCTATGCTGCCCTGTATGGGAAGTGAGGCACACTCCCAATTCATTTTGAAAGAACTCTCTAGGATATGACATCTGGTGAAACCATGACTGCATCTCTTGGCAAGCGATCCATCGCTGAGGCCGTCGGGACATTTATTCTGGTCTTCTTTGGGGCTGGTGCTGCAGCCGTCACACTGATGCTGGCTGCAGGAACCACTCCAACAACGCCCTTCAACTTAGGGATAGGGGCGCTCGGTGGTCTCGGCGACTGGCTCGCCATAGGACTTGCCTTTGGTATCGCCATTGCCGGGTCCATCTACGCCTTCGGAAGGATATCTGGGTGCCACATCAACCCGGCGGTGACGCTGGGTCTCTTTGCGACCGGGCGGTTCCCTGGTCGGGAGGTGATCCCATATCTCCTCGCTCAGTTTGTCGGTGCGGGGGCTGCAAGCCTGCTCTTTGCCTGGGCTGTCGGTCCTGACGCCGTCATGATCGGGGGGCTGGGTGCAACAGCACCCTTCCCGGGCATCGGCTACCTGCAGGCGATCGTGATCGAGGCCGTTGGAACGTTCCTTCTTATGCTTGTTATCATGGGTGCCGCCGTCGATGAACGGGCCACCCCGGGCTTTGCCGGTCTCGCGGTGGGTCTCACGGTTGCCGGCATTATCACAGCGATCGGGAACCTGACCGGGGCATCACTGAACCCCGCCCGTACGTTCGGGCCATACCTTGGTGACTGGCTCCTCGGTGGGCAGAACCTCTGGGGGCTCTTCCCGATCTACATCATCGGCCCCATCATCGGTGCGGTGCTGGCCGCGTTCCTCTACGATTACCTCGCCAGTGATTAGACCACCATTCCTCTTTTTTCCTCCCGAAGGTCTGGGTGTTGGCCGGGTCCGCCCGCACAACAGGTCTTGCCAGAGGTCCCCTGTCATAGGTCAGGGGTGGGTTGATCGGGACCGATGACGATGGGCGTATCCATACTCAAACCGCCCTCCTTGACCACTCTGGCGAGGGGCTTGCACGCCACTAGCAGCCACCGATATCTTGTTGTAGCTAGTCCTATCCAGATCCTTGTGATCAGGAGACGCTCATGGAGATCAAAGAGACTCACTCGTTTGATCTGACGCCGGGCGAAGCCGCCTGTCTCCAGGAGAAGCTGCGGGCCCGGGTTCGCCTCTCTGGGGATGTGGAGGCTGTCTCGCTTGTGGCCGGGGCTGACGCCTCCTACTCGAAAGGCTCAGATGAGATCTATGCGGTTGTGGTCGCCCTCAGCTACCCCGATCTCACCGTCGTTGAGCAGGTCTCGGCCCGTGCCGTGACATCATTCCCCTACATCCCCGGATACCTGACGTTCCGTGAAGGTCCCGCTCTCCTCGCTGCGTTCCGGAAGATGCAGTCCGAGCCAGAAGTCATCTTCTTTGACGGCCAGGGTGTTGCCCATCCCCGGGGGCTCGGGATCGCAAGCCATATGGGCGTTCTGCTTGATCGACCTACCGTCGGCGTCGCAAAGAACCTCCTCGTGGGCACGGCTGAGGATCCAGGGGCCTCCCGGGGCTCATTGAGCCCAATACGCCGCGACGGCGAGATGATTGGGATGGCGGTGCGGACAAAAGAGAGGACGAAACCGGTCTACGTCTCAGTGGGCAACCAGATCTCTCTTGCACGGGCGGTCGACCTTGTCCTCGCAACCACCCGGGGGTACCGGCTCCCTGAACCGACCAGGCAGGCCCACCTCTATGCAAACGTCATCAGGAGAGAGGGGGCCAGAGAAGGGATGTAGCCTCATCCCCCGACGGGGCGTAGGAGGGAGTTGGGGGCGAAACCGTTATCAGTCTCTGGGCTGGATAGGCGGTCACCGGCCGGTGTGGCTGGAGTCAGGAGCATGAACCATGTCTGGTGATACCGAGAGATACTGTATGGTGATCGGTGGAGGCGACCGAGCATGACCGCGCGTGAGATAGTACCTGGCGTCTTCGCCGTCGGGGCCATCGACTGGGACCGCCGGATCTTCGACGAACTGATCTCGATCCCTGATGGCACCACCTACAACTGTTACCTGGTGCAGGGCAGCGAGGCGACGGCGTTGATCGATACCGTTGACCCCATGATGACTGCTGACCTCATGGCAAACCTGGATCACCTCGGCGTTGAGAAGATCGACTATATCATCTGCAACCATGCCGAGCAGGACCATTCTGGCTCGATACCAGCGGTGCTCGAGAGGTTTCCCGGCTCACGGGTGGTGACGAACGAGAAGTGCCTCGACCTCCTGGTCGACCACCTCCATATCCCGAAAGACCGCTGCACTCTCATCGACGACGGCGAGACACTCTTCCTTGGGGGGAAGACGCTTGAGTTCATCATCGCTCCCTGGGTCCACTGGCCGGAGACGATGCTGA
>CAZYWX010000058.1:0-4986 GCA_964651285.1 uncultured Methanoculleus sp.
CTACTTATCATCAAGTGTTTCAGGAAACAATCCTATTGTCCAGACAGTTCGTCTCCTGACAGAGGGGGATTGTTTCAACCCTGGTGCAGAGAAGACGGAAAACTGGGTATCTATTGCCCAATCCTGCAACAATCGTCTCGGCGTCGAGGGTGTGGGACGGCTCATGCATCCTGTCGGTGAGGCAATAATTGTTCTCTGGGCACAGAACGAGAGGGTTGGGATCATCGATTCAACTCCAATCGAAGCATCCCGGTATGAGAACTATGCTCCATTTCACCCGCATTAAACGTTGCCATCAAACCAGCGCGGGCATTGGATTGATGGCCTCAGACAGGTCCTCCGAAAACCTCATCGAATTGAAGACGAAACATATCCTGGTGATTCTCTGGCCGACCCGCATACTCGCACGAGGAGGCCGGCGATTCACGAACTGTGGAGGAGGTGCAACCAGAAAGAATGCCCGTCGACTTCACGCTGGGGTGGATCCTGCCGCTGATCCTGATCGGCGTCACCGTCGGTCTGCTGGTGACCATGTTTGGTGGCGGTGGCGGTTTCTTCTATGTACCCCTGCTGACCCTCATCTTCCAGGTGCCGACGCAGTATGCCGTCGCCACATCCCTTGCCTCGATCATCCCCACCGCCGCCCTCGGTTCGATCGGCCACTACCGCCAGGGCAACCTGGACATCCCCCTGGGTCTGACCTTTGGTTGCGGCGGGATCATCGGTGCACTGTTCGGCGCCGTCGCATCGGGCATGGTCCCCCCCTCCCTCATGGGAAAACTCTTCGGCATCTTCATGATCGTCCTGAGCGTTCCAATGCTGTTCAGCGCCCGGAACAGAGCAGGTGCTGACACCAGAACCCCGGCGGCAGCACCCCCCCTCACCTGGGGGAGGACGGTCGGGGGCATCACCTTCGGCATCATTTCCGGTGCCATGGCAGGGCTATTTGGAGTGAGCGGGACGCCACCGGTCATCGCCGGATTGTACCTCATGGGACTACCCGCGGTACAGGTGGTTGGGACATCCATATTCGTGCTCCTCTTCAACGCCATCGCCGGTCTGACCGGTCATCTCGCCATCGGGCAGGTTCACTGGGGGCTCACCCTCTTCCTGGCGATGGGAGCAGCGGTAGGGGCATACCTTGGACCACGATACCTGAGCCGGATAAAGACCCCTACCGTCGAGAAGTTCTATGGACGTTTCTTCACGGTCCTGGTCGTCGCTCTGGGAATCGCCATGATCCTCGGGTGAAGCATGGGGATCGCCGGGATACCGGGTAGTTCACGCCTGAAGGTCGCGGGGTGCATGCAAGACCCTGCTACTCTCGGTTCCTGTTTCAGAGGATGGGAGACCGTGCCGGGCAGGGTGCCTGCTCTCGTTCGTCGGGGCAGACGGCATGCACCCCACCGCGGGCCTTCTGCCGGTTTCCCCGTAAAAAAAAGGTGCTGTGAAAGCCTGACCCGGCTTTCCGGAACCAGGCTTTCACCGGGGGCGGGACACCCGGTATAGGCCCGGGAGAACCTCGCGCAAGCTACCCTCTCAGTCAGCCTCCATGGTGGAGAAGAAGTGCGTACCCAGCCCGGCGAGGACTGCCGCCCAGGCAAAGATGACCACGAAATCAAGGAGGAGCGGGAAATTGGAGACGCCAATCAGGGTTCCCCTCAGCCCATCCACCCCATACGTGAAAGGATTGAGACAGATGATGTAGCGGAACCAGCCCGGCATGAGTTCCAGCGGGAAGAGAGCAACCGACATGAAGAACAGGGGCATCTGAAACAGCGTCAGGATGGACATGAACCCCTCCATCTCACCCAGTTTCGTGGCCAGTATCAGACCCAGTCCCATGAAGGTAGCGCCGGTCAGAACCATGAAGACGATCGAGAGGAAGACAACAGGAGAGTTCTGGAAATTGACCCCCATGAGAGCCGCGAGCAGGAGAATGATGAGGGCCTGTCCCAGGGATATGGTCATGGCTCCTGCCTGGCGGCCCAGCAGTATCGAGAACCGGCTGACAGGGGCAACCATGACCTCTTTCAGGAACCCGAACTCCTTATCCCAGACAACCGAGGCACCTCCCATGAGGGAACTGAACAGGATGGTCATGCCCACAATCCCGGGCGCCAGATAATCGAGAAAATCCACTCCCGGGGGAAGCCCGAACATCTCGCTTCCGTTTGCCGATACCAGGCTCAACGGTATGCCGAGAAACGCCAGGAACAGGATCGGCATCAGAAGATTTGAAATCAGCCTCGCTTTCACCCGGAAGATCCTCTTCATCTCCCGCAACCACATGATGTAGATCGGCAGGGGATCGATCAGGCGGCTGGTCCCGGAATTCGTTACTCTTGCCATAGGTTCACCTTCTTCTTCTCCTCCTTGCTTTTCTGAGATCCTGCAGGCTCCCCCCTTCCTCACGGATCGTCTTTCCCGTGAGGTGAAGGAACGCATCCTCAAGGCTTGGCCTGACCACCTCCACCGAGGTGACCGGTACCCCCATACGGCTGGCAACAGTCAGGATCTGCGGTATTCTGCTCTCTCCCCCCTCTACACCCAACCAGATCTCGTTGTTGTCCTGTTCGATATCCCTCACCCCTTCCAGCTCCCTGAGGGCATCAGCAAACCTCGTGCCCTGACCATTCGCGACCTCCACCCGGACGGTCTCCCGCCCGGCGACATCCTTCAGGTTCTGCGGGGTATCGAGGGCAACGATCTTCCCGTGATCGATGATGCCCACCCGGTCGCAGAGATAGTCTGCCTCCTCGATGTAGTGGGTGGTGAGGAGAATGGTGATCGCTTCTTCTTCCCGGAGTTTGTTGATATAACTCCACAGTCTCACCCGTGCTTGCATGTCCAGGCCCACGGTGGGTTCGTCCAGAAAGAGCAACCGGGGCCGCGTCATGAACCCCCGGGCCACCTCGAATCTCCTCTGGATCCCTGCAGAACAATCTTTGATCGGAATATTCTCCCTGCCCTTGAGGTCGAGCAGTTCCAGCACCTCATCGATCCTCTTCTCGATCTCTTTCCGGGGCATGTGGTACATGACCGCGTGGTACCGCAGATTCTCTCTGCCGGTGAGGAACCGGTCACTTGAGGGATCCTGAAAGACAATACCAATATTCCTTCTCACCGCGTCCCGCTCTCGAACGATATCATACCCGCACACCCTGGCCTCCCCGGAGGTCGGGTTGAGGATGGTGGTGAGCATCTTTATGGCGGTAGACTTTCCCGCCCCGTTGGGCCCCAGAAAACCAAAGAGCTCGCCTTCCTGCAGAGTAAAACTGATGTGGTCCACGGCAACAAAATCGCCGAACTTCTTGGTCAGGTCGTTGACTTCCAGAATCGCCATCATTCTTCCTCCGGCGACATCCGTGCATACTGGAAGAAGACATCCTCAAGGCTGGGTTTATGCAATTCTATGGAGGTGATGGTGAACCCGTGCCCCAGCGCGAGGTCAGCGATCTCAGCCAGATTGATATTCTCTCGCTTCAGCCCGATGTCAATCTGGCCATTGGTCTCCTGGACGCTCTCAACCCAGGAGAGCCCTGAAAGCATCCGTGTGAACTCGCCTGAAGAACCCCCGCGAAGGGAGAGCGAAACAACACTCTTTCCCACCGAGTCTTTGAGTTCCCCGGGTGTGCCAATGGCCATGATCTTCCCGCGATTCATGATCCCTATCCGGTCGCAGAGGTATTCTGCCTCCTCGATGTAATGGGTGGCAAGCAGGACGGTCACGCCCTGTCTGCGGTTCAGGTCTCTGACATGGTCCCACATGAACCGCCGTGTCTGCACATCCACACCCACCGTTGGTTCGTCCAGCAGGAGGACGCGGGGATGGGTGAGCATGCTCCTGGCGATCTCGAGTCGCCGCTGCATCCCCCCCGAGTAGTCCTTGACCGGGATGTCTGCTTTCTCCTCCAGATCCATCAACCTGAGCACCTCGGCGATCCGTGTTCTCCGCTCCTCCCGCGGCATGTGATACATACATGCATGAAAATCCAGGTTGTCCTTTCCCGTAAGCTGGACATCCAGACTCATCTCCTCAAACACCATGCCGATATGGGCCCTCACCTCGTCCTTCTGGTCAAGAATCCGGTATCCGTATATCGTTGCCGAGCCTGAATCGGGGTTGAGCACCGTGGCCAGGAGTTTGAGTGTGGTCGTCTTTCCCGCACCATTGGGACCAAGCAGACCAAAACACTCCCCTTCCTCGACGTCGAAGGAGACGTTATCCACAGCCTTGATCTGACCAAAACGTTTGCTCAGTCCACGAACTTCAATCGATTTCATCTCTGTCAGGCGGGAGATCCCGGGCTGGAGGCCGGGGAGGAATGCCGTCTGCTCATCGCGGCAGACCATTCTCCAGGGGTCGGTCTCAGGATCATGCGATCATCCATCCACCATCTTTGCGGTTGTGCGCCAGCCATCCATCTTCTCCGGTGATGGGGTTGGTGTCGAATCGGGGTAGACCCCTGACCGGTAGTTTCCTGCTCCCGGTCAAACCGGGGTTTGCGCCTGGTGCTCCCGGGAGCAGGTCGGGGGAGGAGGGATGGGCCCGGGAACCACCCATCGGTTCCTGTTGTCTCCTGTCTGGTCTCGCTTAGCCGTTCGCAACCCTTGCCGTGCGAGGGGATGGTTGACAAAATGCTGATATGCTCGATAGTAGAGCAATAGATCCGATCCTCTATATAGTCGTTGATGCCCGGAGGTCTGCACGAAGCCAGCAGACCAACCACGCCGCTTCCCGGGTTTTGCCGGGCTAACCCTCTGCGACCCGGGAAAACGACGCCTCATGGCAGAACGCAGACAGGCAGGTTCCCCTGGAGCCGGAAAACCCAGGACGCCAGACCTGGCAGGGATTGGTTCCATGATCAGCGCTGGTATCTTTCGGTTCTTGCGATTGCGGCCTTCTGGAGCAGCCGGCACATCTGCACAACCTCGCCGGTCTCCAGCCTGCGTCGGGCGGCACCACGGAGGTCAATCGCATCC
>CAZYWX010000058.1:5086-10064 GCA_964651285.1 uncultured Methanoculleus sp.
CCCGCCAGACGGTCCTGGTGGCCATCTCGCTGGAGGTTGTTTGCGAGCAGCCCGGCATCGGCAGGTTCCTGTGCACGATACGTGTTCAGGCGTGCCCGGAGCAATTCTTTTTTGGTCGTGGAAGACAAAGGGTTATGTATTCCATGCCCGAGAACCCGCCGATCCTCTACTTAAACAACGCTGCCACGACCTGGCCAAAACCCCCCGCGGTCCTGGAAGCCGTCAGAAGATCCCTTGCCCTCCCGGTCTTTGGGTCAGGAAGGACCACCGGCAGCCAGGGTGAAGATTATGTCACGCTGGCCCGGGAATCGGTCGCCAACCTCCTTGGTTGCGACCCGCCTGAGCATGTGGTCTTCACCCAGAACGCTACCGACTCCTTAACCCTCCTTATCCTGGGATTCCTTGCCCGGCATCGTGAGAGGGGCTGCCACGTCCTCACGACCGAACTTGACCACAACTCGGTCTTACGACCGCTTCACGAACTCGAACGCCAGGGCCGTATCCGGCTGACCGTCCTCCCCTTCGAAGATGACGGCGCGGTCTCTCCTGAGCAGGTTGCGGCGGCCATAACCCCGGATACCCGGCTCATGGTCACGACCCACGGGAGCAACGTCCTCGGGTCGACGCAGGATATCCAGCGCATCGGCGAGGTCCTGCACGATCACGGGATCTTCTTCATCGTCGACGGGGCCCAGACCGCCGGCCACCTGCCCATCAGCCTCGAGAACCTCCCGGTCGATGCCTACGCCTTCACCGGGCATAAAGGCCTCTTCGGCATCGCCGGTACCGGCGGGTTTTACCTGCGGGACCCTGACGCCATCGCCCCCGTCCGTTGCGGAGGGACCGGGACCGACTCGTTCTCGCTCTTCCAGCCCCGTGAGATGCCAGAACGGTTCGAGGCAGGAACCCAGAACTATCCCGGGCTTGCGGCCCTCGCTGCTGGCGTGAACACGATCGCCTCGATCGGCGTGGCGACCATCGCGGAGAAAGCCGAACGCCAGACCGCGTTTCTGGTCAGGGAACTGAAGGAAGAGCCCAACATCACGGTCTACAACGAATCCCCGGTCCTCCCGATCGTCTCATTCAACATCCAGGGGCTGGAGAACGATGACGTGGGGTTCATCCTGGCCCGCGCCTACCGGATCATCGCCCGTACCGGACTCCACTGTGCGCCTCTTCTGCACAGGGCGATCGATGGAGGAGAAGGATCTGTGCGGCTCAGCCTCTCCTGGTTTACGACCGATGATGAGTGCCGGATCGCAGCCAGATCGATCAAGGAGATTGCAAAAAATGCGGATTCTTCGGTCAGTTCGTCATAAATACTGTGCAGACGGATCGTTCATGAAAGAGTTTCTCCTCGCTGACCCGCTCCCGGCGGGGTTCTTCACGTACCTTGAGAACTTCGGGAAGGTTGCAGCGTTCCCTGATATCGGGGAAGGGTTCTATACGTTCGAGAAGACCGACTGGTTCTCCATCAAAGGGTTTGTCGGGGATACCACCGTCGAGGTCAGGTTCAAGAAGGAGGTGATGGACCTGACGGTGGATTTCGTCTACTTCCTCTTCTCGGCCTACCGGGAAGGACCGATGGACCTCTCCCTGCTGAAACGGCGGGAGGAGGCGATCGGGAGACGGGTGCAAGAGCATCTCTATGGACCGTCCTGATCGGGAGGATGAAGATCCTTTTGAGCAGTTCGCCGGGGAGTATGACCGGTGGTTTGTGGAGCATCCTGCCGGGTACCATGCCGAACTGGCACGGATCCGGCGTTTCTTCCCCCACCCTGAGCCCGCTGCCGTCGAGGTGGGGGTCGGCTCAGGGAGGTTTGCCGCGCCGCTCGGGATCCCGATCGGGATCGAGCCTTCGCGTGCCCTCGGGCTGATGGCACGCCGTCGGGGGGTTGCGGTGATCCGCGGGCGGGGAGAGGCGATCCCGATCCGGGATGGGGTCTGCTCATCGGTGCTCCTGGTGACGGTCATCTGTTTTCTGGCCGACCCGGTCCCGGTGTTCTGGGAACTGCACCGGGTCCTCGCCCCGCAGGGGAGGCTTATCATCGGGTTTCTTGAGCGCGACGGCGCTGTTGCCCGGAAGTATCGGCATGCGCCGGGAAAGGAACGGTTCCTCGCGCATGCCCGGTTCTATTTGCTGGACGAGGTTGAAGATCTCCTTGAACAGACCGGGTTTTCTGTAACCGGGGTCGATTCCCGGGCCGGGTTTGTTGTTCTTGCCGCAGAGAAACGCGAGGAACGGGCAGGGAGGGCGGCGCCGGGTTCCTTTGAGGCCGGGGGATCTCCTGGTGCGGCAACGCCGGCGGGCGCCCGGGCCGGGTCGCAACGAACCCTTTGTTCTCTCTGGTAGCTGGCCAGACCGGGAATGCGGTCATCGCCCGGCGAGACGGGGTGCGACCGTCCATCCCCCGGTCAGGAACAACCCTGTTTCTGCCGCTCAAGAGAGGTCTCCCGTTCGATCACGTCCCCGACATGGCAAAGAGGAGAGGGAAGGGCTATCCTCTCCAGGTCCCGGGCAGGTCGGGTAGCCGCCAGGAAGCTACCGCAAAAGAACGCCCGGATCCTGGAATGGGGTGCCATCCCCCGCGATGACCGGCGCAGCGCTCCTCCCCGGTCGCCCGTATCCCTTATATCCTTCCCGGGCATAGAGGAGATCATAACCGCAGGTCTGCCATTGAGCAGAGAACCCTCTGGTTTTTTTCCTTGCGTATGGCGTTCTGCGGAGATTGAGGTGAGAATCCAATGGTGAAAAAGAGAGAGATCCCACCAGGCGTCATCATCCCGATGCCGGTGGTGCTTGTCGGGGCAGAGGTAGACGGAAGAGCAAACTTCATGACCGTGGCCTGGTGTTCGCAGGCGAACGCGAACCCGCCGATGATCCTCTGTGCGATCAGTGCCTCTCACTACACGACGAAAGGGATCCTGGAGACCGAGACGTTCTCTGTGAATCTCCCGTCATCGGCCCTGATCGAGAAGACCGATTACTGCGGGATCGTATCCGGGGAAGCGGTCGATAAGTCAGATCTCTTCACTCTCTTCTATGGAACGCTCCAGACAGCACCGATGATCCAGGAGTGTCCGGTCAGCCTCGAGTGCAGACTCGTGCAGAGCCTCCCGCTCGCAGCAGGCACCCTGATCGTTATCGGTGAAGTCGTGGGGACGTATGTGGATGAGGACGTGATCACGGACGAACAACCTGACATTGCGGCGATCGATCCGCTCCTCCTGACCATGCCTGACGGCCACTACCGGGCGCTCGGGGATCCCGTCGGCGAGGCCTGGCGCGTCGGCAAGACCCTGGTCGGCCGGTCAGGGAAGCCCTGATACCTGGCGAAGACCCGGGATCCCTGCACCTGGTGCGGGACCTGATGGGGAGGTCTGCCCGGTCTTGAATCCTCAGGACGGCAAGAGAGATCCCTGAAGGACGCAGGCCTGGCTACGCGAGGATCGTTGGCCGCCTGCAGGGGGGGTTGTTGGGGGCGGGGCCCCGGGTTCCCGGGCGTGGCGTCTGACCAGGGAGCGGTCATCCCCCCAAACCCTGGACCGGGCATAGCACGAAAGAACCGGGCCAGAAGCCTCCCGCTGCCTGACGTTTTGGGGGGGTTCAGGGGAGGGCGTCGTCCACGTACTTGAGGAACCGCTCCATGGTGGCCGTCGCGTAGGGCCCCTCCTCATACGCCGTCGTGATCGTCAGGCAGTTGCGGAAGGTGGAAGCGGTCATCAGGAACCCGTAGGGCCAGCAGACGCAGGGGAGGTACTGGATATCCTGGAGGGCGAGGATCGTGCCGTCCTGGCCAGGAACCGGCAGGTAGTCGTCAGGGTCAACTATCCCGAGGTTGGAGAAGACCGGGTTCTTCTGCCCTGCGGTCAGGTAACGCTCGACCATCTCGTCAAAGAACGCCCGCACCGCCGGCATCCCGCCGGCCATGATCTCTTCGTAGAAGAGGATGGAGGCAAGCCCGAGGTTTCCTGCCTTGCGGCGGGAGGTTATCGCCACCACCTGGCCGATGATATCCTCAAGCTCTGCCTCTGCCTCTTCCACGGCGAGGGTGATCACGTAGGCGACCGAGAGGTTCATGGGCGGACAGGCTCGCGGGTCGCTGAGGTGCCGCCGGCGCAGGTCGACTGAGGTCAGGATTGACCGGGGGGCTCCCCGGTCTGAGGGGTCGTTCCTGATCCGCAGGAGGGCGAGGAAGAAGGCGCCGATGAGGATGTCGTTCACCGTGGCGCCGTATCGCCGGCCGAACGCCTTTATGCGTCCGAGCCGTTCGGGGTGCAGCGTCCGGCAGACAACCCGGGGCGTTCCTCTCCCGGGTCGCTCGGCCGGGAACCGCCACCGGTCGATGAAGGGTTCTTCCAGGGCAAGTTCCCGCCGGCGTTCTTCCTCGGTGGTGCGCGCCAGGATCCAGTCGGTGCTCCGGTCGTAAGCCCCGGTGGGGGCTGGTCTGAACCCGGGGTCTTCCCGGATCCTGCGGTAGGTCGCAACGACCTGCCGGGCCAGGGTCATGACGCCGGCGGCGTCACAGAAGCCGTGGTGGCAGGTGACGGCCAGGAGGTCTCCCTCCCCCGCATCCCGGCGGTAGATCGTGACCCGGACCTGCGGCCCCGACCGGACATCGAGCGGCGGTGGGGGGAGGCGTCGACCCTCCTCCGCCGTGACGAGGACGAACGCCCCCTGCCACGCTTCCTCGGGGATCTCTTCCCAGACCGGGAGGTCCTCTCCTTCGTCCGCAAACCGCGACCTGAGGTAGGGGTTGGCTGCGATCAGCCGCATCGTCGCCTCCCGCATGACCCCGGCGTCGATTGTGCCGTCGAACGCCAGGACGGCATGCATCGTGGGGTCGTAGATACGCTCAAAATAGACGTTGACGATGTCAAAGGTTGATGCGGGATAGCGGACAGGTTCTGGCGACATGAGCGTATCTCTCTCCCTCCGTGGATAAACTGTTTTCCTCCGGGATCCTCGGTGCCGGTG
>CAZYWX010000059.1:0-9942 GCA_964651285.1 uncultured Methanoculleus sp.
AGGAAGGGACAATGACCCGATAGCATGGCATGGACTGCGGCGGCTGCTGAGCGCAATGGAGAGGGGACAAGAGAGACCTCCGGAAAAGCCCCCTCCTCTTTCCCGGCTTGCGGCAGTCATGGCGAGAGCTTGGAGCAGATCCTCCCTGAAGGTGCCTGGCGATTGAAAAGACCCTGATGGGTTGGAGCAGACCTGTGCCATCACTGGACACGGAGGATCGGCGTAACCCAGTCCCGCCCCGGGTATCGCCACGCAGGGGGGAGATGAGGGGAGATCCAGGACAGCCTCCTGGAAAAAAAGTTGACGGGTTGGGTTGATCTGATAAGCGGGGCACCGATCCTGTCCAAGGAAGCTCTCTTCGTCTACCGCTGCACCTGGCCCCAGGTCTTTTCGCCTCGACCCCGCCACATGCAGTGGGACCGTGGTTTGGTTTCTCGCTGAGAGAAGAGTGCCGGGGCTAGAGAGAAGAACCCCGGTTCCGGGATCAAATCGGAGAAATGCGTGCTTCATGCACGATCCGCGAGAGTCGGACCCTGTACCACCCGGGCATCCAGACCCGCAGATTACGAAGACCAAAAACGGTTTTTATTTGGCCTCTCTCTGCCATCAGACCCCCTCAGAGGAATATGGCAATGTTTTTATATTATCATATATATCCCTCCACCCCCTCCCAAGGGGGGAATGATACCATGAGACGATGGGCAGCTCTATGCACGTGCATCCTCGTCCTTCTGGCGATGCCGTTTGCAGTGACAGCGGTAGTAGAAGATGACGAGAATGTAACCACGACACCCGAGGTCGAGATCGGGCAGACGGATAACCTGACCGAGAATCTGACGATCGCCGGCTACATCGCGCAGGACCCAAACCTGACGCGTCTGGCTGAAGCGCTCGACCTGACCGGGCTCTACGATACCCTGGATGGAGGAGGGCCATACACGGTCTTTGCCCCGAGCGACGATGCGTTCGATGCTCTCGGTAACGAGACGGTGAACCAGCTCTTCAACGAGACCGAGAACCTGACCACGGTTCTCCAGTATCATGTTGTTGAGGGCGAGTATCCCTCGGCAAACCTCACCAGCATGGTCGAGAACCAGACCGTGAACCAGACTGAGAACAGTATTCTCGGAACCCTCAATTCGCTCTTTGGTGACGAGAACGTGACAACAGACAAGAACATGACGAGACTGGAGACACTCTCTGGTGAGAGCCTGAATATCACCGTCAGCGACGGTGAGGTCATGGTCGAGAATGCCACAGCCACCACGGTGGATATCAACACAACCAATGGTGTGATCCACATCATTGACCGGGTGCTGATACCCCCGGGTCTGAACCTGACCATTCCTGAGAACCAGACGATGGTCTGAGTAGGGGGCCAGGATGGAGGTGGTATGAACCACCTCCTCGAGACTGGCTCTCCCCGCCTGCGGTCCCCTCCCCCTTCCTGCGATGCGCAAGGGGCGGGAGCAGTGCGTGGGCGTGGTGATGAGCCGGCAAGACGCCGGCCGGGAGGGGAGTATACGCCTGAGCCAGCAATAACCCGCAATGAGAGGACCAGGCTCCAGGGGATGGCTGACTGTCCCGGGCCACCTCCCGCTGGAATCCAGGGGGCCCCGAGATCAACAATGAACGCCGGGCACTCCCCGACCTTCACCTGCTTCATATACAAAAACTGGCTACACCAGTTCGTTTCTCCGCAGAAACTCCCTGATCTCGCGTGACTCGATCCAGCCTGCGTCGAGCTGTTTCACGATCCCGTTGATCCGTTCTACCTGCTCCCGGATCTTCTCTGACGCCTCGGCATCATCGATCAGGTCGGCCATACCAAGGATCACCTGCAGGGGCAGCCTGATGTGGTCGGCAAGGATCGCAAACTGCTCGATGTTCTGCTCGATCTGGTAGAACGCCTGCATGCGCATGTCCTCGTAGCGCTTCCGATCAGAGACGTCCCGGCCGACGACCTGGACACCGACCACCTTCCCGTCCTCGATGATCGGCGACTCATTCATCTCCACGGTGGCAGTCGTCCCGTCCTTGCGCCGGAGTTCGACGAGGAGCCCTTCGACGGAGCTCCCACGGGCGATCCTGGCCCGGGCCGCCTGCCAGGCAGGCCAGGTCTCATCGAGGACGTAGTCGCTGCACTGCACGCCGATCATCTCTTCCGGAGTATACCCAAGAACCCGCGTCACCGCCGGGGAGATGTAGGTGATCCCCCGGTCAACGTAGCAGGTGTAGATCATATCAAAACTTCGCTGAGCGATCTCTCTGAACCGTTCCTCATTCTCCCTGAGCGCGTTCTGCATCTCCCGCCAGTCGGTGATATCTTCCACCATCCCGATAACAAACCCCATCTCCCCGGGATCGTGGAGGGGAGAGGTGGTCAACCGGCCCCAGATGATCCTGCCATCCTTCGTCACGTAGCGCATCTCCCGCTGGACGCTCTCTCCGGGGGGGACCCTGACATCCTCCCTTTCAGGCAGGTAGATCAGGTCCTGGAACCGCATGGAACGGAGTTCGTCCTCATCGTAGCCGAACATCCGCGTAAACGCCGGATTCGTCTCTGTGATCCGTCCTGCGGGATCGATAAGCGCGATCCCGGTCCCTGCCTGCTCAAATATACCGCGGAACCGTCTCTCACTCTCCCGGAGGGCGACCTCTGCCATCTTCTGCTCAGTGATATCCTGGCCGGTGACGGCCAGCCGCCCGGGCTGTGGCCGATAGATATTGAGTTCATACCACCGCCCGGTCCCCGGGTTCTGCAACCGCCGCTGCACCGGGATACCGGTCTCTGCAACCTCCCCGTAGAGAGCACGGGCCCCCTCGCGGATCGCCGGGAAGAGATCGAAGAGCATCCGACCGACCAGATCCTCCTGGCTGCGACCAAAAACGCGGGCTGCGTTCACATTCACCTCAATGAGCCGGTAGTCAACAGGGCGCCCTTCCTCGTCCTGAACGACCTCGTAGAGGGTATACCCCTCGAGCATCTGTTCAAAGAGGAGGCGGTACTTCCTCTCGCTCCGCCGGAGCCCCTCGTCTGCCCGAACCCGCTCGATGATCCGGCCGAGGCGCTCGGCGACGGCATCGAGCAGGAGACGTTCACTGACGAGGAACGGCCCTTCGTCCTCCCGTGGCTGTTCGTGGCGGTAGCAGACCTCGACCCTGCCAACAGTTTTGCCGTGGACGACGATCCTACTTTCCTGCCGCCAGGCAGTCTCGCAGAACCCGGACGACGCATACACCTGACCATCGACCGTGATCCGGGCAGCGGCATCCACCGGGTGGTGCCAGCCGCCAGGGAGGATGGCGGCAACTTCCCTGAGGATCGCATCAAGCGTTATCCCGGGTCGCTCGACGATACCGGTCATGGCATAGAAGATCGTGAGTTCCCGGACCCGGTTATCCAGATCGGCCTGCCGCTCTCTGAGCGCCTCTTCTGCCAGTCGCCGGTCGGTTATATCGTTCACGATGGCGACGATCCGGCCATACTCGGGCCGGTAGGCCTTCAGTTCGTAATAGGCGGCAGTCACCGGGTCGAAGACCTCGCGGTATGCCGGCGTCCCGGTCGCTGCGACACTGCAGAAGAGATCAACCGCGGCCGGGCCAAACGAAGGGGCAACCTGGAACAGGTCTTCCCCGACGACCTCATCCCGGCTGCGTCCGAGCTGCTCTTCGGCCTGGCGGTTGATCTGGAGGACCCGGAACCCGGCAGGCTCCCCGGAATCCTCGCGGATGACCTCGAGGATAAACCCGGCATCCAGCATCTGGTCAAAGAGGAGACGGTACTGCCGTTCAGAGGCTGCGGTCTCCTGCTTTGCCTCAGCCTGCGCGATGGCGGCTCCGAGCATCGTGGCGACCGCGCCGATGAGATCACGCTCCTGTGGCCGGATGGGCTCGTCCATCTCCACAAAAAGGTGTCCGGCTCTTCTCCTCCCGACGGCGATCGGGGCGGCAACTCCTCTCGCACCAGGTGCCGCGGCCGCGGCCCCGGGCACAACCCGTGCCGAGACCTGCTCAGGGTGCCTGAACCCACCGGGGAGGATGGCGGTCGTCTCTCTGAAGATCTCCTCGAGATCGGCGTCGCCCTCCGCGATCAGCCGGGATATCGCGTAGAGCGTCCGAAGTTCCCTTACCTCTCCCTGCAGTTCGTCGCGGCCGGTGAGGTCGAGGTTGACCCCGGCCCAGAAGATGATCTGGCCGGTTGTGTCCCGGACAGGAACGCCTCTGCTCGCGATGGTATGATACTCGCCGTCAGATCCCAGGATACGGTAGTTCCTGCTCCAGGTCTCCCCGGTTGCGATAGAGTGTTCCCATGCAGCGAGCACCGCCTCTGCCTCCTTCGGGTGGATGTTGCCTGCCCATCCTGAGCCCTGACACTCCTCAAGCGTCATTCCGGCGAGGTCAAGGTAGGAGTCGGAGAGGTAGAGCACCCCCCCGTCAGGTCCGGAGATCCAGATACCATAGGGGACCGTGTCGTCAGCGAGTCTGGCAGGGGCTTCTGGTGGTCTATCCGTGGGAGATGTGCTGAGATCCGATGGAGACATCTATTCAGTCCTGCAGGGAGTGGAGGTAGGTCTCGTGCTCCTAAAATCTGGTATCCTTGTGCATTCTCACACCTTCGGCCAGCACCCGGACACCCAGTGGAAGAGATAGTCTTCCGATCAATTCAGCTGGTTACCCTATAAGATTTCTGCTCGATGCGGGGAGACATCCCCACGTCCTTCCTGGTCGGGGATCCGATCGCGCGGGTAGCAGATCCTGATGCGCCAGGCCGGGTATCCTTAAGTTACATTGAACCGAGATCTTGTAGACCTATGAACGAGATCCACACCAGATGGGTTGCACCCGGGCCGGGGACCGGCGATGTCCGGGGATAAGGGGTGCCCCTCGTGCCAGGCCGGGATCTGTGAGATCCACCGACCGGTCGCCAGCAGAGAGGATATCGCGGTCTTTACGGTCTCGGGTATCCTCCTCATCACGGGGATCTGCCTCGAGTACTTCACCCCCCACCCCATCGCTGGAACAGCTCTCCTCCTTGGTGCTGCTATCTTATCTGGCTACGATGTCCTGAAGGACGGCCTCCTCGCTCTCACTCGATTTCGGTTCAATATCGCCGTGCTCATCACGATCGCGGCGGCGGGTGCCTTTCTGACCGCAAACCCAGCCGAGGGCGCGGCTGTGCTCTACCTCTACGCAATTGCCGAGTTTCTGGAGGAGTATGCAGCCGGGAGGGCGCACCGCTCGATCGCGTCGCTCCTTGATATCGCGCCGCAGACAGCCAGGGTCAGACGGAACGATGAGGAAGTGGTCGTCCCGGTCGGCGAGGTCAGGGTCGGCGAGACCGTGATCGCAAGACCGGGCGACACCATCCCTCTGGACGGCATCGTCGTGGCCGGCGAGTCATCAGTCGACCAGGCGGCGATCACCGGAGAGAGCATCCCGGTGGCAAAGAGGGAGGGGGATGCGGTCTACGCCGGGACCAGGAACGCAGACGGCTACCTGGAGATTGTGGTGACGAAACCCGAGGAGGCGAGCACCATATCACGGGTTGTAGCCCTGGTCGCCGAGGCTCAGGCTCACACCTCCCCCACAGAGGCGTTCGTCGAGCGGTTCGCCCGATACTACACCCCGGCGGTCATCCTCATCGCCGGGCTCCTCGTCGTGATCCCGCCGCTCGCCTTCGGCGTCCCGTTCCTGGAGGCGTTCTACCGGGCGCTGATCCTGCTCGTCATCTCCTGCCCCTGTGCACTCGCGATCTCCACCCCGGTCTCGATGGTCTCGGGGATCACAACCGCGGCGCATAACGGCGTGCTCATCAAGGGCCGGGACGCCCTCGAGGCAGTGGGGCTTGCCCGGGTGATCATCTTTGACAAGACCGGGACCCTCACGACCGGGAGGCTTGAGGTCGACGATGTCATCCCCTTCGGGGTGTCAGCGGCCGAGGTGCTTGCGATCGCCGCATCACTTGAGGCACGTTCTGGCCACCCGATCGCGGAGGCGGTCCTGCGGAGAGCCAGGGACGAAAACATTCTCCCCCAGGAGGTGGAGGAGTTCGCATCGGTCACCGGCAGGGGGGTCAGAGGAAGGATCAACGGCGAGACCTACCTCCTCGGGAACGAGTCGCTCTTTCATGATACCGCTGGCGACGGTGCATGGCAGGCTGAGTACGACCGCCTGGAGCGCGAGGGAAAGACCGTCATCCTCGCCGGCACCGAATCAGCGGTCATCGGGCTTCTTTCCCTCTCTGACGTCATCAAGGAGGATGCCAGGGAGACGGTGGCCGATCTGGAGGCGCGGGGGATCAGGACGGTGATGCTCACCGGGGACAACCAGCGTGTCGGGGAGGCGGTGGCCCGCCGCATCGGTATCGATGAGTGCCATGCCGGGCTCCTTCCGGAGGAGAAGGTAGCGATGGTCGAGCAGCTGATGGAGCGCTACGGTCAGGTGGTGATGGTCGGCGACGGGGTGAACGACGCCCCGGCGCTGGCCCGGGCAAATGTTGGGGTCGCGATGGGGGCCATCGGGTCTGATATCGCGATCGAGGCGGCCGATATCGTCGTGATGGAGGATGACATCTCCCGGGTTGCCTACCTCGTGGCCCTCTCTGAGAAGACGGTCTCGGTCGTGCGGCAGAACGTCGCCACCGCGGTCGTGGTGAAACTTGGTATCGCCGCCCTTGCTGTCGTGGGCCTGGTCACCCTCTGGATGGCGGTGGCGTTCGGGGACATGGGTCTCTCGCTTGCAGTCATCGCAAACGCTCTCCGGATAGGCAGGCCTGACGCCAGGACATAGATCCCGGTCCCCCGGCAAGGTCGACCACCGTTCCCCGCACCCGTTCTGCCCCATGCCTGCTATCTGGCACGCCCAGTGGACCGGTGGTTTCGGTATCGATCACAAGGGGGATCAGAGGGAAGGGTCTCCCCTCCCCGCAGGGGCGTTCCCGGAAACACCACGCCATCCCACCCTCGCTCCAGCGCAAAATCAATCCACTTATCACTACCGGGGGCCAACCTCTAGATCCATGGGGCGGTACGTCAGCGGAGATGTTCTTCTTGCCCCCGTGCGCATCGGGGGTATCGGCGCCTGGAAAGTGCGTCCGGTGGTGGTTGTTACCGCAGAGGAGAATGGGAACCTGACGGTCTGCCCGGTCACGAGCAAACCTCCTTCTGACGCACCTTCTGTCCAGATCTCGCTTGACGACTTTGACCGGGGCGGGCTTGACCTCTTTGAGGAGAGTTATACCCTGACCGAGCAACCCACAACTATCAGGCCAGCCGACGTCGTCGGGAAGAAAGGGTCTCTCCTGCCAGAGACGCTTGCCGCCATCAGGGGAGCCGTGCCGACGGCTCAGCCCCCTCCCAACAAACGGTCGCGGTCCCGCCCACGGTCCCGCCGCCGGCGGTGACCTCTCAGAGCTCGTAGCGCTTCAAGAACTCCCGGATCTTCCGGGACTCCACCCATTCGTGGTCGAGCTGGCAGACCTGCATGTTGATCCTCCGAACCTGCTCATGGATCTTCTCTGCCGCCTCTCTATCATCAAGCAGGTCAGCAATCCCCAGGATCACCTGAAGCGGGTGACGAACGTGATCCGCAAGAATGGCAAACTGCGCGATGTTCCGGGCAGTCATGTCGAACGCCTGCTCCCGGAGCCGCTCGTAGAGAACCCGGGCGGTGATCTCCCTGCCGATGACCTGGAACCCCACAACCGTCTCGTTCTCGATGATCGGCGACTCGTTCAACTCCAGTATGGCCACCCTCCCATCCTTCCGCCTGACCTCGATCTGGAGCCCCTCGACCTGCTCGCCCCGGAGCACCCTCTGGAGCCCCTCCCCCCATACCGGGAGGCTTGATACAAGGATGTAATCCTCCCATTCAGTACCTATCATCTCCTCGGGGTGGTAACCGAGCACCCGCTCCATCGCCTGGGAGACGTAGTTCAGACCGCCGGTCAGGTAGGATGTGATGATGAGGTCAAAACTCCGCTGGGCGATACCCCGGAACTTCTCCTCGCTCTTCAGGAGGTCAGCCTCTATCTGCAACCTCTCGATGATCCGGCCAAGCCGCTCGGTGACGGCATCGAGCAGCATCTGCTCTTCCGGCAGGAACACCGCTTCAGCCGCCTCCGGCTTCTCGCAGAGGTAGCAGACCTCGATCTCACCGATGCATTCTCCCTGGACGATGATCGGGCTCCTCTGCTTCCAGGGCGTCTCCCGGGGCTCGCCCTGCCTGTACTCACGGCCGTCGACTCTGATCCTGATCCTGACCGCTGCATCCTCCGGATACTGCCAGCCCGAAGGGAGCGTATCGGCGACCGCCTGCAGGAGCTCATCAAGGGTTATCCCCGGTACCTCGATGAGGTGCGTGATGGTGTAGAGACACCGGAGTTCGTTCATCCGCTGGTTCAGATCACGGGTCCGTCTCCGGAGCGTCTCTTCCACACGGTTCCGTTCGGTCACATCAAACGCTGTCCCGGTAAGGCCAACGATACCCCCATCAGCACCCCGGAGCGGCTGGAGGGTCAGGTCCCTGATATACACCTCATCGCCAACGGTGACCGCGGCCTCGGCCCGCACGACTTCCCCGGTCTCCAGAACCCGGCGCTTGAGTGCGATCAACCGCGCGGCGTCGTCGGGCAGGAAGATCTCCTGGTCAGTCATGCCGAGAATGGAGGTATCGGTGAGACCAAGTTGCTGGTTGTATGACCAGATATAGCGGAGGTCGCTGTCCTGCGCGAAGACAACCACCGGCGACTGGTCAAGCGCAGTCCTGAAGTGGTGCGCATGTACGTCTTCGGTGGCATCTCTGACCCTGATGACCCGTGTTCCGTTCCCGATCTTTTCTGCGTGGGCCGGTATGCCTGATACCGAGAACCAGCGCTGGGTGCCGTCAGGATTCCGGGCGCGAAAGAGGAGGGGAGGGAGATCTACACCGTTCACGAGGGATTGTCGGATCAACCGTGCAGCAGCCTTATCCAGGAGACCTGGTGCAAGGCATCTGCCGAAGAGCGAGAGCACATCAGCCCCGATGACGTCTTCCTGCGGAAGTTCCAGAATCCGCATGAGAGTCGGGTTACACCACACAACCCTCCGGTCAGCACCCACTACAAGAAGACCATCGTCCAGAACTTCGAGCACCGGGAGGTCATATGGTGCCCGGCATTGGTCTGCGTCTGTCATATCCCTCCGGCGCTAGAGCGTAATTGTAACTAATGACTTCTGGTGAATTAATATAGATTGCTATTTACGGAGATGGATCTGAACCAGAACAGGGTTTTTTCTCCCCTCACGCATACCCTGATCAGAAAGAGGGGGCCCTGGACCAGAGGAGAGCCTGCACCTGCAGGCCTCCTGTCCTCTCGCCAACCCGCGAATCTCCCGAAACGGCAGCGACGGCGAAGTTCCGGAGGGATGATTCTGTGTCACGCACAGGCCGCCATTAATAAGTCGGTTCAGAACAGAAACCTGGTCGATGGCAGTACGAGCGCATGTCTGGGTCAGGGGACGGGTGCAGGGTGTTGGGTTTCGATGGGCCGTAGAGGACGCAGCAGGGGTTGAAGGGGTCACCGGCTGGGTCAGGAACCTCCCGGACGGCCGCGTGGAGGCGATCTTTGCGGGTGACGAGGCGGCGGTGCACCGGATGGTCGAGTTCTGCCGCCGGGGTCCGGCGGCGGCCCGGGTCGACGACCTGCAGGTTCTCTGGGAAGAGGATGCCGGGGAGTTCGAAGATTTTTCGATCCGGCGGTAGCTGTTTTCCCCACTTCAGTGGTGGTAGCGTGGGATGCGATCATCCCTGAGACTGCAGCCCAATCCTCAACCATCTGTGAGATACCTCCTGTCTGCGGCGCTTCAGGCCGTACTTCCCCCTGTTCCGGGGGGTGCCCCGCGTTTACGATCCCTCCCCGTCTGATCCCATCAGAACCACAAAAGACAAATAGGCGCACCT
>CAZYWX010000060.1:0-9691 GCA_964651285.1 uncultured Methanoculleus sp.
CCTCGGGCACGACCCGAGAACCTCTTTCAGGGAAGCCCCCATCCCACCCGGGCTTCGGCCTCTGCCCCCACCCCGGGGGGCGGGGGCAAGTGCGTGGGGATAGCCCCGGGGAGGGGCGGTCCTGAAATTCTTCCAGGGTGGACTATCCTGCATATGCCCAGAGGAGGAGAAAAAGGCAAGATCATGTGTTCAGGTGCTCCAAACCGTGGAGCTATCGCCCTGGGGGAAAACCCCCTCCCCGCAAAGGATGCTATGAGTCCCTCCCTGGAGCCCCCCACCCCCCGGGGGGCGGGGGCAGTCGGCGATGACCCGGATATCCCCACGGCCCGAGAGGGTTATCAGGATTCAGGGCACCGAGGAGCACTATGGGCTCATAGTGCTCAGACCCGGCCAGAAGCCAGACAGAAGGGACACCACCCCCTGCAGTGGACCCGGTGATATCGCATCAGGGGGTCCCGGGGGCGAGGGAAGGGCGTGGTGATAGCCCCCCCGGGTGAACTCCCTGCCCTGAAAAGTCCGTATCCAGTTGCTGTTCCCCGTGCTCAAGCCCAGGTTCTCATGAACCCTCGCGCCGCTCACGCTACCGACTGCGATACCATCCAACAAAAACGTTTGCGACCAACGCCGGCCGCCAGAAGACTCCCGGGCAGGGGTGCATTCGAAACCCATACCGCCGGGATCGACAAGAGAAGGGGACCCGGAGGGCCCCCGACAATAATAGAGGCGAAAACTCGAGTTACGCGGATTTAACCGCGAGCTCGACGTCTTCTGCCTTGATAGTCTTGCGTCCAGCGTGCTGAGCAAGCCTGTTGGCTTCCTTGGTCAGCTCGGCGATGTAGAGTTCAGCCTTTGCAACCAGTGCAGCAGCAGCGTCGCTGCCCACTCTCTCAGCACCATTCTTCTTTGCGATACGTACAACCGCAGCAATAGGTAGATCTGCCATAATCTTATTCCACCTCTAAAAAGAGAGGTATCGGTTAATATTTAAACATTTCGGGATTATCTCGAAAATTTGCGATTCTCTTTGCCATTGGGGGTACATCTGGAGAGGACCCCCGGATACCCGCCAGAGAATTATGGGAAATAAAAGAGACCCAAAATATCCGTATTTTCCGGAAAGATGCCCAAAACTAGGGGCGATTAAATTCCACCAACGATTTCGCGAGATTTATTGCATTGGTATAATCTCCTGAGGCGCGCGATGTATCCACGAAAATTTTACCGATATTCACCACCGGTGCACCATGACCATGCCCACCCCCGAGGAACGTAAGCGTTCGGAAGATCAGGTTCCCCGAGACCCCGTCCGGTGCCACCACCAGCCCGTAGCGTCCAGGAACCTTCTCGATCAGGATCTCGGTATGCTCGGCACCGGTCAGGCGGGCCACGAGCTCGGCATCAGCCATCGTTCGGTCAACGACCGGATGGCGCCCGAGGTCGCCCAGCCGTCCCCCCGAGAGGACCGCAACCCTCTCAGGCAGCCCGAACCCCCGGGCGATCTCGCGACCACGCTCGACGAACCGCACCTTCTCCGCGACCGTCCAGCCCTCATCGACCCCGACCGGGGCCAGGAGAAAGAGGTGCCCATCGACGGTCTCCAGGAGGGCGATCCGCTCCAGGTGGTCAACACCCGCGGCCTCTTTGAGGGCCTTCAGGGTGGAGGATGCCGGCAGGCTCCCCCTGACCGCGGCATCGATCCGGCCTGAGAAGAGAGCCTGAACAAGCGCCTTCTCGGGTTCCTCCGCCTCGATGACCACAGCATCGCTCCCGAACGCATCAGCGGCACCCGGAAAGGATACCAGGACGAGATCGGTCTCATCCCCGACCGCACGGATAGCCGCACGGATCCGTGCATCCGGGGATGCCACACCAAGCCCGATCGTTACCGGCATGCCTCTCCTTCGACACCCTCGGTGAAGATCCGCATGATCCCGTCCTCGTCCAGGTCAAAGACCTGGGTCTCCTGGCCGAGGTACCGGACGGTCAGTCGCCGTCCCCCATCCACCGTTCCGATGGGGGCTGCAGTCATCCCGACAGCAGCAAACCGGCGGCAGACCTCTTCCACGTTCTCTTCCTTCGCGGTCAGGATGAACCCCATCCCCGGGTACATGCGCACCCACTGCTCAAACGGAAGCCCTATCGCTGAGAGGTCAGGTCGCGGGATCGTATCGAGGTCGATCGCCGCACCTTTCTCGCTCATCTCAAGGAGCATGCCCAGGGTCCCGATGATCCCGGGGTTGCTGATGTCCTTGCCGGCCGTCACCAGACGATCCCGCCCGAGGTCAGCCATCACCTGGATCTGCGCCCGCACCACCTCTGCAGATTTCATCGTGACCGAATCCCAGTTGAAACAGCACGAGGGATGGATCCGGCCATCGAGGTCGATCGCCGCAACCACCCGGTCACCCTCCTCTGCGGTAGCTGAATAGATGACCTGATCCGCTCTGGCCGTCCCCAGGATCGCCACATCCACAACACTGTAGGGTGTGTCTGGATGCAGGTGTCCACCCACGATCGGAACACCAAACTGCACCGACGCGGTAACCATACCCCGGGTCACCTCATCGCGGATCCTCTCGTCGGTCGCCGAGAGAACATCAACCATCGCAACAGGCCTCCCGCCCATGGCAGCGATATCATGAACATTCACCAGCACGGCACAGTACCCGGCCCAGAACGGATCAGCCTCCATGAGCTTGCTCCAGATGCCATCTGCCGCAAGCAACAGCACATCCTCCGTGTTATGCCGGATGACAGCAGCGTCTTCCCCGAACGAAGCAATAACATCGGGGTTCTCGACCCGGAGAAACCGGACCATCTCCCCGATAACCCGCTTCCGGGTAACGCCTTCGTAGTCTCTGACGGCCTGTGCTACCGTATCTGTGGAGCAATCTTTCACCACAAGAACATCAACACTCCACTTTTCTTAATGGTATTCGGCCTCATCAAAGATAATGTATTTGATTCACCGGTAATATGCACTCTGCTCGTGGACCCCGGACACCGTCAGCCCACGTCCGGCGGTACCGGCGCCGGGGATCTCTTTTTGATGCTCCCCGCCCAAGGGATCAGGTATGGATTGGGCGGAAAAGTACAGGCCACAGCATCTCAAGGAGATTGTGGGGAACTCCAGTGCCATCAGGCAGATCTATGAGTGGGCGCGAGACTGGTCGCCGCAGAAGAAACCCCTTCTCCTGTACGGGAAGCCCGGTATCGGCAAGACCACGGCCGCGCACGCCCTTGCCAACGATATGAACTGGGAGGTGATCGAGCTCAACGCCTCTGACCAGCGGACCCGGCAGGCCCTTGAGCGCGTGGCAGGCGCGGGATCCACGACAGCCACTCTCTCGGGCGCGAGCCATAAACTCATCCTGCTGGATGAGGCCGATAACCTCCACGGGCAGGCTGACCGTGGCGGGGTGAAGGCGATCGTGGATATCATCGCCGCATCCCAGCAACCGATTATCCTGATCGCAAACGATTACTACGCCATCTCCCGGGAACTGAAATCTGCCACGGAACCGGTGCAGTTCAGGGCGATCCAGGCCCGTTCGATCGTGCCCCGTCTCCGCCAGATCGCTGCCGCGGAGGGCGTGACCTGTGACCCGGCGGTGCTCGATGTTATCGCCAGCCGTGCTGGTGGTGATATGCGATCGGCGGTGAATATGCTCTACGCCGCAGCCATCGGCCAGGATCACCTGGAGCCGGGCGATATCCACACCTCGGCGAAGGATGAGCGGTCCACCATCTTTGAGCTTGTGGGGGGGGTCTTGAAAGGGCAGAGAACAGATACCGAACTGCTCAGGCTGGGGCTGGAGGTTGAGGATACCCCGGAGACGGTCGAGCAGTGGCTTGAAGGGAACCTGGGCCACATACCCGACGGTGCGTCCCGGGCGAAGGGTTACGCCTACCTTTCCCGGGCTGATGAGTATATCGGCAGGACGTTCCGGCGGCAGTACTACACCCTCTGGCGGTATGCGAGCGCGGTCATGCTCATCGGCGTCGCTGACGCCGCCGGGGGGTGTGGCGTCCATGGTCGCATTATGCCGCCTGAGCGATGGCGGAAGATGGGGGCTGCACGGAAACAGAAGACGGTCAGGGCCGGGCTTGCCAGGAAGCTCAGCAGGATGTTGCATGTCCCGGAGACCGCCCTGCGCGAAGATTATTTTACCGCGATCAGCATCCTCGTTGAGCGGGATCCGGCCCGGTATGTCCGCGAGTTTGACCTGGACGCCGATGAGGTGAACCTCGTTATCCATGATACGGCCCGGGCCAGGAAGGTGGTCAGGGAGGTGGCAAAAGAGGAGAAGGCGCGGGAACGGGCGCGGGAGAAGAAGAAGGTTTCTGGCAGGGGGAAGAAGGCCGGGGACGACGACGACCCGCCCGGTGACCCGGACCCGGAAGAGCCAGGACCAAACCTCCCCCCGGGGCAGGCGACGCTGTTCTAGGTGGACGGGGGGGGCATTCAGGGGGTCTGGCGGTGGTAGCAGTGAAGGAGCACCGGACCGCAATCCAGAATCTCGCCCCCATCGCCGTAGACCTCGTAACCCAGATGGTAGACCAGAAGATCAGCGTTGACCTGACGGGCAAGCGAGATCAACGGCGGGACCACCTCCACCCCGGGCCGCACAGCATAGACCAGATCAGCCCCCGCGTAGAGCCTGAGATCAGGCTCGAAGATATCATCAGTCACCACGGTGAGCCCTGCATACGAGAGATCAGACCTGATGTCGGTGCAGAGGATACGCCGTCCGGCCGCCGCGATCACCAGGGCCGCATCAGGATTGTTGCCGATACCCACTTCCACAACCCGGCGGTAGCGGCTGGCAATATACTCCCCGATGCTCCGTTCAATATGTTTATGGTGACACATTCCCTAGAGATTAGGGAATGAGCATCAATATTCTTTGGGACCAGCAGACACCGGAGGGTATCGAGCTCCCGGTCGCCAGGATGATCGCCATGATCCTCGGGAGGGAGACCGAGCTCGTCGAATACTCGGTCCTCATCGATGGCTACGACCGGAACCGCAACCAGCACGATGCTCAAAAGATCCTGGACCGCCTGCAGGATACCCTCACCCGCAGATACGATATCCCCGGGCCGCTGCTGCTGGTCACCCCACGCGACCTCTACGTCAACGGGTGCGACTTCGTCTTTGGCCTCGCACGACCGACAAGCAACGTCGCCATCATCTCAACCGCCCGTCTCAGGAACGACTACTATGGCAGGATCCCGGACGACGACGACCTGATCGACCGGGCCGCAAAAGAGGGAGCACACGAGATCGGGCACCTCCTCGGCCTCGGACACTGCCAGAACCCCGAATGTGTCATGTTCCGGCCGCAGACGCTGGATGAACTGGACCGGAAGCGGAAGATGCTCTGCCCGGCCTGCCAGGAACTCCTGGAATCGCAGGAAGAAGGATGAACGCGACTCCCCCCCGGCAGCAGACCTCCCGGGGAGAATCGCCGCCAAACCGGAAGCAGAAGGTGCCTGCAGGGACGGGGGGCAGGCTGACCAAAGTATTTAAGGGATCTCCAGAAAACGTAGGTGTGATAAAACAATGGGATACTCTTCCTCCTTGATTCAACGAAAATTTAAGGACATCGTCGGGAGACGTTACAACGCTGTCCTCAAGGATTACAGCGAATTCCTGCTGACCGAAGAGGAGATGCTCGTCCCCGAGATCCGGTCCGTCCTGGTACCGCTCGATCTCTTCGTCCATGAGATCACCGATGACGTCATCGAGGTGCTCTCGGCCTATGACGCCACCATCTCGCTTGCCTATATCACCGATAGCAGGGTGATCGAGATCCTCGAACAGGCGCTAGATCACGCGGCAACAGTGGAATTCCGGGAAAAGAAGGAGGAGTACGGCCAGGAACTGCTCAAACAGGCCACGGCCAAACTCCAGCGACACGGATTCACGGTCAAGACGCGCATGTTCGTCGGGCATAAAGGCGATGATGTCGTCCAGATGGCAAAGAACTACGACCTCATCGCGATCTGCCGGCGCTACGGTGATGGTGAGTCGACCGACGTCTCGATCAGCCCGCTCGTCCTGCGCATCTGTCAGCGGGTGGAGACGCCAGCGCTCATCTACTGATAGGTGCCACAATGGAAATTGTTGCACTGATCGCGATAGCGGTCTTCCTCTTCACCTACGCGCTCATCATCGATGAGCGGATCCACCGGGCGGTCGCCGCCATGATCGGGGCGGCGATCCTGGTCTTCATCGGGATCATCTCCTGGGACGGGGTCCTGCACTACATCGACTTCGGGACGATCTTCCTCCTGATGGGGATGATGATCATCGTCAACACCGCACGGAAGAGCGGTCTCTTTGAGTACATCGCCATACGGACGACAAAACTCGCAAAAGGAAGCCCGGTCAGGGTTCTCGTCCTCTTTGCACTCGTGACGGCGGTGTTGAGCGCGTTCCTCGATAACGTCACGACGGTCCTCCTCATCACCCCGATGCTCCTCTACGTCTCGAAGGTGATGAAACTCAACCCCATCCCGCTCCTGCTCACCGAGATCTTCGCCTCCAACATCGGCGGGGCAGCGACCCTCATCGGCGACCCCCCAAACATCATGATCGCATCGTCTGCAGGACTGACGTTCAACGAGTTCCTGATCCACCTCGGACCCATCATGGCCATCAATATGGGGATCCTCATCCTGATGATGTACCTCCTCTACGGCCGGTCCATGAAGGTGGGCCCTGACGAGAAGCAGGAGATGATCAGGACGCTTGACCGACTCGACGAGCGGGCAGCGATCGTCGACCGGTCGCTCTTCAAGAAGTCGGTCATCGTCATCGCCTTCGTGGTCCTCCTCTTCTTCATCCACGATCGCATCGGCGCCATCCTGCACCTCGTCCTGCCCTTCGTCGACCCGGCGATGGGACTGCAGCCTGCCGAGGTGGCCCTGATCGGGGCAGCGATCCTCCTCTTCTGGAGCAGACAGTCGCCTGAAGAGATCTTTGAGAAGATCGAGTGGCCCGCCCTCTTCTTCTTCGGCGGACTCTTCGTCGTCGTCGGCGCTCTCGTCGAGACCGGCGTCATCGCCAACATCGCCACGCTCATGATCGAGAACGTCTCCTCGACCGGGGAGGCGATGTTCATCGTGACCTGGTTTGCGGCTCTCGCGTCGGCGATCGTGGATAACATCCCCCTGACCGCGGCGATGATCCCGCTCATCCACGACCTGGGAGCAACGATGGATATCTATCCGCTCTGGTGGGCGCTCGCCACGGGTGCATGCCTCGGCGGGAACGGGACCATCATCGGGGCCTCGGCAAACGTCGTGGTTATCGGTATCGCCGAGCGTGAGGGGATGGAGATCACCTTTATTGACTTCATGAAGATCGGGATGCTCGTGCTCTTCGTGACGGTTGCGGTGGGTCTTGGCGTGCTCTGGTTGAAGTTTGTGCTATGAGGTTTTGAGATTATGAAGAAGATACTTGTGCTGATCGACAGTTCAAAATGGAGCCAGAAAGCGGCTCTCCATGCCATAGGACTTGCAAAGCGGAAGAATACCGGGGTAGTCCTCTTCTCGGTGCTGGATATCGCAGAAGCCAAAGCGATGGCGTTCAACTTCTGTACCCAGAGCGGCGTCTGTGACCTGATGAAAGATTACGAGGAACAGATCTGGAACGATATGCGGAAGAACATCGAGGAGGAGATCGCCAGCCTGCTCTCCCGCTACAGGGAAGAGAGGATCGCGTGTTCAGCAAAGATCGTGGAGGGGCATATCAGGGATGAGGTGCTCCAGGAGGCAAACTCCGGTGACTACGGGCTGGTTGTCATGGGCGCTTTTGGCAAGAGCGGGAAGGCCCGGATCAGCACCCTGCTTGAGCAGATCGGCGGCGCGGTCAGGCCACCGCTGCTTGTCATCCGATAACCCTTTTTTTGTCAGACCAGCTCGATACCTTTTCCTACCCCTCATACCAGACCCCGGGGTGCGTCTCGATGAACGCACGCATCATCGTTCTGCAGACCGCGAGGTTCAGGTCGAGCACCTCGACCCCGTGCACCTCGAGGAACTCCCGGGCCCCGGCGAAGTTTTCTGATTCGGCTGCTATGACCTTCCCGATCCCGAACTGGACGACCGCGCCTGCACAGAGGTAGCAGGGCATCAGGGTGGTGTAGAGCGTGCACTCTGCGTAGTTCGGGATCCTCCCGGCGTTCCTCAGACAGTCGATCCCGGCGTGGAGCATGAGGTCGTTACGCTGGATATGGCGGTTCCGTCCCCGTCCGAGGATCTTGCCGTCACGCACCAGCACCGCGCCGACCGGGATCCCGCCTTCCTGCAGGCTTGCTTCGGCCTCTTCGATGGCGCACAGCATGAAAAAATCCATGAGGTAACCTCCAGAACACCACCTATATAAATTGATCGGAATAATCAGGCCGATGACGGGAGGTTTCCAGGAATTGAAGACCGGTGCGGGGCAGAAGAAGGACGGAGATGCGTTGGTGCAGGATTGGGAAGAGCGGGGGATCTGCTGGTTGCAGAGCAGGACCCCTCTGCGCACGACCCCGCGCGGGAGGGGTCGCCTCCCCCCGCCGGGGGCGTCCTGAAACGACCCCGAACCGGTCTTCTCAGACGCTCGGGATCTCGCGTTCAGTCCCGATTTCATCGAGCGCCTGCCTGACTGCCAGCCTGACGTCGCGGTCAGGGTCGTCGAGGAGACGCACCAGGGGTTCCCGGGCCCGGGGGTTTCCGATCCGCCCCAGCGCCCAGGCCACCGTCTTCCGGACGCGAGGTTTCGGGTCATCCAGCATCTGGATCAGCGGCTCGACAGCCCGGGGGTCGCCGATACTCCCGAGCGCCCAGGCTGCGCCCATCCGGACCCAGGAACTCTCGTCCTCCAGACGGCGCATCAGCGGAAGCACAGACCTGCGGTCATCGAGATACCCGAGCGCCTTCGCCGACTTCCACCGGACATCGGCATACTCATCATCCAGCGCCCGGATCAGCGGTTGCACCGCACGACGGTCTCGCAGCTCCCCGAGCGCCTCCGCAGCCCGCCACCGTTCATTCAGATTCCCGGACTCCAGCATCGCCAGGTAGCGGTGGAGCCTCTTCTCCCGGTCGGGGCCCGGGACCCGTCCTCCCGGCACCGGTTGATCCGTTCCTGCCATACGGCCACCTCACGCTCATCTCGAGCCATCGGGGTATAAGGTTTGCCCCTGGCCCGGGGTTGTGGTTCCCGGCCAGAATTCAGGCGACCAGGAGGTGCATTTTTCTACTCTCCCGGCCTTCTCCATAGTATGAAGAGTCCGACCGTTCCACAGGAAGGCCCGGCGTTCCCAGAAGACCTGGTAGAACGTGGGATCGTCCCGGGAGCTCAGATCGAGATCCGGGAACTTGAGAATCTTGGAAAACGTCACCATTTTCAGATCTACCTCTACTTTGAAGAAGATCTGGCCCGGGAGTCCACAATCCAGGAAGACCTGCAGGAGTATCATGACGTCCCCGACCTGGACCGGCCGTTCGTCAGGCTGGATGCATTCATCCGGTTTGCCACCGAGTCGGACCCGCTCTTTGCCCGGCGCCTGGACGAACTCCCGCTGATCATCGAGATCGTCGCCTACGAGGAGGTCAGGGAAGGAGAAGGGGGATCGGTACCCTCGATCAAAGGGTTGATGCCGTTCCTGGACGAACTTGAGGTGGAAGAGGAAGA
>CAZYWX010000061.1:0-9636 GCA_964651285.1 uncultured Methanoculleus sp.
GCAAAGAGGTAGCGCAGGTTCTCAGGGAGGGCGTTTAAGTTGATATGGGTGATCCCGCCAGAGAGGATGGTGGGGATGGAGATCTTCTTCTCCCCCGAGAAGAGTTTGTAGTCAAAGATATCCTCGAGGTAGGCCGGGATCGTCTCGTCCTCGCAGGCCATAATCTCTCCTTCGATCTCATCGAAGTCAAGTACCCGTGTCCAGGTCTCGGTTTTTCCTGTGATCCCTGACATACGGTAACAGTCTTTGATGATATTCTTGATCTTGCGACGCTGCTGGATACCGAGCGTCGGGAAGTTGATGGAGATCGCGTCGACGAAGTCAGATGTGGCACGGAGGGGAGTGATCTCGTCGATGGCAGGATCAAGTTCAAGCGGATTGAAGTAGTACTCCCCGCCCTCGCGGATCTTGTAGGTCCTGATATCCCCGATGCTCGGGGCCATGTCTCCGTGGAAGTCGATCATGACGACCGGCATCGCCCGCGCTGCAAGTTCCAGTGCGATACATCTGATGGTCTCGGTTTTGCCGGCGCCCGAACCCCCGAGGATGATCATATGACCGTTATTGAGCATCCCCGGCGACCAGTAGACCCGCCGCCCGTCCTGAGCGTGACCGAGGAAGATATCAAGTCCGCCCGGGCGGGTCGCGGGAAGCGACGCAAGCGGTCTCTCCTCCTCCGTGTCATCCTCTTCCTCATCGGCGAAGAGGGTGTCGTCCTGGTCGTCCTCTTCCATCACCGCCACCTCATCCTCTTCAATCTCAGCCAGGGGCGCGGCAGGCTCCCGGGTCTGAATTTCGAGGAAGGTAGTGGGCCTCTCCTCACGAAGAGACGCGGGCTCGGGGGAGACCGACCGGTCGATGACGACCTTTGTGGCAACATCGGCCATCAACGCCCGCCCGAGGTCGCGGAGGCGTGCGTCGTAGAGGTCACGGTCCTTGATGATAAACCGGGCGAGATCGACCCCGTCATCCTGCGGCACCAGTTCCAGGATATGAACCGCGTCGGTGAGCAGCCCGAGCACCCGTGCCAGTTCTCGGCGGTGGGCTGACGATGCTCTGATACGGTCGTAGTCCTCACCAGAGGCGAGGTAGCGCAGGACGGTGAACGTCGAGTGGAACGACTCAAGGAGGATGTCGTAGTGTTCCCTGACCTCTGGCTCGATCGTCTCGAGCATACCTTTGAGGATATAGGCAAACTCAGGTGGGAAAGTGTAGACAACGCCTTCGGGTCTGAACCCATCGAGGTCATAGGCGTAGGCGAGGACAGCGCACCCGGCAGCCTTGAGCCGTGCGGCGAACCGCTCACATTCCTCAAAGAGCGCGGGGTTGTTATTGAGCAGGAAACCGATGAACGTCTCTTCGGTGCGGGGGAGGGTCGAGGGGAAGGTCTTGTTGACGTAACGGCCCTTCACGGTCCCTGCGAGGAGGGCCGGGACCGCCGCGTGGATGTCACGGGCCAGACCGGGGATATCAAGCGCACGGATCCGGGCCTCCACCAGCGGCCGGGCGATCGCTTCACCAGCAGGAGTCGCCCGTATCACGGTCATGCCGTGCCAGGAGACCGACTCAATGAGGTTGACCTCCCTGAGTGCAAAGAGCGGCCCTGACGTGTAGGCATAACAACTCTGTTCGACCACGCCCTCCCCCTCCCCCCGGGATGACGAGCTGTTCAGGGCGATGTAAATGTAGAGGAGGGTCTCGATGATATCGCGGACTTCCTGCGTCCTGAAATCCTGCAGATACTCGACGACAGCAGGGGGAAACGACCCCACCAGAGCCGGGATCTCGGTATCTGCGTAGCCCATCGCTCTCAGTGATATGATAAGATCTCTTGACACGGGTTCACCTGCGGATGCGTTCACGTGGCACCGGGAGATCCCGGGCATCTGCCGCTCTCAGGCATCTCTGACAACCTGGGAGCGGGTAATGACACGGGTACGCTCCAATATCCCTTCATGTGACGCGGGCCTGCGAACAGCCGCTTCGCCTGAAGCGGATGAATGAGATACGTTTTGTTCTGTGAATTAATAAAGATAGAATGTTTGTAGAAAGCCGGTCTGAATCCGGAAAAATTCCTGATCGTCGAACCCGGCAAAGGGACGCGGGGCACCATCTTCGGGGATGAGTGGTCAAGGCCGTCTCCTGCACCGCATCCTGCGCCCCCCCATCTTTCCGTCGGTCCACCCCCGCCGGCGCTACCACCAGGTGCCGGCATCCCTGCTGATACCGCAGAGACCTGGCCTTTGTCGAACCCTTGCCTTGCCCGGTATGAAGTCTGCAGAGCATCCGCTGGAACACGTAGACACGGGCCGCGCACCACCATATTTTCATGCGATCTGGTGATATCCGGTGCCGGACGGACTCACAGGGAATGGCAGGGATCGGGCTTGGCCAACCACAACAGGAATGGGAGACCGGGTGGGAGCGGGGTGTGGTGGATTGATACCCGCCGGAAAACCGTGCCCGGGAGGGCATCCCCGGGAACAAAACGAGGTCAGGCTCCCATCCCTTGCTCCCCGGGGAGTGATCACGACTGACCTCGAGGGAGGACAGCGATTGACCGCAGACCTACCAGAGAACCCGGATCGACCCCGTCTACTGAATTGAGAGTAGTCTCTGCAAAATCTCCATACCTGAAGTTGGTGCGTATGCCCGCAACCCGGGGCAGCACCTCATAAGGCTTCATCCAGTAACCCAGTTCCATCCCCGCAAATCAGGCTCACCCCGGCCGAAATCACCAGGAACTCATAGGAACACCCGTAACCAGATCATACAATCGTATTTATATTAGATGTCATATATATCTGGGCGCCAAGGTGGTCCCGGTGATTACCCTTACCGAACGGCAGCGGATGGTTGTTCTTACGGCACTCCTTGCCATATCAGTCATCCTGACATATTACTTCCACGCCGTCCTGATGCTGGGGACCGTCTTCTCGCACTTTTTCTACATCCCCATCATCCTGACCGCGCTCTGGTGGGAGAAGCGGAGCATTCCGGTCGCGCTCTTCCTCGGCGGGCTCGTCATCGTTGGAACCTTCTTCTTCAGCCCTGACCTGCCGACCCTGAACGATTACACACGTGTCCTGGTCTTCGTTGCGATCGCTTTCGTCGTCGCCTCCCTCTCCGAGCAGCTCAAAAAACGGGAACGCGAGGTGAAGAAACAGCGTGACCTGATGCAGCGCTACCTGGACGTGACGGGCGTCCTCTTCGTCGTCATCAACCCGGACCATACCATCCAGCTCATCAACCGCCATGGCTGTGAGATGCTCGGCTACCGGGAAGATGAACTGCTCGGGAGAGACTGGTTCGAGACCCTCGTCCCGGAGGCGCTCCGGGATGAGCGACAACGGGTCTTCGATGCCACCATCACCGGTGGCATCGCTCCCCCGGGCCGGCAGGAAAACCCGGTCGTTGCACGGGGAGGGGACGTGCTGGTCCTTGCGTGGCAGGATACCGTGCTCACCGACGATGACGGCCAGCCGATCGGGCTGATCGGGTCAGGCTCTGATATCACCGACCGGATCAAGGCCGAGGAGGAACTGCGGGCGGCGCATGACGAGGCAAACCTCTACCTTGACATCATGGCACACGACATCAACAACGCCAACGCCGTCGCTCTGGGCTACACCGACCTGCTTCTCGAGATGCTGGAGGGGAAGGAAAGAGAGATGGTCCAGAAACTCAGGGCCGGCATTAGTCGGAGCATCGAGATCATCCAGAATGTCACGACGATCAGGCGTCTGCACTCAGGAGAGACGGCTACGAGGCCGGTAGACCTTGATGCGGTCATCAGAGCAGAGATCGCCCACCATCCAGACACCAGAATCATCTACGACGAAAAGCCCGTCTGGGTCATGGCCGACGATCTCCTCCCTGAGGTCTTCACAAACCTCATCAGCAACAGCATCAAGTTCGGAGAGCCTGGAGTTGAGGTCAGGGTCTCTCTCGAGGAGAACGAAGGAATGGTCGAGGTCTCGGTCGAGGATACCGGGCCGGGGGTGCCCGACCCGGTAAAACCCCTCCTCTTCAGCCGTTTTTCACGTGGCACGAATCGCAGGAGCGGGAAAGGGCTCGGGCTCTACATCACACGGATGCTCGTTGAACGCTATGGTGGAAGCATCAGGGTCGAGGACCGGGTGCCCGGTCATTCTGAACGCGGTGCCGCCTTCAGGTTCACCCTCCAGAGGTGCGCCCGGCCGCCCACGCCACCCATCTCCCTTACCCCGGCGTCGCCTGACCGGACGCCTACCCCCACTACCCCCAGACCCTGACCGGATCAAGGGTTGCATCGATGACCCGGTCAAACTCAAACGCGTCGAGCCAGCCTGCTTTCTCAAACATCTGCATGAAACAGACGCCCACGAGCGACGCCCCGGGATGAGCACCGACAGCCTCCTGAACCTCTTCTTTTGTGACCGGAACGCCAGGCATCGCAAGACCCCCCATCAGGACGATCACCGTTGGGTCAACGTTGTTCGCGTCACCAGAGATCTGCATCCCGACGCCCCCGGTCAGGCGGATCTCTTTTGCCGCCGTCTCGTCCATGTAGGGTACATAAACCTGTTCCATGGGGAGGTCGCGGACGGCAAACCCCAGGAGCTCGATGAAGGGGGTGCAGGTGCCGGGGCACCCGTAGTAGACAACCTGGTCACCAGGGGCAAGCCCTGCCTCGCGGAGGTAGGCCTTGAACGGCCTGAGCATCCCCGGGACACCGGTGAGTTGCTCTTTCAGTTCCATAGCGGTGTGGTTGGCGCCGATGGTATATACCGGTTCTGGATGGACCAGAAGGCAGAATCAGGCCTCTATAGTCCACCACTCCGATCTTGGGCGGCGGCACGAAGACTTGCCACTGCCACCTGCAAGAAGGACAAGGGGATCATCTGCGCACACCAGGATCTCCGACAGGGTCCAGGGGTACCGCACCAGGCCCTGCAGAGGGAGATCACAGTCATGGAAGAGGGACCACCTCCACCTCAATACCAAGGTCACGGAGTTTTTCTAGCGTGGGACGACCCTCCCGGTCCCATCCCCGGACACGATAATACTCATCGAGCAGGGGTTCCCGTTCCCAGACCCGACCTTTCGGGGCCCCCTCGGTAAGCGGTTCTCTGAGGAGGCGCGGCGGCAGGGTATCGTCATCCCTGGTGCACCCGACCCTCAGATTGAAGATCTTCTGCAGGTTCCAGATCCGTTCACCGATCCTGAGCACCTCGCCGGCATCGATATCATACCCGGTGACCGCCGAGATCGCGGCCCCATAATCAGCCGCTCCCAACGGGAACGAGGTAAAGAGGCAGGCCCCTGAGGAGTCGATGAACGCGGTGAGGTCCTGGAGCGTCTTCGTCCATACCGCCTTTCCGGCATTCGAGTAGGGGTCGAGCTTCTCCGGTGACCCGAGCACCTCGGGGGCGATCATGTAGCCGTAGACATGGTCGCCACCCCTGACAGATGTTGCGTAGGCAAGCCCGTGCCCCTGCAGCCCCCGGGGATCGTAGGCAGGGAGTTCCTGGCGCTTGACGCTCATGGAGAGTTCAGGGTGCCCGTGCTTCCTTGCGAAACGAAAAGAACCCTCCGCGAGTTCGTCGCCGATACCCTCACGATAACCCATCCTGCGGACAAGGTCGACCATCTGCTCTGCATCGCCAAACCGGATCTCTTCGGCGATATAACCCTTCTCAGAGAGTTCCATGGCACAGGCGATCGTCGCCCCGGCAGAGATCGTGTCAAGCCCAAGGTCGTTTGCAAGCGTGTTGGCCTCTGAGATGGCAGCAAGGTCGTCGATTCCGCAGTCGGGGCCGAACGCCCAGATCGTCTCGTACTCAGGGCCGGCCATCTCTCTTCCCCCGACCTGGACCTCGCGACCGCACCTGATGATGCAGGCCTGGCACCCTATCTTCCTGGTGAGGATGGTGTCAGCCATCCGTTCGCCCGAGACATTCTCTGCCGCGGGGAAGTGGCTGCTCTGGAAGTTCCGGGTTGGGAGGATGTAGTTCTCGTTGATGATGTTGACGAGGACCGCCGTCCCGAACCTGGGCAATCCTTCACCTGATATGCCGTTCTCCCGGATCTTCTTCGCGAGCCCGGTTTTAAGGGTGAGGACCCGGTCACGGTCGGCAACGGTGATCCGACCGCTTCCCCGGGCAGCGACCGCCTTCAGGTTCTTAGACCCCATCACAGCACCAATGCCCCCGCGCCCGGCAGCCCGAGAGGTCTCGTTGATGACGTTGGCAAACCTGACGAGGCGCTCGCCGGCTGGACCGATACAGGCCACGCTCAGGTCAGGATCGCCGATACCTTCCTGGATCGCCGCCGTCGCCTCGCCGGTCATCATTCCCCAGAGCGCTGAGGCGTCTCTGATCTCAGCATGCCCGTCATCAAGGATGAGGGAGACCGGTCTTTCTGCCCGCCCCCTGATCACGACCGCATCATACCCGGCACGTTTCATGCTGGTGCCGAACTTCCCGCCTGAGTTCGTGCTGGTCGCGGTCCCGGTCAACGGCGATTTGGCGACGATGCCATACCGCGACCCCAGCGGAAGGCCACTCCCCGCGAACGGCCCGGTGGCAAATATCAGCACATTCTCAGGGCCGAGGGGGTCGATGCCCGGGTTCACCATATCCAGGAGGATGCGAACCCCAACCCCCCTGCCTCCGATATACATTCGTCTCCAGTCTTCGGGAAGAGGCTCCTCTACCGTCCGCTCTCTGGCAAGGTCGACATGAAGGATCTTCCCTGCATAGCCGTTCATGAAGTGATCACCGTTACCCCGGACATCACTCAGGGATAATAAGACTGCCGGAGAGTGTGGTCATTTCATGACTGCGGGGCACCGCGCCGAGGACAACATTGATGGGGTCCCGGTACTACCATCGACCGGACGTACGGGAGAAGGAGCGCGATGGAGGGGATACCATCAGGGTGACGATCAGAACGTTTGCCACGCTCCGGGATATCGTCCCGGCTGAAGACGAGGTGGAGATCCCTGGAGGATCGACGGTCGGGGACCTGCTCGCGGCCCTCTCGACGCGGTATCGGGGCCTGGGTAACGCCCTCTTCACCGATGCCGGAGATCTCAGATCCTCCATTACCATCTTGAAGAACGGCAGGAACATCCACTTCAGTGGAGGTCTTGAGACGCCCCTTGAGGATGGCGATACGATCGCTCTCTTCCCCCCTGTCGGCGGAGGATAAAACCACGCAACGGAGAGCATCCCGACGGCCGGACGTGATTATTTTGCCCTCAACTATACCTTTTTGTGAGACTTGTCATTAAATACATAATAGCTCCAGATAGTCCTGACTGCAGGATACAATAATACCATGGAGGATATTTCTGATGGCTCAAACGAACGAAACAAATAACGATACGTGCACCGGGAACTGTGCCGGTTGCCCGTCTGCAACCACCTGCGATGATCCGAGAAACGAGGAGGCCCCAAAGGGTCTCCCCCCAAAGGCCGATATCAACGTGAAGCACGTCGTCCTTGTTCTCTCCGGGAAGGGTGGTGTCGGGAAGAGCACGGTCTCGGCAAACCTCGCTTACTCCCTTGCCAACCGCGGGTATAACACCGGACTCATCGACCTCGATATCCATGGCCCCGACATCCCGAAGATGCTCGGCATCGAGAGCGCCCGCCTCCAGTCCTTTGACGGGAAGACCATAGAACCGGTCAGGGTCACCGGCAACCTCGCGGTCGTCTCCATGGCGTTCCTGCTCCCTGAACGCAACACCCCCGTGATCTGGCGTGGTCCCATGAAGATGGCCGCAATCAGGCAGTTCCTGGAAGATGTCAACTGGGGCGACCTCGACTACCTGATCGTCGACCTCCCGCCAGGCACCGGTGACGAGGCGCTCACCGTCGCCCAGCTCGCCCCCAACATCGCCGGCGCGGTCATCGTCACCACCCCGCAGGATGTGGCAATCCTTGACTCGAGCAAAGCAGCTCAGTTCATCAAGAAGCTTGAGCTTCCGGTGCTCGGGATCGTGGAGAACATGAGCGGGTTTGTCTGCCCTCACTGTAAAGAGGAGATCGAGATCTTCGGCAAGGGTGGTGGCGAGAAGGAAGCAAAGGAACTCGGTGTACCCTTCCTCGGTGCCGTCCCGCTCGACCCCGAGATGCGGAAGGCAGCAGACGAAGGACGGCCATTCATCATCAAGCATGTCGGGACCGCGAACAACCCGACCTGGAAGAGTTTCGACGCCATCATGGAAGCCCTTATTGAAGAGATCGAGGAGTAAATATGGACTGCTTGCGGATTCTTGCCGGGCAGGGAGACCCTCTCCCGGTATTTGTGAGGATCGTGCAGGCACTTGAGGACTTTAACGAGTTCCCTTTCCTGCTTGAGCCCATCTACCACGAGGCGTCAGAACTCGATGACGACGATCTCGACCGCCTACGGTTTGGCCTCGTCCGCCTGCAGGTCTATGCTGATATCCACCGCTATGAGGATATGGAGACGGCGCAGCAGGTGAAATACGTGGCTGCTGTGCTCGAACGGATCCTCTTCGGCAGGCTCCTCCTCGAAGGGGAAGAACCTGGCGGCAGGCAGCAGTGCTGCTGAGCCAGACGTCAGCAAGAAATCCTGAAGGTTGTCCGGAAATCCCTCTGCCAGAAGGGGGCCAAACCCCCCCTCGCCCCCGCACTACTCCGGCGTTACGAAGAGCCCACAGGGAACCATTCACGTTTTTTCACGTTTTCTAGCATGCTGTAATGGGACAAAGCACACTTCCGATCCCCTCGGACCTCCAATCGCCATCGCCAGGATAAAAAACCCGCGACCCTGGTCCTGCAGAGAAGAAGCCAGGTTCATCGGCATTCATCGGTACCCCTGTGCCCCACACAAACCCCACCTGGAACTTCGGGGGTGAGGTACACCCAATCCCCACCCCAAGCCCGGGTAACGCAGAACAGCCGGAGATGAGTTAATATGTCGCCAGATAGCGGTCGAGCTCCCAGGGATGGACCGCCGTCCGGTAGGACTCCCACTCAGCCTCTGTGACGCACGTAAGGGCATCGACAACGTGAGAGCCAAGCGCCCTGCAGATGAGGTCATCGGCAAGCAGGGCCTGGTGGGCATCATAGAGATCCCGGGGGAGTGTCTCGATCCCGGCGCGCGCCCGCTCCTCAGGCGTCATATGAAAGATGTTCGTATCGATGCCTGCCGGGGGTTCGATCTGCTTTCTGACACCCTCCATCCCGGCAGTGAGCATCGCGGCGAAGGTGAGATAGGGGTTGCAGGTCGGGTCAGGGCTCCGTAACTCGACCCGGGTGCTGTTACCACGCGGAGCCGGGACACGAACAAGGGCCGAACGGTTCCCGGTGCTCCAGCTGATGTAGCAGGGCGCCTCATACCCGGGAACCAGTCGCTTGTAGGAGTTGATCGTCGGATTTGCGACCCGGGTGATGGCTTTTGCGTGCCTGAGGAGGCCACCGATGAAGTGCATGCAGGTCTCTGAGAGCTGTCGGGGTGTAGCAGGATCATAGAACGCGTTCTTGCCGTCTTTCTCGAGCGATGCGTTGGTGTGCATCCCGCTCCCACAGATACCGTAGATTGGTTTTGCCATGAACGACGCGTGCAGGCCGCGCATCAGCGCCATCGTCTTGACCGCGAACTTGAAGGTGATGACGTTGT